>JAFURY010000087.1 GCA_017480795.1 Succinivibrionaceae bacterium
ATCGAAAAAATTTTTTCTGACGAAAAAATTTTTTCGATGACCCCGATCCCCAAATTTTATGTTCCTCTTTCGACCTAGAGGTTAAAATTTGTGCAATTTAGCATTTTTGAATTTTCCGTTTTTACACCGGGCTCATACATGGCTATTTCATCTATCTGCAGGAAAAACTCCGCAAACTGAAGCGTTTCATTGATTTCGTACAGTTCCATTTTGAATTGCTTTTCCTGGAAATAGGTAAAATCGGCATTTTTGATGATGAACACGTTGTCCTTTTCCAGGTATTTTTCGAGTTTGTTTACAATAGCGTCGTAGTCTTTCTGGAAGTGCTTTTTTTTCAGGATTTTCCTCTCTCGCCCGTTTCCCGCGATTTTTCTCGCTCCATCGTTTTCGGCGTTTTGGCGTTCTCCCTCGTTTTTCGCGATTTTCCACTCTATCGTTTTTCCCATGATTTTTCTCGCTCCATCGTTGTTTATGATTTTCGCCTATCTCGATTTTTCAGAAAAGGTCTCTTGCCAGAAAGGTTTACGGAACTGTCGGGCGTCGCTTCGGCTGCGTGGCGCAAAACCATATCCGCCTTGTTGCGCGCCTCGATCGCTTGGTCCATGTTTTTGGTTTGCTTTTGCTTAGGGACTTGCATGAATTTCCGGTTGATCAGAAAACGAAAATAAAGACGGAATCTGATACGCCTGTCCCGGCTGGACTCTCGGTTCTACAGGGCTTGAAGGACAACAGAAACCCGGTACGGGTTGGTCCACGAGGATATCCTGCCGACCCGGACTGCTATTGTTATATGCCGATTCCAGGAAATTGCAAGATCTTTGATGCGTCAATAAATATGACTTCAATGTTCAATATTTTTGATTCCGAACTAAATCTTGCCGGAAATCCTGGTTCGTCAGGATCTCGAACTTCCGCTTCCGCCTGATGCGTCATGTCATCCCGGCTCAATTGCCCTGACGAACCAGCCTGTCGGACTCACCCCTGCCGCTCTTTCTGAGAGTACATGTATCTGATGACGTTCCAGGCGGCCTGGATCTCCTGGCTCTTTTCAGTGCGTTGTCTGATCTCCTCGGGACTCAGACCCTCCGCTACCGCCCGATCCGGGTGATTTTTCAGCATGAGGGAACGGTAGATTTTTCTGGCTTCTGCAAAATCGGTGTCCCGACCGATTTTGAACAGCTTGCAGGCCTTGCGGATCTCCGATCTGGACGGCGCGTTGATCTGGACAAAGGGATCCTGGCCGCCGCTCCAGGGATCGTCGTCATAGCTGCGCTGAAAATAGCTGTCATAGTTCTGGCTGTCAGCCTGCCGGTCCCGGTAGTATCCCCCGTAGCCGTACATACGGCACACCAGTTCGAACAGCGCGGGGATCTCGTCTTCCGGCAGCCGGTACCAGGAAGCCAGCAGATCGAACAGCTCGTTCTCCCGCTGAAAATGCCGGATATCGGACATCATGACGGTGTAGCGGGGATCGGTGAAATAGTAGCCGAAGTAGTAAATGACTCCGATCTGCCAGAGAAAAAGTCGCTTCTTCTCGAAATCCGTGGTCCAGTAGGCGTGGTAGCGATCAAGAAGAGCATGCGCCTGCTCAGGAGTAAAGTTGCGTCCCATGGCGTAGTAGCGATAGGCGGTATCCCGCTTGGCGCCGCTGAGGCGCAGCACTCCTGAGGTGATGAAACCAAGATAGCTGCCCGCCGAGCCGCGGCTGCTCAGGGCGCGGGCCTCCAGAAATCCCATGGGAACAAACAGAGTTTCCAGAAATTCGTCGTTGGGAAACTTTGGTGAAAGAAGCCAGCGGATCTTCAGCGGCACATACATGAAACTGGCAAAGCCGAAAACGAAAAAAAGCATGCCAAGCATCGCCACCGTATGCTGGCGGCAGGAGGTGTGCTCCTGAAGAAACTCCATAAAGCCGCTGGTGGCCATGCCGGAGCACAGAGCCGCAGTTAAGGCGCAGACAAACATCACGGCGACGAAGGTTTTGTGTTTCAGCAAAATGGGCTCCGGAAGACACTGGACGCGGCAAAGAATAAGGGCTGTCGACCAAAAGACGGACCGAGCCGCAGGCGGCTATGCAGCTCATGCAGGGATTCGCGCCTGGCGCAGGGCCAGCGATTACCCCGAAAAACGCCGACGGTTACAGGTCTCGCACCCGCAGTATCGTGACGCAGAAAGCCCGTAGCGGCAGTAGGGCCTTATGTAGTATATGGAGGCGAAAACCGGGGATTAAAGAGCGGAAGAAGAAATAGGTTGCAAAACAGGCGCGAAAGGCGCGCGGGAAACTGAAGCGCTCCGGAAAGGACTCTGCGGCTGCGAGCGCGGCTTTGGTTTGCTCTTCGCACATCGCCCATCGTCGGCGACAACGGGCGCTACAGCCTGTTGCATAGCCTGAAAACAGAAAACTCCGCATTAGCGGAGTCTCTTGAAATCTGGCGGTGAGGGAGGGATTCGAACCCTCGATACATTGCTGTATACACACTTTCCAGGCGTGCTCATTAGGCCTCTCTGACACCTCACCGGACGCAGACTATTCTATCCTATTTTCTTTTTAACGCAAGGGCTATTTTATTCAGTTAAACAAAATTTGAACAGTTGAATTTGTGAGGCTTGTCAAATGTTCTGAAACAGCGAGCGACACCGGTTTTATAGTTTCCTCAGCAAAATTTCAGGAGCATAACTTAACAGGCGGATGCGTCGGCTTCAGCGCCTGCCGCATGCGGGCGCATGGTCAGACTTACGCCTGAGGTGCCATACGGGCTGCGCCTGTCAGGACGTCTGCTTCTGCGATTGCTCCTGATGCTTCGCGCCACGCAGAAACGGCAAGGGCGCGAGCCTGTGAGACAGAACTGACTGAAACGGATGCTGAAATGTAATTCCTGCTGGCTCACCTCAAGAGAAGTTTTACGCGTCGAAGAGAAGGACTGCTCCTGGACCATGGCCTCCTTGCTTCCTGATCGACCTCACCGCAAAAAATACTCTCGTCATCGTTGGGTCTGGGGATTGCCGCAGTTTAGGGATGATATAGAGTGTTTGCTGCAGGCGACATGAGGCGGCACAGACTGCAGAGGCCACGGTCGCTATGCCGCATGGATCATGGGTCATGAAGCAGCAATGTTATGCGCCTTGGGCTGCATGGCCAAGCAAGGCGATTTCTGTTGCCTGCAGCAACGATCGCCGGCGCGCAAGAGGCGATAGCGCGACATCAGCATGCAGACCGTCATAGGGGTCACAGAGAAGTTTTTAGCCAAAAGGGCGAAAGGAACGGGAAAATGATGCGAGTCAAGAACGAAAAAAGCTCCATATGACCAAGTGGAGCTTTACAAAGGAGTTATTTAAAAACTTTTACTTGAAGAGGTTAAGACTCATTTCCTCGGTGAGCTGGGCACACCACTTTTTGATACGATCTTCGGTCTGCTCGTACTGACGATCCTCGTCAATAGCCAGCCCCGCGAAATGATTCTCGTCGATGAGAGCCTTCTCGGAGCCGAAACTATATCCCTCAGTGGACCAGTTGCCCACCAGCACCGCGCCCTTGGCCAGAACCTGCTCTTTCAGAATTCCCATGCCGTCAAGGAAGTAGTCGCAGTAATCCTCCTGATCGCCAAGACCGAACAGAGCCACAACCTTGTCGTTGAGATCAACCTTCTGAAATTCAGGCATGAAGGCATCCCAGTCGGACTGAAGCTCGCCGGTGTACCAGGTAGGAGTTCCAAGGATCAGAAAATCGTACTGAGCAAAATCCTCAGCCTTCGCCTTAGCGATGTCATGCAGATCAACCAGATCGCTGCCGAGGGTCGCCTGAATCTGCTTCGCAACCTTTTCGGTGTTACCGGTGTCACTGCCGAAAAACAAACCAACAACTGCCATAAATATCCCTATGTTTTGAAAAATTACAGGGTAATTATATCCAAAGCAGACTGTTTTGGGTACATGATATTTGATCATGCTCTCAAAATGAGGTTTACAGTTCAGGGAAAAGCAAAGGGAGACTGTCGTACCCGCCATGATCTGCAGAGCGGGCTGAAAGACATCATGAAAACAGGACGGCCATGAACTTATCAGAAAACCGTATCAGGTGCAAGGTAAGCGTATGCGCGCCTTGCGGCACCGCTCTACTCAGCCCGCAGAACTCCTGTCAAATCGCGTTTTCGCGTAGCCATCAGCAGCCGGAATTTCGAAGAAGCTTCCAGATTACAGATCCGGATCATCACACACCCTGGACGGATGTCGAATGCAACGTTCCCACCCATGACAGCAGTGTGACACGGGCGGAAAACCTAGCCGTAGCATCCGATCCTCCTAACCTGCGAAAGGAGGTGACGAAGAGTAACGGTTTTGAGATTTGATCCGGACAGAGGATCGTTCATGGAACTGTCTCTATTCCAGCAAGTGTTGCGCCGGTCGGGACATTATGAGTTTGACAATAAACAGATGCTTCAGGCTTATTTGTCTAAGGAGATTGAAGAAAAACATTAACTCACTACGAGTGTGATATATTAACTAATTTCAACAAGTCACAGTTAGTTGTCTTTTCCCACTCTTCCGATTTGCTAAATTCTTTATATATATCTGAAGAATAATGTTCTTGCAGTCTATCAAGAATCAATTCAAAAAAGCTTTCATTATTGATATCAAATTTATACTTGTCTTGCAACCCCTTGCATGATACACCAATATATCTTAACATAAGTGACAGTACATTTGTATAACCTTTTATATCTGATGTATATTCAGACATCATTTGATTATATTCGTCCTCATTCCATGAACAACATGTTGATTCATACAAGTTACAAAGTGCATAATAAGAATAACGTGACAATTCAGATTTAGAAAACGATTTAAGAAAATCTGTATCCATAAATACACCCTCTTAATTATTGACTTGAGTCATTTAACAATATATTATTTAGATTATCTATCCTTTCTTTCATTATCAAAATTTCCGAGTCAAAGAATTGAGATGGAGTCAATTGAAAGAACATCCATTCATTGCCATGCAGAGCAACGGACTTTTGCGCCTATATTTTTAAAACTTGGAACATCGTCATTTCCTTGATTTGCGCAAATGGTATGACATATCAATCTGTAGATGTATTCGATTGGACACTCCACCAAGAATGGTGCCTGTGAAAGCGCTGACCGATGCTACTCAGATGCGGATGATCACCGCCGTCTTGTCGTCGGCCGAGCCTGCATCCAGCGCCTCGCGGATGAGAATGTCGGTCTTTTCAAGATCGTCGGTGGCATCGTCGCTGAGGATCTCCTCCATCCGATCCAGTTCCAGAAACTCGTGGACGCCGTCGCTGGTGAGCAGCACCAGACGCGGTGCTCTTCCCTGATCGGGTCCGAATACGGTCTTGAACTCCGCCCTTGAAAGATTGCGCTCGTCCCCTCCTCCGAGGCAGCTGATGATCTCGCAGCGGTTGCAGCGCTCGGCGGCCTCGATGTTACCCTGATCAAGCAGATACTGATAGGTGGTGAAATCCGTGGTCACCTGCTTCAGGTACCGGGAGTGCATAACCGAAATGCGGGTGTTGCCGGTGTGCACCAGCTGGCAGCGGGCATCGTCGATGTAGACGGCGCTGAAGGTGGTGGCCATGCTCTCCTTTCCCGGAATGTCCGCTGAATAGTCGATGAGCCCCCGGTTGATCCCCCTGAGCAGATCCAGCAGCTGCGCCCGATCATCCGTCTTCTCTAGTTTTCGCCAGAAATCCGGAAACACGCCGAGACTGTAACGGGATGCCTGATGGGCTCCAGGATTTCCTCCCACGCCGTCTGCGACACCCAGCAGCAGCGGACCGGATGTTTCCACCTGGCAGCGGACCTGATTGAACAGTCTGGTCTGGACGCTGTCGAACTCGTAGACCAGAGCGTGATCCTCGCATTGGGCCTTGTGGGTGCCAATCATGCACTGCACGGCTATTTTCATAATATCCTCTCTTGCCGGATTGTCCGGAAATCTGATAGACGGAAAACCTGAAACCGGCGGATCCTGAAGCGGCGCGGAAAAACCTGCGCCGCAATTCCGAACCCGTCTGCGGAACTACTTCTTTGCGATCTGGCAGCTCATGCTGTCGGTGATGTCCGCAAGACTTCTGCCTTTGACGGCCTCCGGCGCAAGATCCACCACCCGCTCCACCGTAACGTCCGCATCCCCCAGCACCTCGTGATCGAAGAGATATCTGGAGAGCGGATTGATGAAGTAGTTTTCCACAATGTTGCCGATGCCGCGGCCGCCGTTGCTCAGATTCATCAGGGAAAGAGCGTTGAGCTGGCCGTATGCGTTTTCGGATATGACAACCTCGATGTTCTTGTTCTGGCGCAGATTGAAGATGATGCGATCCAGCACCGATTTGAGGATAAGTCCTGCCACGTCCGGACGGATGAAGTCGAACACCACTATGTTCTCGCCGATACGATTGAGAATTTCAGGACGTCTGAGCTTGGTCTTGAAATGCTCCTCGATGGCCGAACGGACCTTCTGGCGGACATCGTCGTACTTGTCGTCCGGAGTGACGTTCGGCACGGTCCGGCCTGTCTCGTCCTCCACGTAGATGCCCAGGTTCGATGTGAAGATGATGACGGTCTCGGAGAAGTACACCGTGTTGCCCTGGCTGTCGGTCATGCGGCCGTCCTCCAGGATCTGCAGGAACTTGTCGAAGATGGACGGATGAGCCTTTTCGATTTCGTCGAAGAGCAGAATGGAAAACGGATTGTTCTTCACCGCGTTGGTGAGCTGACCGCCGGTTTCGTAGCCCACATATCCCGGAGGGGCGCCCAGAAGGCGCTGGTCGCTGTGGCTCTGGCTGTATTCGCTCATGTCGAAGCGGATGCACTTGCTCTCGTCGCCGAAGAGATTTTCGGCCAGGGTCTTGGCGGTTTCGGTTTTGCCGGTGCCAGTAGGTCCGGCAAAGAAAAGAATGCCCTTAGGCTTGGTGTGGGAGGAGTGCTGCAGGCCGTCCATGCCCGTCATGGCGCGCTTGATGACGTCCAGGGTCTTGCGGATGGCCAGATCCTGGCCCTTGACCCTCTTGCGGAACTTCTCCTCGGAATTCTTGATGTCGGAGACCTTCAGAGACTGCCACGGATTCTCCTTCACGCCGTAGCGGTAAAGATCCACCACCCCGCAGAAATCTGGAATGCGGTAGCGCTGGTTCTTGCACAGCTTCTGCAGACCCTGGAGATCGATGTAGGTGAAGCCCTCGGTAAGACCCACGAACTTCTGCATGAGCTTGTCCAGTTCCTGCCGGTCGGCGGGGCTTTCGTACTTCTTCATGTCCTCCTGATAGATGTCGTCGTCGAAGAAGAATTTGAATTTGGTGGAGATGTAGCTCTGGCGCTCCTCCTTTCCCGGCGGCATGATGTTGATGGTCTTGGCCAGAGGATTGTTCAGAAACAGCCATGCCGGCAGATCGTTGACCTTGTTCACCAGCATGAGAAGAGAATTCTTGAGCCGGTTTCCGTCCTTGCCCCGAACCTCCCGGGCTTCCTGCACCATGTTCTGCACCCGGGTGAAGGACGCCACGTCGGGATAGGTCATGTTGTTGGGACCGATGATGTAGCGGGAGGCGAAATCCATCACCACAACCGTGGACTCCAGCTCCTGGCACAGGGCCCGGGTGGTGAGAGTTGTCGCATCGTCGAAGGAGGCCGGAATGCGGGTCAGATCCTTGCGCCCCGGCACGGCTTCGGTTTTGGCGTTGATGAGCGCCGCGAACTCGTCCAGTTCCTTCGTCGGGTCATCGCCGCAGTCGCAGTTGAAGCCCTTGATGAAGTTGTAGAAGATCACGTTCTTGTAGCCGAGATTCTTGAAGAATGCGTAGAGATAGCCGTCGATGGAACTGATCTCTCCCTGGCTTTTGTAGTCGGTGTCCTCCGGATAGATGTACTGATCCAGAATGTTGCCCTCAAGAATTATGAAAGGCTTGATCTTGTTGAAGATCAGAAGTTCCTTGTGCCACTTGGGAGTGAAATACTCGCTCTGATTTTCTTTGTCAGCCATTGTGCCTCCTTTTGCGCGGGCTGGTGGGATGCGGGATTGTTTTGACCATAGGTATAATTGTACATGCGCCGACAACTAAATTTGTGAGGCTATTCGTGTTTGAGATCTAATTTTTCCAAATCCCGCTGAAACCTGCGTCATGGTGTCATGCCAGGAGATCCGGCAGCGATGTTTTCCCGGAAAGAGTCATGCGATCGCGCGTCTTCCTGCCTCGGTTCCGCTTGCCGGATCGGCTGTCACGGGCGGTTTGGATGATTAAAGCGGTTTCGGACAAAATCAGGCGGCGTGAATGTCGGGGAAATGATAGACAGAAGGGACACGCTGGAGCGGAACATGGATTCAACCGTCTCCGGGTATCAGCTCTTCTGCGTATCCCCAACAAACGCGCTCAGGCAAATGTTGGGCGCGACACGTCAGACATATCATCTCCAGCCTATCCCTTCATCCGCCACCGGGGCGCTGTCAAACGGTTTCGACTGCGCATCATCCAGCAAACCGATAGGCTTGTCATCCGCATCGGCCTATCCGGACTCTGTTAAAAGCGTTCCTGTATCAGTACAGTTCTGATCCTAAAACGCGTAAGAAGCGTCTCAGAATTGCGAAAGCGCTGATCCAAAATCCTGCAAACAATCTATCCGGAATCAGGTCAGAACCTCACAAATCGACCGACTTTTCAAATTGCGCCGCTGTTGCGGTGATGGTCTGCACTGTTCGGCGATCTTGCGGTGATAAACGCCTTCGTTGCGGTGATCCTGCGGTGATAACCACCTTCGTTGCGGTGATAGCCAATTCTGCTGCGGTGATAATCGTCTCCGTTGCGGTGATAGCCAATTCTGCTGCGGTGATAATCGTCTCCGTTGCGGTGATAACCAATTCTCGTTTCTCACTCCTAGCCAATTGCGGTTAGAGAGATTATCACCTCATAGCAAACCTGCGACACCGTATGCATCGTCTAGCGTATTACAAACAGACACTAATTGACCACAGCTATACCACAACGGATAAACGCGTTCTCAGAACCCAAATTTTTAAAATTTGGGGGATAAAAACCGGCGATACCATGCCGAATGAACAGTCATTCGCACTTTCGCAGCATTCCGCAGCAAAATCTCTGAAAATGTGGGCTGCAGGCTTGTGTTTCCTGACTTTCGGTCTGATTTCAGAATTGGAATTATATGGGTAAAATGACTGCGGTAGACAGTTGATTCTGAACATGCAACGGCGCTCTGCCCTGGATATGTTTTCTGTTTAGCCAGTCGTTTTTCAAGCGATAACGGCTCTTATGCCAGCGTAGTGGCGTAGTCTGGTGTCTTTAACCTTTCCAGCGTTTCTTTAAATCTATTGAAACTTGGCGACCTGTTGGAGTCAACATTCATGCGCTGACTGATATTTTCAGCCCATTCGCATTTTGCGGTGCCTATTGCGGCGTATCCTCGCTTCTTCAACTCCTCTGAACCGCCTGAATACACCACATCGGCCAGCATTTCCCAGGTGCCGCAAATGCTGTCGTTTACGTATCTGCGAAAAACATTGATTCTGGCTTTGGGATACGCCTCTTTTATGGCGTCCCAATCTCCCAGCAGCCAGGCTTCGCATTCTTCTACAGCCAAACAGAAGCACACCTTCAGAGAAACAGTCGTGGCTGCCAATGCACTCTCTCGAATTCTGTTCAGCTCAGATAAAAAAGCGGTTTTATCTCTGGCGTCCAAATCGCAAACCACAATAATCGCATTATCATCAACGCAGTTCTGAAACGTCATACTGTATCCAACCAGCAGTTTGGGAAGCTGATTCAGCAATGCTCTTTTGTCAGCGGCCTGATTCGCTTTCAGCCCTTTCGGCAATGAACCGCAACCCCGATAAGGAATAATCCTGAACGTATTGACTGATTCGGAGCCGATTATCTTTGGAATAATGTTATACAGCATTCGACTGCAGGAAATGTCTTCAACCAGAAATTCAAAATGCATCTACTCTTCGCCAAGATAATCGCTGCACCACAACTCGCCCAGTTGAAGTCCGGCCTCCGTCATGTTGTTTGCTAGTTCGTTATCGCTGACGCGGAATATTTTTGAAAAGCCGTCGGGTTGTTTTTCCAAAATCCATACCTCTTTCGGCTCAAGCACATTAACTAAAAAAGGCTGATGGGTAGTAATGAACACCTGCGAATCTTCTTTTGCATCAGAAGCGTAGTTTCTGAACTCATGTCCCAACAGGTCAAGCAGTTTATGATAAAGCCCGTTCTCAGGTTCTTCTATGCAAATCAGTGAATGAGGTTCAGGATCTTCAATAAGCAGCATATAAGTGAAAAATTTCAATGTGCCGTCGGAGATCTGCTGAGCGTAGAACGGATCGGAAAAGCCTTGAGCGTAAAACTCAAGAAGCAGCCTGCCGTCAGGGGAAACCCTTGTATCGATTTTCTCTATGCCTGGAATTTTTTTTGAAATATTATCGAGCACTTTAGCGAACCTGTCGCCATGCTCCCTCTGCATGTATTGAACTACATTTGCAAGGTTGTCGCCGCGCGCGTTGAGATGTTTCTGGCATCCCACAGCAGGAAGTGAACGCGCCGAATCGGGAGAAAAATAATTCAAATACCAGTTTTCAATGAATTTTCTTAATTTTGCAACTCTCGGATGCTGTTTCAGCGAACCTAAGGTTGCCAGAGCAAGATGCCGATTGTCATCCAGCCTTACCACCTCGGCATCTTTTGCTTCTTTGATGTTGGATCCTTTTTCAATCTGATCGATAAAAGCCAGCAGCGTGCTGTCGTCATCATTGTTCAGTCTGCCCGCCGCTTCGCCTTTCCATGCTACGCCAACGCCATTATTAAGAATCAGGAAAGATGAAGAACCTTCAGCATTTGTCGAGTAATCGACTCTTTGTCTTAATCGTTCAGCTGACACAAAGGGACGTTTCTTCTCATCCGTTGTAATCGAGAACTCATAAGTTACAGGAGAGGCATCCGGATTGTCTCTGTAGCATATCTCGAAATTCATGCCTTCGGTGACATCCTGCCCCTTTGAAAAAATTTTTTCAAAGCCGCCTCTTTTGTCGCAGGCTTCTTCCGCGCCGTTTTTCAGGCAGTCCGATATGAAACCAAACGCCTCGAAGATCGAACTCTTGCCCGTTCCGTTTTTGCCGATCAGCGCTGTCAGTTTTGTCAGAGGGTCGCACTGATTGTTCCACGATTTTCCTAATGTTATATCCTTCAAAACCTTGTAGTTTCGAATTCTGAAACCCTCAATCTGAGCCATTGTGACAACCTTGATTTATGGTTCAAACAAAAATGCCTAATTCTCATGCATGATCTGCGCACGAAAGGTAGCTTCTATGCGGTTTTCAAACGACCTACAACTCATCATCGTATTTGAATCGATAATTGCCTTTGCCCTTTCCTGCTACAGCCGCCAATACTCCCATATCCTTGAGCTTATTCATGAGATTTCTTGATGTTCGTTCAGAACAATTCAATATGTTCATAACGTATTTCGAACCAAACATTTGATTAGCTTCAACCTGCTGATATATCAGTTTCAAGCAAGAATTGACTGGCGCGGTGTATGACATTTTGTTCAGCAAACTATCAAAAGAAATCGCAGATAATGTTTTCCTCTCGCTTTTTGTGGATGTTTCGACTCCCCGACGAGTCGGTATTTGCTCATCAACCGGCAACCTTGTATGCGAATCGGCAATCTCTTCCCCGCCAATCGGCAATCTCAACCGCGAATCGGCAACGTTATTGGCATATAACCTTGAGCGAAATGATGCTCCCATCACGGTAACTTTGAGAATAAAGGAATTGTTTTCAAATATAGGACCTGGAAGTCCCATACACTCAAGTTCCTTGCACATGCGATCAACGCCTTCGCCGTACTCTTTCACATAGCTATAATCTTTTAGAAAAGATGCTATTTTGGGATTCCTAGAGAAATGCGTATAGCGAATGTTCTCTTTTTTAACCATTCCGGGGAAAACGCCTGGACTATCAACTTCAAGCCTGTTGTCAAACATCTTTATCTGGATGTCGGTTCCTTTAATTCCATAGTCCCGATGCGCCACCGCATTTACAACAAGTTCTGTACGAACAAATCTGCTGTACTCCTCCTCTGTAACAAAAACTCCGTCATCGCCGAGATAAGTCCTTTCATTCATCTGGTTCTGTATAAAAGACACGGCTTTTTCTACCTGGTCAAGAATTCTGCCTTCAAAAATCACATCTTTGACAACATTCATATCCTTCCCGACCAAAGGCTCGTTTCCGTCATAACGTATGAAACGAATGAACGCTCTCGGAAAAAAGAGCTGGGGATTCTTCCCAAAGAGCAAAATGGCGGCAACCGAAACATGTTCTTTGCCGTCCCTGATGGTTACGAATTTTTTATTTTCGCGAACATATTGCTCAGGAGTTTTTCCATATCCGATTTTCGCGCAATACCGGGCGATAAAATCCATATCAAGATCGTCAATGGAAGCATCGGCAACCGGTTCATCCTCGTAATAGCGAACGCCTTTTGCATACATTAACGTCAAGCGATCATTGAAATCTAGTTTTTTGCTTTTATCTCCCACCCGGATAAATGCCTCATCTGCCTGATTTGCATGAAAAAGAGGACTGGCCTCTATGTGCATCAGCAGAACACGATCCTTGTTTCCTTCGTAATTCATACACTCGACAAATTCTACGCTGACAGGAACGGATGGACGGCAAAAATCAATTGGCGTTCTCAAAATTTCATTTAGCTGGCGGGTATGATTATCCACACCTTCTATTCGTTTGTTTTTATCTGAAATTCCTATTGCTATCGTGCCGCCATCCGCGTTGGCAAAAGCGCAGACAGTCGCAGACAAATCAGATGGCTTTATTTGAATACTCTTGCGATCAAAAATCTGTTTCTCGTCCATAGCCAGTATTTGTTCTATAGTCATCATGATTTTTGCCTTTTTCGCATCTGAAGGTTCAATTCGGAACGCGCCGCAGTCCGCATCGCAAAACAAGATTCATCCCATAACGCGCAAAATTACGGTTCGGACGCCGCGGCCGTTTCAGCAATCGCTCTGCTTCGCAGTTTCGGATCCGCTTTTGCCCTGAACATTCTGTCCGTTCCGACCTGTCCGGATCCGCTCCAGACGCAGTTTTACCCTGCATCCTGCGGCTTCGGCATCGTGAAAGTAGCGCCACATGTCAATCTCATCCAGAATGCGTTCGGCCTCGTCATGGTTATTCGCAGCCAGCGTCTCATAAAACTGCCGGAACATTTTCGCCATGGCGTGATGGCGCTCGTCGGCGCCCATGATATCCCTGAGGATGGAATTCGCATCGCTGCCGAAGGATTGGACCGATGCCTCCACCGCCTGACCTCGGCTTAAAAGCGCTAGATTTTCGCGTTTCACGCTGCCGATGATCGCAGGCGCATTGGTGGTCGCGACAAACTGGATGTTCGGAAATATCTCCCGGAGAGCAGGCAGAATTATATGCTGCGCTGCCGGATGCAGATGAAGTTCCGCCTCGTCTATCAGCACGACGACATGCGTATTTCTGATGACATTCTCTCCAAGCTGCGGGTTCAGAATCGCCATTTTGCAGGCCATGTCAGCAATCAGACTGACAATCCCTCTGTACCCGTCGCTCAGAAGAGAAACAGGCGCAGCCACCAGCCTGCCGGTTTCATCCCGGCAACGGCAGATCAGTTCATAATCCTCCGGACTGTACCTGATTTTCGCCTCCCGATAGCCGGACGCCAGCATAAAGACTCTTTCCATCGCCTGGCAGACTGCCGCAACGATACCGGGTTGCTCGTTCCGCTCTCCGTTCTCATCCGCGTCAGCCGCTACTTTCCGAAACCAGTTCATCATGAGTCCGACACTGGCCGCGCCGCTCAGACTGTCCCGATATCCAAGGGTTCTGGCGTTATCCGTGAACAGATCCGTCCTCTTTTCCTGGCGGGTATAATCCCAGCGCCGTCCGCTGCCATAGTAGCAAAGCAAAGGAAGGATCAGAGTTTTATATCCCGCAAGCAGGCGCGTCTGCCATGCCGCTGAAATTTGATCCATGGACTGAGGTTCATTGCTAACGGCGGGTACTCCTTTCGCGCCCGGCTCTAACGCCTTCCGTCAATCTCGGCCTCGATGCTGATACTGGCAGACGCCGGCGCCGACGTATCGCAAGCGACGGTCGCAGGATATGCCGCAAGACGCGCCGTCTTCCCGGAATTGTCGGGATCTCCTGCGCCGGCCAGTTTCGAAACGAATGCGCTCAAAGCCATTGCGACGCCTTCCAGCATGGCGGTCTTTCCACAGCCGTTTGCGCCTGCAACAACAGCAAGTCGGTCATGAAAGGCAAATTCAAGATTTTCCAGCCCTCTGAAGTTTTGCAGGGCAAGCTTTTTGAGTTTGATGACGGCTCTCCTTTGCGGCTGCATGAACCAGCCAGTGACAGAATGCGGGATACAAATGTCGTTTGGAGTCTGCACAGTTCGGTAGCATAAACCCGGGATTCCTTCTGTTACGGTCCGCTGGCCAGACCGCTTGGTCCGCACCGCCCGGCGCGTCATGAAACAGGTGACTCTAGGCCGTCAAGAAACATGCCTCTCCGGCGCGTAAGGAGGTACGCCTCAAAACAGATTTACGCCCTTGGCCGCAAGATTTCTGCCCAGCTCGTCGCTGAATCCCGGCTTCACTATTCCCACCGAAACGAAGCCGGAGCCGGATCTGAAAAGCTGCAGCCGGTTTACCCCGTCGGCCATGGCCGGAGCGTATTTCTCCTCAAGTTCAGTCTTGAGGAAATGAATCTGCTGGTTGTCCGAACCTCTCAAAAAGGATCCCACGTTTCTGCTTTCAATGTACGGACCGTCGATGAGCACTCCCACATGCTCTAGAATATCCCCGTAGCCCAGGCTCTCCAGCCGCTCCTTGAGAAAACCGGTATAAACCAGAATGTCGGAGGTGATCTTTTCAAGCTCCGGCAGCAGCGCTCTCAGGGCCTCGGGCTGCTCGAAGGGTTCGCCGCCCGAAATGGTGATCCCGTCCACCGGCTTTTCATCAGCCACCGCCCGCACCAGAGACAGCAACCGGCCCACCGTGACCTTCTGCCTTTCGCTTCGCGCCTGAAAATCCGGCGAGATGCAGTTTCTGCAGCCCCGGCTGCAGCCGGTAAGCCAGATGCCGATGCGGCTGCCCGGTCCCAGCACCTTGACCGGATAAAGCAGATCCCCCGCGTAGATAGGCTCGCTCAGGGCCGCACCAGTTTTGCCCTCTATCGTCATGGCGACAGTCCGAGTCCAGACGCAGCCGATCCGGGAGGCGGCGCGATGAGATTATTCCTCATCAGGATACCGCACGGTGAAGCAGCCGGCGCCCTGACAGTTCCATACGCCGCCAAGAGACACCTGAGCGTTGTGTTTCAGCTGCTCGTTCTTCTGAAACTGGATCTTCACGCTGTCCACATAGGTGCCGTTGGTGCTGCCGTCGTCTCTGATGGTCAGACGGCTGCCCATGAGGGCAAGCACGCAGTGGCGACGGCTCACATACTCGCAGGACTCAAGATAATCGGCAAGCAGGTTCTCCCGGCCCAGCACCAGAGTCGGCTGACTGGTCGTGACGTTCAGCAGCTGCCGTCCGTCGGGAGCAACGAGCGTGGCCATCACCGCATTCTCCCTGCGTATACGCTGCTCACGTTTCAGCGTCGGCCGTTTGCGTCTGATCCTTACCGGCGCAACTTCGGTGAGATAGCCGCCGCAGCCCGGGCAGATCTTGGCCCGCTCGTCCGCTCTGGCATGGCAGTCGGGACAGAATTTAGCCATCTCGGTGTCGGCTTCGTCATACTCCTCTCCCTCGGCGATGACCACCACGTCATCAGGAACGCCGGACGGAACGCTCTTCGGCGCCTCGCTGCTTTTGACGGCCGGTTTACCGTCCGCCGCCGGTTCCTTTCTGACGGCAGGCGCAGGAGCGGCAACCGGCGCCGGGGTTGCAGCAGGAGCGGAAGCCGCAGGCTTGGGCGCCGGATCTGCAGTGCTTTCGCCATCCTTCACCGGCTCTACAAAACGCAGATTTTCGCCGCAGGCGCATTTGCTTTTTGACCTAGGATTCTTCGTTCCGCATTTCGGGCAGATTTTGACTATGCGGGCGCTGGTGTATTCCGGCAGATCCGAAGCAGCGCCGCTTTTCGAACCCGAACCTGATGCCGAATCTGAAGAGATCTCGGGTGGTGCGGAAGTTGCCGGCGCTTGCGATGATGCATATCCTGAAACCGATCCGGCTTCCGCATTGCGGTCTGCAGGCGCTTTCTCGGAAACCGCGCCGGATGTCTCTCCGGCAGACTCCTCACGGGCGGGCTCTGCCGAGGCTTGGGCCGTGCCGGATGCCGGTTTTTCTCTGCCCGCGCCGGATGCGAGAGCGTCCAGCTCCTCCTGGCTGTAGTTGATAGCCTTTACGCCGCTGATGTCGGCGCCGCATCTGGTGCACTCCGGATTGGCCGGAGAATTTGCCGCCGAACACTCGGGGCAGATTTTCTTTCGTGGCATATGTCTGTTCCTTCGCCTGCGGAGAGATCCGCGGGATGCTGATAAGTATGACCTTGCGCCCAAATCCCCCGGAGCCTTGCGCTTTTGGGGGATTTCAGCTGAAGAGGTCGGCTTTCAATCCTGACCTAATCTTCGCCTCCGGCGCGCAGCTGACGCTGCTCCGCGGCGGCGGTCTGCGCCACCTTGGCGGAGCGGGCGGCGATTTCCTTTTCGACCTTCTCGGAAATGTTGTAGTTCTTAGCGTTGATAAGGATGGCGTTTTCCGCCGTCGGCGCCATGCGGCTGATGTCTCTGGCCTCCACGCCGTTGCGGGCCAGCAGCTCGTGAAGCTTCTTGTGCTTGTCGCAGAAGGTCTTGGTGTCGTTTGCCACCTGACGGGCCTCGTCATGGGTCAGTTCACGATCTTCAAGGGCCAGGGCGCCGTACTCGATGCTGCAGCTGCCGTTGGCCCGGGTGACGGCGGCGATGCCGTTGCCCTTCTCGTCCCGGAAGAGCCGGGAGGATGCGATGGACTCCGGAATGTCCGTCTCCTCGCCGATCATCTCGTAACCCATTTCCTCAAGGGAGAGCTTCAGAGCCTCGGCGGCCATGAGCTGGTTGTCCCTCTGCTCGGCGGCGGCTCTGAGACGGACGATCTCCCCCTGCAGCAGAGCAAGACTGGACTCGTCAAGAGCGTAATCTTTGATTTCCTCCTGGCATACCTGAGCCAGCACGAAATACTCCGCGTAGAGTTCGTTGAACTTTTCCGCAAGTTCCCTGTAGGCCTTGATTTCGGCCCTGATCTTCTTGATCCGGGGCTGAATGCTGATGGCGTAGCAGTCGCTGAGCTCGTATCCGCTTTCGTCCTTCAGGGCGTTGTAGCGGGCCAGCAGCGCCTGAATGCTTTCGGTAACCTTGCTGGAGATGGCGGGCTCGGACAGCAGCTCGTCGAACTCCCGGCGGGCCAGATCGATGATCTTCTGCTTCTTCTCGTCCTGCTTCTGCCGTTTTTCGTCCGCCTCCTTGAGACGGGCGATGTTCTCGGCGTCGGCCTTCTCCTGACGGCGCTTCTCGTCGTTGGCCCGGATCTTCTCAATCAGGACGGAGATTTCGGAGGAAAGGCGGTCGCTGTAGGCGTTTCTGATGTCTCCGGCCACCCGATCGAAGGAGGAGTCGTCCTGGGATATCCGGCTGGAAAGCTTCTGATACTGCTCCAGGATGCTCTTGAGATCGTCCACCGAATCGGTGTCGCAGGAGAGTTTCGAAAGCCGGGACAGTTCCTTTTCAAAGCCTTCGAAGCGTCCCTGCAGCGCGCTGTAGGATTCGG
Source organism: Succinivibrionaceae bacterium (assembly GCA_017480795.1). Classification (GTDB taxonomy): domain Bacteria; phylum Pseudomonadota; class Gammaproteobacteria; order Enterobacterales; family Succinivibrionaceae; genus UBA2804. The sequence continues at coordinate 17,837 of JAFURY010000087.1, forward strand.
TTCCGTCCACCTCGTACTTGCGCATCATGTTCTGGATCTCGGCGGAATTCTTGCGACCGGTTCTGATCTGGCTGTCCACCCGGTTTCTGATCTCCCCGATGGCGCCGATGGCGCTTACTGCGGCTCTGACCCGGTTCTCAGCCGCGGCAAGACCCGAGGTGAGACTTTTGACGCTGCTTCTGAAGGCCTCGATCTTCGATCCCATCTGCTCAAGGAATCTTTCATCTTCAAACTTGTCCGTAGGGACCGTAAAGGACGATATCTGGGAACGGAACTCGGAGATCCGCTTTCTCAGAGCGTCCGCGTCCCGGACATGGCTGATGCCTGAGCTTTTGGCCTTGGAGCACATGGCGTCCACCTGGCGCTGATACTCCTCCAGCATGGCCGAAACCGATGCTCCGGTGGTTCTGATGCGGTTGAGCCGGTTGGCAAGCCGCTTCTGACGCTCGATCTCCCGGCGTCTGCGCTCCTCCTCGGCCTTGCGCATGATGTAAGCGAAATCCTCGTGTGACATGTTGCCTCCTGTGTTGGCGCCGGCGCCCGGAATCTTCGCACCGGAAACGTCGTCGCGCCCGGCGGAATTCCTGTTCGCTACGCCGGCTGCGATCACCGCGTAAACAAGATATATTCCAAAAGCGATGTGGGACATGGAAATTATGAATGTGCAATGATAAAAAATCATGCGGCGCGCCTAAGACGCGTTGTTCGCCGCAAAAACATAGCTGATTATATTGAAAATCACCGGGATTATGTTGTAGATATTTCACATTATGACGTCCCCTGACAATAATGGCCCGCAGGAACATCAGCAAGCGGAAACTGTACGCCACCTCTCAGAAATTTCCGGCAGGATGATGATAACCAAGAGATAGCAGACAGATACTGAGATCGCGGAGGCGACAGATGAAAAGAAAAGCTGGTTCAGCGCGGAAAATGTTCGCAACGCCCAAAAGAGCGAGCGTATCAGGCATAGCCGCAGCGGCAGGAGCAATGCTGCTTTCGGGAGCATGCCAGGCGGGAGTGGATCCCATCAGCGTCATGTCATCGGAGAGTCCCTTCACCAATATTCTGTGTCTGGTGGTTCTGGGGATCATAATCCTGTCCGGGCTCTGCGGCGGCGGAGGCTGAGGCGCCAGAGCGACGGTTTTTCTCCGTCCGACCAAAAAAGCCCAATGACGGTTCAAAGCAATGCGATCTGCGCAGGCGTTAAGACCGCGCCTACTCTGCGCATGGACTTTCGGGACATCGGCTCATGCGCCTACGCGTTCGCCTCCGAATGGCATCGCCCAGCCTCTGCTCCTCGCTCAGGTCTAAGCCAAAATGATCAGAGAAAGCAGAAGCCTGACGGCATCGCCGTACCTCTTCGCTTCACTCCATTCCTTCGCGTTCATCCCCGCCGACGTCGCCTCAGCCAACATTTGACTTCAGCTCTCCGCCTCAGGAATCTTCGCCTCTCGCCGCCATCCCTCTTCTTTTCCCACGGATGGTATCAGCGCGCGTGCGCCGTCTTCTCCATGACGGGAAGACATCTAAAAACAGGAGCCTGAAAACGAACCGCGGCGCAGGAGACGATCCGGCGCCGCAGTGTTCGGTCTGTGCAATGCAATGTTCAGAGGTCGCTCATGGCGTGCTCCGATCCTCTGCGGTTTCACGTCCGCCGTTTTGCAGGCCGACTTCGCCGCAGCGGGCGCGTCATATCAGCGCCCTCATGGTTTCCTGCGAGCTTCGTCCGTCACTTCTGTCCCTCGACTTTGGCGAAGGAATCCTTCAGGGTAACCGTGAGGTTGAACACCGGATGCCCTTCGGCGCTGTTTCTGCTGTCGGCGCAGAAGTAGCCCTCCCGCTCGAACTGGAAGGTATCGCCGGCGCGGGCGTTTTTGAGAGACGGCTCAAGGGCTGCGTTCTCCACCACAACCAGGGAATCCTTTCTGATGGTGGACAGAAAATCCTCGGCGGCGCCAGGATTCGGATCGTTGAACAGGCAGCTGTAGAGATTTACGGTGGTTCTGAAGGCGCTGGCGGCGCTGACCCAGTGGATCACGCCCTTCACCTTCTGCCCGTCAGGCATGTCGGCGCCGAGAGTCTCCGGATAATAGGTGCAGTGAACGCATGTCACCTTGCCGTTTTCGTCCTTTTCGCAGCTGTCGGCATGAACCACGTAGCCATACCTCAGACGCACGTTCCTGCCCAGAGTCAGTCGCTTGTACTGCTTGTTGGCGCTTTCTCTGAAATCCGCCTCGTCAATGAGGATCTCCCGGGAGAAAGGCAGCTGACGGGCGCCCAGCTCCTCCCTCAGAGGATGGTTCGGCGCCGCAAGATTCTCGGTTCTGCCCTCGGGATAGTTGTCGATGACCAGTCTCAGAGGATGAAGCACCGCCATGGCCCGGGGCGCGTTGGCGTTGAGATCGTCTCTGACGCAGGTTTCAAGAGCCGACATCTGCACCACGTTCTCCTGTTTGGTGACGCCGATGCGGTAGCAGAACTCTCTCAGCGCCGCGGGAGTGAAGCCGCGTCGGCGCATGCCTGAAATGGTGGCCATGCGGGGATCGTCCCATCCGTCCACGTAGCCTTCGTCCACCAGGAGTTTCAGCTTGCGCTTGGAGGTGAGGCAGTATTCCACGTTCAGACGGCTGAACTCGTACTGATGAGGACGCTTGTCGGAATTCAGGGAAATGTGCTCCAGCACCCAGTCGTACAGTCTGCGGTTGTCCTGAAACTCAAGGGTGCAGATGGAATGGGTGATGCCCTCGATGGCATCCGAAATGCAGTGGGTGAAATCGTACATCGGGTAAATGCACCAGCGGTCGCCGGTCTGGTGATGGCTCTGATGCTTCACGCGGTAGATGACCGGGTCCCGCATGCAGATGAAGCTGGAGGCCATGTCGATTTTAGCTCTGAGGCAGGCTTCTCCCTCGGCAAAGCCCCCGTCCCGCATTTTCTCGAAAAGTCTGAGGTTCTCCTCCGGAGCTCTGTCCCGGTACGGAGAGTTTCTGCCAGGCTCCTTCAGAGTTCCGCGGTACTCCCGGATCTCGTCGGGCGACAGTTCGTCCACATAGGCAAGCCCCTGATTGATGAGCTCCACGGCGTAGCCGTAGAGCTGGTCGAAGTAGTCGGACGAATAGTGCTCCCGGCCGTCCCACTGGAAGCCAAGCCATTTCACATCCTCCTTGATGGAGTCCACGTATTCGGTGTCCTCCTTCGAAGGATTGGTGTCGTCGAAGCGCAGATTGCACAGACCGCCGAAGTCGCGGGCCAGGCCGAAGTTCAGACAGATGGATTTGGCGTGACCGATATGCAGATAGCCGTTGGGCTCAGGCGGAAAGCGGGTTCTGATCTGCTGGAACTTGCCGGCGGCAAGATCGTCCTGGATGATCTGACGGATGAAATTGGTAGGTACGGTTTTTTCTTCAGTTGATTCTGTCATTTTTCCCCCGAAACACGGAATCTGCGCGCGTCTGTGACAAACCTGCGCGACAAACGATAACCCGTGGATTATACCACATCGCGCCGGAGTCATGTTGACACTCCGTTGGAACGCTGTACGTACATCAAAGATACATCGGCGGGACATTTACGCGCATATTCTAAAAACCAATGAAAAACATCGACTCAAATTAAGAAGAGAGCCTCATGAAGATAATGACATAAGCATTTGGTCGCGATTACAACCGGAGGTGGCATGCAATGTTAAACGTATCTCAGCATTTATAATCCGCAATCGTCTTCACAAAAGAATATATACGTGAATTTTTCCTAAATTCCTACTAACAATCGATTTTTATCACCCCTCAGATCCTGCCTAACCCATTGAAAAATATGGGTTTTTCTATTTTATTTTTGTTAAAAATATTATATAATATTTAGTGAGAACTCTACTA
>JAFURY010000013.1 GCA_017480795.1 Succinivibrionaceae bacterium
ACAAATTATTTTTCAAATTTGATCCTTGTATCACATTTTTTGGGTATTTTAGGGTAGTAGACAGGGTTGTTGCGTGTGAGGTGTATTGGATGGTGCTATGCCCATCCGGGGAGGCTGTCCCCGGGGGTGTGAATAGTAACCGCCGGCATTTACGATCTGACGATCCTCCTATTGAATATGTGTATGCCGTAACGTTATTTCAGAACAGGCTTTGCTACAATTTCATAATTATTGAAAAGTTCATTTTTTGTCCTTTGTCTCCTGTTTGCCGGGAGACAAAGCGGACAGTTTCCATAAATTTTCCAAACAGACGTTTTTGATATGTTAGACAAAGTAAAAGAAAAGCTTCTGACTCCGGCGGGACTTGAGATCTCAGACGTGCAGAAATCCCTGGATCGGCTCTACAGCAGCGATCTGGATTTCGGCGACATCTATTTTGAAAACATGGTCAGCGAGGGCTGGGGCATTGACGAAAGCGTGGTAAAGAGCGGCTCCTACAGCATCTACCAGGGCTTCGGCGTCCGTGCGGTGTCCGGGGAGAAGACCGCCCTGGCCCATTCCGACGAAATTTCGGCCACGGCCATTGATCAGAGCGTGCGCTCGGCCCGGAGCATCACCCGGCACGGACAGGAGCGGACGGTGAACCTGGGCTCGCCGGTGGCGGGCCACAGTCTGTATTCAATGGACAACCCCATCGATTCGGTGGATCGCGACCGCAAGATCAGACTCCTGCAGGATATGGACGAGTACGCCCGCAGCAAAAGTCCCCTGGTGAAGCAGTTCAACGCATCCATCGCCGCCAGCTACTGTCACAGCATGGTTATGGCCACCGACGGCACCGTTTCCGCCGACATCAAGCCTTCGGCCACGCTGCGCTGCTCGGTGGTGGTGGAGAAGGACGGCCGCAAGGAGATCGGACGCTCCGGCGGCGGTCTCAGAGGCGGCTTCGAATTCTTCTTCAACGATGTGGGGGATCGGATCCGGGCCATGAGCTACGTGGACGAGGCCTTCCGCCAGGCCATGGTGAACCTTGAGGCCGAGCCGGCTCCGGCCGGGCCCATGACGGTGGTGCTGGCGGCCGGCTGGGCCGGGGTGCTGATCCACGAGGCGGTGGGACACGGCCTTGAGGGCGACTCCTGCCGCAAGGGAGAATCCCTGTTTTCCAAACTCATGGGACAGCAGGTGGCCTCTCCTGTCTGCACCGTGGTGGACGACGGCCGTCTGCCGGATTCCGTGGGCTCCCTGAACGTGGACGACGAGGGCGTGCCGACCCGCTACAACGTGCTCATCGACAAGGGCAACGTGGCCAGCTTCATGTACGATCGGCACAACGCCCGTCTTGCCGGCGTCTCCTCCACCGGCAACGGCCGGCGCATGGGCTACAGCAACGCACCGATCCCCCGCATGACCAACACCTACATGCTGCCCGGAGAGTCGGATCCCCAGGAGATCGTCTCCTCGGTGGACAGCGGCATCTACGCGGTGGATTTCGCCGGCGGCCAGGTGGATCCTACCAGCGGCCAGTTCGTCTTCAAGTGCTGCGAAGCATATCTGCTGGAAAACGGCAAGGTAACCCGGCCGATCAAGGGCGCCACGCTCATCGGCAACGCCATCGAGGTGATGAAGAGCATTTCCATGGTGGGCAACGATCTGAAGTTCGATCCGGGCCTGGGCACCTGCGGCAAGGCGGGGCAGTGGGTGCGGGTGGGAATCGGCATTCCGACCCTGAAACTTGACCGCATCACCGTGGGCGGCACCAGCCAGCGGTGAAACCCCGCGGTTTCATGCCTGTATCAGTCGGGGAAAGCGCGCTTTTCCCCGGCGTCCTTTTCCGGCGTCGGAGGCGGACCCTATGGCCGATCCGTCTGCCGGCGCCTCTCTTCGCGCCGCGCCTGCCTGTCCGGCCGTCTTTCAATAGTCTGTGATCTTGTTCAGATTTTTTCTGAGATCAAGTATAATCCCCATGTTATCGTTTATGGGTTTTTGTCATGCAGCCGGATGTTCAGCTAAGTTTTCTTGATTTTGTGCTAAACCACTATATTCTGGTGGCGGTGTTTCTTGTATCATTGTACGTCGTTGTGGTCAACACCATCAAAATGAAGGTGTCCAAGGTCAGGATGCTTTCCCCGCAGGATGTGGTGTACCGGATAAATCATGACAACGCTCTGGTGCTGGACGTGCGCGCCGCCGACGAATACGCGGCGGGTCACCTTCCCGAGGCCGTCAATGTCATCGAGTCGGATGTCCAGAATGACAATCTTGGCAATATCGCCAAGGACAGATCACGTCCTGTGGTGATCATAGACAAGGATGGAACCAGAACCTACGAACTCGGCGCATATCTTCTCAAAGCCGGCTTCGTCTCTGTTTCCGCTCTTCACGGCGGCATGTTCTCCTGGCAGCAGGAGGGACTTCCCACCGTCAGAAAGTAACCGGGAAGATACCGGAAAGATTGTGAACCGCCGCCTCAGGCGGACATTTTTTAAGCGTTGTAACATAGCAAAAGGAAAATACAGAAATGGCCGAAGAAGCTACCGCAAATCAGAACCAGCTGCCACCGTTTGAGATCAAGAAGGTTTATCTCAAGGATGTCTCCTTTGAATCCCCTTTGTCTCCTGAGGTTTTTACCCAGCAGTACAAGCCTGCTCTGAGCGTTGATTTCGGACTGGAGAACAAGAAGCTCGACGTCGAGCCTGACACCTACAGCTCCACCATCCGCATCACCGCCACCTGCAAGGATGCCGAGGACGAGAACAAGACCTACTTCGTGGCCGAGGTGAAGTACGCCGGCGTGTTCACCATCCGTCTTGAAGAGGAGATCCAGCGCAGACACGCTCTTGAGGCGGTATGTCCTACCGTGATGTTCCCGTATGCCAGCGAGAGGATCTGCTCCCTGGTAACCACCGGCGGCTTCCCTCCGGTAATTCTTCCTCCTGTTAATTTCGAGGTTCTTTTCGCCCAGAAGCTTGAAAGCGAAAGACAGAAGCAGGAAGGGCAGCCGCAGGAAGGCCAGCAGCCGGCCAACGGCTGATCCCGCATGACCTGAGGCAGGTTTGAGACCGCCCAGGGTCGAATCGTCAGATATGAAGATCTGCGTCCTGTGCGCGGATTTTCTTTTGCTCAAAAATCATACCGGCGCCGGAAAAATATTTTTCGGATCTCTGATCCCGGTCACATGCGAAAAAAGGGTGCGCCCGGCCGTTTTCATACGCGAGTCTTCTCCGCCACGGTGGGATTGACCGATCGGGATCAAAAAAATCGGGCGTAACCGATTGTTTTTTATACGTTTTGAACACCTGAATCGGGCCGGCAATCCGGTGATCTTTTAGATCTGTTTCACAGAACCGCAGTCGCTTTCAGACTGAAATTCTGCGTAAAGCTTTTTTAAACCGGCGATTTTCCGCACAGCCGAGATTAAAATAAGTCGGATAATTTCTGAACAGATCCTGTCGTTTAGCCTGAACTTTTCAGCGCCGGGAAAAATTTTTTCTTCCTGTCCCACGCCTGCCTCCGCAGCCTTTCCAAAAAAAATTTTCCGATGGGCGGAAAACATAGGCGCGTCAACAATTTGCCGTCGCTTTTCACCCGCGCTTTCGCCGGCCTTTTTTCATGCCCCTGCCCATGGCGAAAAAAATTTTTTTCTGACGGTTTTTCTGCCTGCTTATTTTGTGAACATGCACGCAAAATCAGTTAAAATAATCAAATTTGTTTAACAAGCGAACGGCATTGTTGGATCATTATGCGTGGCTCTCTGAGCACCTTCCTTTTTATTGTCAATTGAATCCATTCGGAGATAAAAATGCACTTTTACAAACCGAACTCGAAATTCAAAAAGACCGCTGTGAATGTCGCCGTGGGCGTGGCCCTGGCAACGACTCTCGGCGCAGTCGGGTTTCCGGAGGCAAACGCGATAGTTGCCGCGACTCACATCTATCACAACCACATGCCTAACTTCTGGCCGTACTACGATGTGAGCACCTACGATTCCACTCCTGTGGGCGGCGCCATCCGCTACGCCTACGACGGACAGGTCATCAAGATCAAGAACGCTCCTCCTGCCGGCTATCCGTACTTCAATCCGTCCACCGGCGCCGCCATGCCGCACGACGACTTCATGGCCTACTACGGACACGACGCCAAGCAGGGAGCCTACAAGTACTGGCCTACCGAAACCGCTCAGAGCAACCACTCCCGCTATCCTCTCAGCTCCACCCAGGTAACCATGTCCGGCGCCCTGGTGAACAACCTGCAGAGCTTCGCCGACGAGAACATTTCCGAACTCAATTACAACCAGGGCTGGGCCTCCAACTGGCAGAGCGTGCAGCCTACACTCAAGACTACAAACGGATTTCCTGCTCTCGACGCCATCCACTTCACCGGCCACCACAGCATGGGACCGCTGGTGGGACCGAAGTACTTCCTCAAGGATCTGATTTTCCAGAACGTCACCCTGCAGCAGAACTACTTCCTGGGCTCCAGCTTCAAGTCCTCCCAGGGTTACTTCCCTACCGAGCTGGGCTTCTCCGAAAGACTTATTCCTACCCTCAGCAAGCTGGGCATCAAATGGTCCGTGCTGGGCGACATCCACTACTCAAGAGCCCTGAAGGACTATCCTTACCTTGACTACCCTGGCAAGGACACCCTGGTTTCTCCTCCTAACCGCGCCGATCTGCAGAACACCTCCGACGTCGGCGAGTGGGTATCACTGGCCATGGAGCACGAGCAGCAGGTAACCTTCAACAAGTTCCCGTTCGCCACCACTCCTCACTGGGTTCAGTACGTCGATCCTGAGACCGCCGAGGTCACAAGAGTCGCCGGCATCCCTGTGGAGCAGGCCGGATCCTGGCTGGAAGGCTGGGAAGGCAAGGCCGGTGCCGACAACATTCTGAAGTACGACGGCATCATGAGCCGCCCTCAGTACTTCGTCATCGCCCATGACGGCGACAACTCCTCCGGACGCGCAGGCTCCTACGAAACCTGGATGAACTCCGGCAACTTCACCTACGCCCAGAGCGGCGTTCAGGGCATCGGCGTCAACGAGTACCTCAAGGCCTATCCGATCCCTGACAACGACGTGCAGCACGTTCAGGACGGCTCTTGGATCGACACCCGCGACTCCTCCGCCGATCCTACCTGGTACCACTGGCACATTCCGATGGGCATCTGGGCCGGCCAGATCGCCGATTTCAACACCGCCATGGGCACCGAGCTCGCCGCTCCTGTGAACCACAGCGGCCAGAAGTTCGGCCATGTGGTATCCCTGGAATACGGCTATCATTATCTGGAAAGAAACTTCGCTCTCCTGCAGGCGGCCATCAACTACGCCGAGACCGCCGAGCAGATCTGGCTGGATTCCCATCCTAACTACTGGTCTCCAAAGACCGATGCCGAAAGACAGGTCACCTACGAGGGCAATCAGCTTAACCCTTACATGTTCTCCTTCCCTGTCAAGGGCGATGCCAGCAAGGATTACGCCGGCGGCGCCAACCCTGCCGAGCTGGGATGGTACTTCCTCATCGCCTCCATCGACTCGGGCTTCGGCTACTACGACGAGAACACCGACGACAACGTGAAGCCGACCCTGGGCTTCAACCAGTCCCTGTACTTCACCGAGCCTTACGTCAAGCAGCACATTTCCGAAGACCGCACCGGTCCTTCCATGTGGTGGGTTCAGCGCTATCCGTACAATCCTGGCAGCGCCAACGCATCCAAGGCCGAAGGCTGGACCACGGTTTACGCCGACAACATATTCGCCATCTACACCTACGCCTATGACGTAAGCGGCATTGACGACGTCAAGGTCAAGATCCGCGTCCACAAGGACAAGAGAATGTCTCCTACCGACATCGCTCCGCGGGTTTACGATCCTGCCGCCCACACCAACGTGGCCAACTGCGATCCGTCCCAGGTGGGCGAGTGGAAGACCTACGACACCAAGAAGAGAGATCTTTCTCCGGTGATCAACGGCGTGCCTTGGCAGGTATCCGCCAATTCCAAGGTGATGGAGGTTGTTCCGGCCCAGAAGATCGGCGACACCTACTACGCCTACATCGGCGACTACCGCGATCAGCTCATCGACTACTACATGGAGGCCACCGACAGCAAGGGCAACGTGACCCGCAGCGAAATCCAGTCGGTATATGTTGGCGCCGGCAAGTACCGGAACTCCAACGGTCTGGTGGTTGAGGATCTGGACGGCGACATCAACGGCACCCACATGTTCATCACCGACGGCAGCGTTGTGGTGACCGACAACGTCACCGTGTACGCCAAGCCTTCCGATCAGAGCGCCGACGGCGTGTCCCTTGAGTACAAGGACTCCGGAACCGACAGCTGGAACACCAAGTACCTGAAGAAGGTCGAGGGACAGAGCAACGTCTACTACAAGGGCACCATCGAGTACAACCGCGACAACGGCTGCGCCGACGTGAGACTTTTGAGCACCACCGGCAGCAAGTACTTCCCTGCCAAGACTCCATGTCTGTCGGCAGGCGTCTGGACCATCGACGAGAAGACCGGAAGCTACACCGAGGGCAAGCCTTCGGACATCGTTCCGTCCGCCAAGATCTACTTCAAGCCTGGCTCCGGCTCCAAGGCATGCATCCACTACCGCGGACTGCCTGCCGAGGCTGACGGCGGCTGGACCACCGTTCCTGGCGCCGCCATGACCGCGGTGGCCAACGGCTGGTTCGTGAAGGAGCTTGACCTGAACGGCGATCCTACCGGTCTCGAATTCCTGTTCAACGACTGCGGAAGCACCTGGTACCATTCCTCCACCGGCGGCAACTACACCATCAGCGATCTGGGAACCTGGAACGTGAACGGAACCACTCTGTCCGCAGGGGAGCCTAGCGATCTGATTGAGTCCAACAAGGCTCCGGTAGCCCAGATCAGCAACGGATCCACCGTGACCGTCAAGAGCGGCGAAAGCGTCAAGCTCGACGGATCCACCTCCTACGATCCTGACGGCACCATCAAGAGCTACAAGTGGAGCAACGGCGCCACCACCGCGTCCATCACCGTGAAGCCTACCGCCGACACCGTGTACACCCTTACCGTGACCGACAACGACGGCGCCACCGCCTCCGCCAAGGTTACCGTGAAGGTTGAGGGCGGAAACAAGGCTCCGATCGCGGCCATCACCGCCAGCGCCACCAGCGTGAAGGCCGGCACCGCCGTGACCCTTGACGGCTCCGCCTCCAAGGATCCTGACGGCTCCATCGCCTCCTACAGCTGGAGCACCGGCGAGACCTCGGCCAAGATCACCGTGAAGCCTAGCGCCACCACCACCTACACCCTGACCGTCAAGGACAACGAGGGCTCCACCGCCTCCGTGGAGCAGACCGTCAGCGTCATTGCCAACAGGGCTCCGCAGGTAACCGTCTCGGCGGATCAGGCCACCGTCTACGAGGGCGCCACCGTAACCATCGAGGCCAAGGCCAGCGATCCTGACGGCGACAGCGTGGATCTGAAGTGGAGCAACGGCGAGACCGGCTCGGTCATCAAGGTGTCTCCTGCCGTAGGCAAGCACACCTACACCGTGACCGCCACCGACAGCAACGGCGCCGCCACCTCAGCTCAGGTGGACATCGTGGTTCAGAAGAAGAAGCCTGCCACCCAGGATCTTCCTGCTCTGTTCTTCGCCGGCACCACCAACGGCTGGACTCATCAGGCCATGACATACAACGAGGCTACCGACGAATGGTGGATCGACCTCAATCTTGACGGCAAGGGAGACGGCAACGGCTCTCAGCGCTTCAAGGTAACCACCACCGAAGGCTGGAACGGCGTGGTATACGGCGACGGCGGTGACAGCAAGCTCTGCTCCGACCAGGCCGCATGCGGCGACGTGAAGACCGACAAGATCGGAAGCTACAGACTGCTGGTCAACGACTCGGCTCTGACCTGGAGTCTCAAGAAGCTGAACAACACGGCTCCTGAGGCCGCATTCTCCCTCAAGGCAAGCGATCTCACCGTAAGCGTCACCAACACTTCCTCTGACGCCGACGGCGACAATCTTACCTACGCCTGGGACTTCGGCGACAAGACCGGTTCTACCGACAAGGCTCCGACCCACACTTACGCCGCCAAGGGCACCTACAAGGTAACCCTGACCGTGAGCGACGGAACCGAGACCGCCACCGCAACCAGCGACGTCGCGGTAACCGCTCCTGTCTATCAGCCTAAGCTCAACGCTCTGTACTTCGCAGGCACCGCCAACGGCTGGAGTCATGACGCCATGACCTTCAACACCGCCACCGGAGCCTGGGAGATCGATCTGACTCTCACCGGAGCGGGCGACAGCAACGGAGCTCAGCGCTTCAAGGTAACCACCACTCCTGACTGGAAGGGCGTTGTCTACGGCACTGCCGGCGGCGACAAGCTCTGCGACAATCAGGCCTCCTGCGGCGACGTGCTGATAGCCGGCATCGGCGACTACAGACTGTCGGTATCCGACGCCACCATGACCTGGAAGCTCACTCAGATCGAGGGTCTCACCCACGCTCCTGCGGCAGCCTTCAGCGCCAGCGCCAACAAGAAGGTTGTCACCTTCGTCAACGGCTCCTCTGACGTCGACGGCGACAGCCTGAGCTACAGCTGGGACTTCGGCGACGGCAACACCTCCAACGAGGCCAATCCGGTTCATACCTACGCTGCAAACGGCGCATACGCGGTCAAGCTGACTGTTTCCGACAGCGAGTATGACGTAAGCGCGGCCAAGACCGTGACCGTCACCGACGTGTACATCGCTCCTGAACACAGCGCAATGTACTACGCAGGCACCACCAACAGCTGGACCCACGATCCGATGACCTACGATCCTTCCACCGGAACTTGGCAGATCAGCCTGGTGCTCACCGGCAAGGGCGACAGCAACGGAACGCAGCGTTTCAAGGTAACCGACACCAACGGCTGGACCGGCAACGTATGGGGTGACGCCGGAAGCAACACCCTGTGCAACAACCAGGCCTCCTGCGGCGACGTGAAGATCAGCGAAGTGGGCAGATACACTCTTGTCGTCAACGACAAGAATCTGACCTGGTCCCTCAAAGCTGAATAAGCGCTGACGGGTTTTCAAGAAATCCTAGACAGAACAAGGAGTCCTTCGGGGCTCCTTTTTTTGTCCCGGTTTTCGCGCCCGGCGCGCCGGCATGGCCGCAGACGGCGCATGCCCGTTCGCCACCGCGCTGCCGGCGAAGGATTTTGCGGTCAATTTGTGAGTTACCTATACATATGCAAGACGCAAAGCCATAAAAAATTGAGAGGTGGTGCACGGTGCAATATAATCAGAGGGATTGTTTTCTATTTACGTTAATTTCCAGAAAAACGGTAACTTTGGCAATAGAACCCTCTGATTATTAGAACAGAAGGAATCGTCACAAAGCCTTGCGAGACAAGGGTTCGTAACACACAAAGGAGTTTACAGAAATATTTATATATAGTATAATCA
>JAFURY010000088.1 GCA_017480795.1 Succinivibrionaceae bacterium
ATCCAAACGAACCACCAAAAATCAAACGCAAACCAGGAAGGCCAAAAGGCGCAAAAAACAAGAATCCGTAGCAACGAGATCGTAGGATCGAGTGGCTGAAAAAAACTCGGCGTTTAACGTTTTTCAGGAAATTAAGGTTTACAAACTGCAGAGCCTTCCCTAGTTTGTATGCTGTAAACGACAAGCCGTGCTTTCCGTCCGCATAACTGAGCAGAGTCATTACCGTCCGCACAAAGTCTGGATCATTCATCGCCGAGTTGACAAACCGGTTGCCATCGCTGTTTATGCTCGGGTACAAATTGTAGTCGCCAAGTTTTACTTCTCCGTAAGGATAATCCGTAACGTAGAAGGTGTCCTGTTCGAATTCCGCAAGCAGTTTTTCCAGCTGATCGCATGAATTCATGATGTTTTCTATGCCCATGAGTTCCTTGGAGTCTCCTGACGTATGGTATTCAGGATATGTCCCGTATACCAGTCTTGCCATCTGACCTACAGGAAAATTGAATCCGGCGGAGCAGTACTGCCGTTCGTCTGAACCCTCTGACGGATCGAATTCTCTTGTTTCGATGCTCCCGGGCGTGCAGCTGTTGATGTACCGTATGAAATTGTCCAAGGGGGCATCTCCCGATTTGGAAAACTTCCAGCTGAGCTTTTTGGACCCGCCGAGACAGGTTAGGACCATGCCTGCGAACAGCTTTTGTCTTAACATTTCGCCATGATCGCTCAGGTAGCAGATGCTGCCGATGGTTTCAGGGTTTATCACAAAGCGGTAGTTGTATTTGCGCTTGGTCCATGACTGGATGCGCTGGTACAGCATAGCCTGCACCAGCGGTCCGCTAAGCTCGTTGTTGGCCATGGCAGGGTGGCACAGATACGAGGATATCAGTATTTCCTTATCAGAGCCTCGGGTGGACGGAAGAACCGTTTCGCCAACAGTGACATGTCCGTCAACAAATTCGGCATCTATAAAGGCATGGTATCTGCCGTCTTCAAGCTCGTCGTATGCTTTCTGAGTCAGCGCGAATCCCCATCTTCGCTTGTAGTAGGAAAAAACATACGGCACGGTTTCAGGCGCCGTCTTTGAAACATAAAGATGAGGTAGCAGTTCTTCTTTGGCAAGGATTGAATTCACCGCTTCGCTGTAGTTCATTATCTCGAGGCATGAACTGTTAAAATCCGCGATTTTTCTGCCGTCGGAAAGCCTCTGCAGATAACCTGATCTGATCACCCACTCCTTGGGCACGATCCAATTGAGTACCTTCCTGCCGGTGGGATATTCGATCTCCGAGAACGGTATGTATTCCTTCAGATATTCAAGCGATCTGCGGTATCCGGCTCCGGTGATGCTTCGGCAAAGCGGGAACAGACGGTCAAACAAATCGCTTACCGCCGATGAGTTGTTCAAATATGGCATTTCATATCCTGCAAGCATTGTCATTGCGCACATGTGGACGGCTTCCAATACGCAATTTTATTCTAAATCCTTGTATCGGCAACAGGAACGTTCACAGCCGACAACTGTTAAGAATGTCTCGCAAGACTTGCAGGAATTGTATTCGCGCCATGCCCGAAATAACGGGTTACAGCTGTCTCTACGCATTAGGCTGTATCTGTGGCGAGCCTTTCTTTTCCTGACTCTGTTTCTCGGCGTTTGCTGCAGCAGGGATTTTTGCTTCTGCCTGCGCCGCTTTTTCCCGGTCGGTGTTTCTTGGAGAGTCGATTTTTATTTCCTGTCCCGTTCTGGTGTTCTTGATGTACAGATCAACCTGGTTGAAGGCTATTTCTATGTTCTGGCGGTTGAACTCGTTGTAGATTTCAGTGTTCAGGGAGTCTATGGCCGGATAGTAGTCCTTGATTTTCTCAATGAACACCATGAGCTGGAAATCAAGATTGCTGTCGCCGAAGCCAATGAACACCACGTAAAACGGCGGCGTTCTCAGCACGAAGCGGTTTTTCTCCGCCACCTTCATTAGAATGTCGTGCACCTGATGCACGTTTGAGCCGTAGCCTACTCCCACTTTTATTATCAGCCTGGTCAGGCATTCCTCGCCCAGCGACCAGTTGGTGAGCTGCGATGTAATGAAGGTTTTGTTTGGGATGATGAGATCCTTCTTGTCAAAATCGACGATGGTGGTGGCTCTGATCCTTATTCTTGAAACGATGCCGGTGGTGCCGTTGATGGTGACCACGTCGCCGATCCTTACCGGACGTTCGAAGAGAATGATGATGCCGGACACGAAGTTGCCGAATATTTCCTGGAGACCGAAGCCGAGACCAACCGACAGCGCCGCCACCAGCCACTGGAGCTTGTCCCATGAGACGCCAAGCTTGTAGAGGGTGAAGGAGAAGCCGAAGGAGATAATGATGTAGGTCATCAGCGTCTTTACCGAGTAGCTGATCCTTCGGGTGCTGTTGAACCGGTTCAGGATCAGAATCTCAAGCAGACCGGGCATGTTCTTGACTATGACCAGGGTCATGAAGATCGAATAGAGCGAAATCATGAAGTCGCCAAGCGAGATCTTCTGAATCAGCAGGCCCTTGCCAGACGGATCTGGCGATGAAACGGTCCAGAGCGTTATGTTGTCCAGGTATGACAGGATGGTGATGAAGTCAGACCACAGGAAGTAGACGAACACCAAAAGAATGGTGATCATGCAAAGCCGGGTAATGCTCTGCGCCTGATTTGATATTTCAGCCATTGGCATGGACTCGTCGGCGCCGTCCGTTTCGATGTCCACGGAAGCGGCGTTGGAGCCGTTCTGCAGCTGAAGCTTTTCCTTGCGTTTCTGCTCGCGTTCGGCCATTCGTCTGTGAAATGCCATTCTGCGGCTGGAAATAGACAGCGAGCGGAGGATCACAAAATAAAGAATCAGGTACGCCACAATGACAAAATAGGTGTCGATGAACCGTTCCGCCATCTTGGACACAGAGTAGTAATAGCCCATGAACAGGATGATGATTAGAAACGCTGGAATGGCTGTGGCGGCCATCAGCGTGACTTTCATGATCATGGAGCTTTTGTCGCTTTTGAGACTTCTTATGCAGTATCGCAGCATAATTGCGGCGATGGCTGACAGCAGGATCATGAACGCTACCTCGCCTATCACGTCAGTGGCGAAGGTGTGAGGATACAGCGACTTGCAGGAGCATGCGATGGACAGCAGGGCGAACAGGATCAGCAGGACGATGTGATATACGCGATCCTTTTTTGACATTTCGATTCCGAAATGGGGCTTGATGATGTCGTAAGGTCCCATGGAATAACGGGTGATGCTGATGAGCAGGATGATGAACGCCAAACGCAGGTTGTCGGTGTGGATGACGTCCCCTATGTCGTAATCGCCGATCTTGATGGTCAGGAAATGCAGGACCCAGCCGATGATCAGCGACCAGCAGGCCCAGTTGGCGCAACGAAGAGTGGCCAGAAGCACGGCCATAATGGTGTTGATGTGTCTGTCCTTGCGGTATGAGCCTACAGAATTGTTGATGGATTTTATTTTTTCATCGAGGTAATCGTGTCTCAGCAGGATAAGCAGACTGATGCCCAGGAAGATCAGAATCTTTGGCATTTTCTTCAGCAGTCTGATGCCGAAGTCCTTGGTTGAGAAATATGATTTGGCTTTGGCATCGTTGACTACCTTTCTGACCCGTTCAGGAAAATTCTTCAGCCAGTTGAGATTGATTTTCTGATTGGACTGAAGCCAGAAGATTTTTTTGTTGATGGTGTCGCTGATGTTTTTTCTGGTCAGTTTGTACCTGTAGCTCAGGTTTTGGATTTTCTCCAGCTCCTTGACCTTCTGATCGAGTTTCTTCCGGTACCAGTCAATCAGCTGCTGCTGCTGCAGAATGAGTTCCCGGACCGCGGTCTCCTGCTCGCGGGTCCAGCTGTCGCCTTCCTTGGCCCTGAAATCGGCGACATACGACTCCAGATTTTGCGCCGAAACTTCCAGAGAATTGAGATCGTACTGCTCCAGTCTTACGCTGCTGAGCAGATCCTCGGCGTTGATGCTGGTGCTGAAGTCCGGGATGCTTTTCTGTCTGATGGACATGGACTGGGACAGCGCCAGTGAATCAGACGGCGTATCGATAAGCTCGTTGATTTCCGTTTCGATGCGGGTGGTTTCCTCCAGTATTTTTTTCAGACGGTTGCTTTCGTTGCTTAATGTTTCGATTTCCTTGTTGGTGCTTTCGATTGCTTTGATGTATTCCTGATTCTGGGAGTTGAGGAACTTGGATGTTTCGGAAGTCGCCATTCCTGACACTGTCAGGCTGGTGATCATTTCCTCAAGTTCTCTGCTTTCCTGCTGGATATCTATTTTGCGGTTGATCTCAAGCTGCTGGTTGTAGTGTTCCAGCAGTTTGGTTTCCTGATTGTATTTCAGCTGGTAGTACCTGATTCTGGCGCTGACCGTTTCCTGAAGCACGTTGTAGACGGTGTTGAGGTACTGCAGGTAATGAAGATGATATTCGCAGTAGCTGACTTCGGCCTGCAGGGCGGTTTCCTGCTGCTGACGCAGATTTCCTTCGGCCATCGTCCGTTTGTTGGCATGAATGGTTTCCTGATACTGCTGGCTGTTTTTCTGCACGTACTCAGGTATTTTGCTGATGCTGGACAGTTTTTTCTTGTTGCTTTCCAGTTCGGTCAGCGTTTCATCCCTCTGTCTGGAAATCTCCTCCATTTTTGAGGTGAGGTCCCGGGTGTTTTCCTTGGACAGATCCGGAAGCTTGGCGTTTTCGTACTGTTTCTGCAGTTTGGCAAGTTTTTCTTCGTATTCGCGTATTGTGTCCGGAGAATTTTTGACGGCGGTGGTGACCCGATCGTAGTGATCCTTGACCTGATGATACTGGGTGAGAATTTTCAGGATCGAATTCAGATCATCGCGGGTGAGAGTTTCCGCTTCGGTCAGGGAGGCGTTGGAATTGAGCGCCTCAAGCTGCTTGCGGTAGCGTTCCTCGTCGATGGTGTCAAGGTTCAGCACGGCAGCCAGGACGCCATTGGCGGCAGCAAAAAAGACAAAGAAGATTGCGATGATCGCTTTAAGGCCAGAAACAGAAAATTTCATCGAATCGACACCTCCGTAGCGCAGATCTTATCAGTTTTGGAACTTGTTTTTAAGGTACTGCGGTCTTGAATGTTGCATCGGTCGAGCGCCCGAACGGACATGGTGCGGATATTTGCTTACAGAGCGGATCTAAGCGTAGTAGTCAGGCCTCATGCGGCGCGATGCTGTGTGAAAGGTTGTGTGCCGTGATCTCGGGCGTGTTTACCTTAACTGCAAAGCAAGATTCTTGTTGCTCTGCAGGAGAAGTCGGCTGATCGTTCTGACGGTGGCAAAAACCGCCGATGGAATGTCATGGTTTTGGCAACGTCAAAATTCAATCTGAAACTGGTGATAAAGGCAGGAGCATCCGGAGAGGAAATGTTCTGCAGGCTTAATGCGTTTTGTCTGTCTGGCTGACGCTGGGAATCCCCCCATGGACAAAATGTTGCCGGTCGACCATCCGCTTACATTCGCGCCAAACAAAGCGACGCGGGTCTGCGCCTGCTTCAGATGGAACAGGATCAGCGCTTATCATCCACGATTATTTCCGAAATGTATGAGAATCGTACAGCACCATTCAACGCGCCGCACTGTTGCAAAAAAAATGGCACAGAATATGCTTGTAAATGAAATACATGAGCGAGAGTGCTATGAGGGCGTAGCTGATCTGACGTTTTTCAAAAATTCCGCATGTTTGGTCAGTGCGCAGGCGAGCAGAGCAAAAATGATGTAAGGACCTGTATCGTCGCAGGGATTTCAAACTATGGCAGGTTCCGCTCGAGTGATAACGATGATGAGAATTCGGAAATTAACTACAGGAGAACTAGATTATATTGGACGCGCCAGCGCCTGTTGGATTTAGCGCAAAGCTGCGGCGGAGCGTCTTGACATAAGTCCGAAGACTCTGTGCTGCATGTTGCCAGAATGCTGCAGACGGGTTGTGAAATTCCGGAAATGAACAAGTCTGATAAACCGTTGCCGTGTTTTGCCTAAGGTCTGGATGCGTTTTTCTTTCCGCTGTCAGCTTCGCCGCTGGACGGCGGTTTTTTTATTCGCAGAACTTTGTTCAATGAGCATATCAGCGGGATCGGCAGTTTCTTCTGTCCATGCCAGCCCGCTTTGTAGCCTTTCTGCGACTGTGTTTCACTGGACTGCATGTTTTGCCTGCGAATGACGTTTTTTTTGAGGCGGAATACCGCTGAGATTGCCGCTCTTGGCGACCCCGATACTGAAAATGGCGGAGTTTTTGCAATTCGAAGTCCTCTGGATGGCAGAATTCAGACGGGAAGAATCTCGTTGCTGTCTGATCGTCGAAGACGAGAGCTGCGCCACCGCAGGCGCAAGGCATATCTGAAAATACAGTCTGTGCCACAGATAACGGTCCGAAACGGTTGAAATCCGCTAAATCCGCACAGGCAATTGCTATAATGGATGGGAATTTGCCCGATTCGCTTGCGGGTACAGGCGAGCCGGCCGGCTGCGTTAACTCCGGGAGCATGAATTCTGATTGTCATGGCGGACATATCCGAAAGTTATGCAATCTCTGTTGCTTGGCTTACAGGACTTTGAGTTTTGATTCCTGCGTGTTTATGACATAAGTTGGGACGGTTTTCTTCTGCGGTCAAGGAGGCGGGCGGTTGCAATCAAACCGTGTTTTCTGCAAGAAGCGCAAAGTGTAAGGGCGCAAAGTGTAACGAGCGAAGCGGTTTATCGATAACTTGTGCGGAGCGAATTGCTGAATATTTCTTACCAGGAGTTTTATATGATCACGAGAAATCTATTCAAGACGGCGCTACTGTCGGCAGCTGTTGTTCTATCCACGACCGTGGCGTCAGCGGATGACGGCGCCCGCGACGGCGCGAAGCAGTCCAAAAATCTGGTGGTATATTTTTCAAGAACCGGCGAGCAGTACGGCGTAGGCGTCATAAGTCATGGCAACACCGCCGTGGTGGCCGAGATTATAGCCGGCGAAACCGGAGCGGACATGTTCGAAGTCAAGCCTCAGAAGGACGAATATCCGGCCACCTACAAGGAACTAACCGATTATGCCAAAAAGGAACTGTTTGAAAACGCTAGGCCGGCCATTGCCGGATCCTTGCCCGATCTTTCCGGCTATGACACGGTTTATATCGGTGCTCCGGTCTGGTGGGGAGACTGGCCGATGATCATGTACACTTTCTTCGAGTCCAAGTGCGGGCAGATGGAAGGCAAGAAGATCATGCCGTTCGCCACTCATGCCGGAAGCGGTCTTTCCGGTTTTGACCGCAAACTGTCGGAGGCCTGCGGCAAGGCATCGGTGGGCGCGGGTCTTGCGGTGACCGGAGCCGATGCTCAGAAGGATCCTGAATCCGTGAAGACTGCCGTGAAGGGCTGGCTTGGAAAGTAGGACAGGCGTTTTCAGTCGAAACTGTCGGAAACGCTGTTTTAGGCAACCGTTCTCGGATGGCTTTATCGCGCGTTCGCGCGCATGTTGCGATCCGTGAAGTACAGTTTGTCTTCAGAAAAACGCGGCCGGTTATCAAAGGAGCAACCTGATGAATTATTTGACTTTGAATGACGGCAGATCAATGCCGTCGGTGGGATTCGGCGTGTTTATGATCCCTTCGGACGGATCAACCTATGCCGTCGTGACTGAGGCGCTTAAAGCCGGATACCGTCACATCGACACGGCAGCCGCCTACTTCAATGAGGAAGAGGTGGGAAGAGCCGTGCGGGACAGCAAAATTCCCAGAGAAGACATCTTCGTGACCAGCAAACTTTGGCTGCAGGATCACGGCTACGAAGGAGCAAAGCGCGGCATCGCCCGTTCTCTGAAAAAACTTGATCTGGGCTATGTCGACCTATACCTGATCCATCAGCCGTATGGGGATGTCGCCGGGGCCTGGAGGGCTATGGAGGAGGCACGGGAACTGAAGCAGATCCTGTCGATAGGAGTAAGCAACATGACGCCTGCCATCTGGCGGAATTTTGTTCCCGGATTTGCCACCGCTCCTGCCGTTAATCAGGTCGAATTCAATCCTTTTTTTCAGCAGAAGGCTATACGCTGTCTGATGAAATCTTCCGGCGCCGCGACGGAAGCCTGGTTTCCGCTGGGGCATGGAAGCGGCGATCTTCTGTGCAATCCTGTCATTGCCAGAATAGCATCGGCTCATGGCAGAACGCCGGGGCAGGTAATTCTTCGGTTTGAGATTCAGGAAGGTGCCGCGGTGCTGCCGAAGGCTACCAGTCCGGCGCACATCAGAGAAAATCTAGAGTTGTTCGATTTTGAACTGACTGAGATCGAAATGGAAGAGATGCGCAGTCTTGATACCGGAAAGGGCGCTCACGATCCGGATGCACCGGGAGTGGCCGAGCATCTGCTTCAGGCTTTTGTGATCAGGGATTGAGAAGCGGACGGCGAGCAACCGTGCAGACTTTGGCTTTGGCGCGATTCTTCTGAGTGAATTCTGTCTATAGCGGTATTCGGCTGAATCAGAGTCTGTTTTGCGAAACCCGGCACATGCCGGTGACATGGTATGAAAAAGGGCTCCTGACGGAGCCCTTGGCAAAGATGACTTTCGGAATTATTTGACGGCTATACGCTCGGCTGCGACCTTAAGCGCCTCGTCTACGCTCTGACGGCCGGTGGTGGAGTTTCTCAGAGCCTGCTGGAACGCGGACCAGAAACGGTTCATTTCAGGAACGTTCGGCATAGGCTCGCCGTTTACCGCGTTGGCCATGGTAGCCTTGATGCGCGGATCCTTTTCAAGCACCTTCTGGAAGGACTTAAGAGCGACTGCACCTAGCGCCTTGTCATCGTTGACGGTCTTCAGGCCGGCATCGGTGAGAAGATAGTTCTCAAGGAACGCGGTGGCCAGTTCCTTGTTAGGAGACTGGGCGTTGATGGTGGCTGCCAGAACGCCTACGAAAGCCTTGGCTGGCTTGCCGGCCAGTTTAGGCAGAGGATTGACGGTGTATTTGATCTTGCCGTCGTAATTTGACCAGGCCCAAGGTCCGGTGATGATGCATGCCACTTCGCCCTTAGCGAAGGAAGAGTCCATGACGCCGTAGTCGGTGCCTTTGACCATAATACCCTTCTTGATCATGTCAACCAGGAAGTTCATTCCGATCTTGGCGCCTTCGTTGTTCACGCCGGTGTCAGAAATGTCGTACTTGCCGGAGCCAACCTTCTTGAAGGCGTAGCCACCGTTGGCTGCGATCACCGGATAGGAGAAGTAAGGAGTTGTGTAGTCCCACATTACCGCCTTCTTGCCTTTTGCCTGCAGCTGCTTTTCCAGGGCCTCGAAGTCCTCGTAGTTCTTAGGAGCCTGCTTTACCAGATCCTGGTTGCAGATGAGACCGATGGCTTCGATGGCGATTGGATAACCGTAGATTTTGCCGTCAATGGATACGGCGTCCCACGCGAATTTCTGGAATTTGCCGATGAAATCCTTGCTAGGCGTCAGCTCTGCAAGAAGACCTGCCTTCTGCCATTCGCCGAAACGGTCATGCGCCCACATGAAAATGTCGGGACCGTTGCCGGTGGCGGCCGCCTGCTGGAATTTGTTCTCGACTCCGTCAGGATGCGCGACTTCGACAGGAACGCCCTGCTCTTCGGTGAACTTCTTTCCTACCTGCTCTATGCCGTTGTAGCCCTTGTCGCCGTTTACCCAGACCACAAGCTTTCCGGCTTCGATGCCGGCGCTGGCCATGGACGAAATTCCCAAAGCGGAGGCCGCTGCCAAAACTGCAATGATTTTCTTAGTCATCTGTACATTCATTCCTTTGTTATTATTGTAACATCCGGCAGCCGTCACCGACGGTTGCTCAGGTAACGATTATCAGTCCATTGCCAGGAATTGTCTAAATTCGCGCGCCGAATTTTATGTGTTTTGCGAGGCAACTTTGATTTTTGGGTCTTATGCCGTCCGCGTGGATTCTGAGCAGATTCGTATGAGTCTGTCTGCCACATATTCAAGGTCCTCCTCGGTCATGGCCGGGCACAGAGGCACGGTCAGAATTCTGCCATAGAAATTCTCGGCGTTCGCAAGCGGGACGTATGAGCCTTTTTCCCGGTAGTACGGATGATGATATACGGGAATGTAGTGGACGTTGGTTCCGATGCCGTCGTTGCGCAGACGGTCGTAGATCATCCGTCTCTTTTCCGGGTCGACTCTGACGATGAACAGGTGGTAGGCGCTGCTGCGATCGCCTAGGACTGGGGGAAGCTCGATACCGCTTACGCCGGCAAGCCGGTTCAGATAGAAATCTGCGTATTTCCGTCTGGTTTCAATCCAGCCGTCCAGCATCCTCAGCTGGGATATGCCCAGGGCGGCGTTGATGTCAGGCATGCGGTAGTTGAAGCCAAGGGCGAGCTGTTCGTAATACCATCCGCCCTCGGGAGGGTTTTCCAGCAGATCCTTATTGCGGGTGATGCCATGTGATGAGAACAGCTTCATTCTCCGGTGCAGCGCTGGATCGTTGGTCACGGCCATGCCGCCCTCGCCGGTTGTGATGGCTTTGACGGGATGAAAACTGAAGACGGTGATGTCGCTGTATTTGCAGCTGCCGATGCGGCTGCCTTTGTACGAGGCGCCCAGGGCGTGGCAGGCATCCTCAATCAGTCTGAAACTGTACTCCATGCTCAGCCGTCTGATCTCCTCCATGTCGGCCGGCATGCCTGCAAGGTGCACCACAATCACCGCCTTGGGCAGCCGGGACGAGGTTTCCAGCTTGTTTTTCAACGCGTCGACGCTCATGTTGCCGGTGGCCGGATCCACATCCACAAAGTCGACTTCGGCTCCGGCGTACAGGGCGCAGTTGGCCGATGCGGCAAAGGTTATGGGTGATGTCCACACCATGTCGCCGGGTCCTATGCTAAGGGCGAGGCAGGCGATATGCAACGCCGCGGTTCCGGAATTCACGGCGGCGGCGCGGGAGACGCCGCAGTAGTCGGACACCGCGCTTTCAAAGGCCTCCACGGCGGGACCCTGGGTGATGAGAGGGGACTTCAGGGTCTGGACCACCGCCTCTATGTCCTCGTCGGAAATGATCTGTCTGCCGTATGGGATCATAGTTTAAGCGTCCGGTTGAGTTCGGCGATTTCCTCCACGGTGAGAAAATGCGGATTGTTGTGGGAATTGTATTCAAACATATGAGGAACTGGGTGTCCGGTTTCGCCTGCCGCGTTGGCGCGGTAGTCGGCCTTGAAGGCAATGGAT
Source organism: Succinivibrionaceae bacterium (assembly GCA_017480795.1). Taxonomy (GTDB): domain Bacteria; phylum Pseudomonadota; class Gammaproteobacteria; order Enterobacterales; family Succinivibrionaceae; genus UBA2804. Next base: position 11,243 of record JAFURY010000088.1, read on the forward strand.
ATGGACGGGGTGATGACGTAGTGATCGTCAAATTCCAGCGTGTGATAGGCATCGTCAGCCGGACACATCACCTCATGCAGTTTTTCTCCCGGTCTTATGCCGATGATTTTGATGGGCAGATCGGGCGCCATGGCTTTTGCCAGATCGGTCATTCTGATGGACGGGATCTTCGGTATGAATGTCTCGCCGCCATGCATTCTTGCAAGATTTCTGATCACGAAGGCGATGGCGTCGTCAAGTTTGAGCCAGAATCTGGTCATGTCCTCATGGGTTATCGGAAGTTCCGTGGCGCCTTCCTGGATTAGTTTCCTGAAAAACGGCACTACGGAACCTCTTGAGCCGATGACGTTGCCGTAGCGAACCACGGAAAAGCGGGTTTCGCCGCTGCCCACCATGTTGTTGGCGGCCACAAAAAGCTTGTCCGAGCACAGTTTGGTGGCGCCGTACAGGTTTACCGGGTTGGCTGCCTTGTCGGTGGACAGGGCTATCACTTTTTTGACGCCGTTGTAAATGGCGGCGTCGATTACGTTGTTGGCTCCCATGACATTGGTTTTGATGCACTCCATGGGGTTGTATTCCGCAGTGGGCACCTGCTTCAGGGCGGCGGCGTGGATGACGATGTCCACATCCTTCATGGCTTTTTTCAGACGTTCCAGATCTCTGACGTCTCCGATGAAATATCTCATGCAGGCGCCGTTGAACGCCTGGCTCATCTCAAACTGCTTCAGCTCGTCTCTTGAAAAGATGATGATTTTTTTCGGTTTGTAATGCTCAAGCAGATAGCGGGTGAAACTCTTGCCGAAGGAGCCGGTGCCTCCTGTAACAAGAATGCTTTTGTTGTCTATCATTTCACGTCTTCCTGTCGTAGTCGGCTGAAGCTATGTTCAGTCATTTTCAATTTGTTCAAAATCAGGCGCGCCTATCTCAAATGCGTCCGTTCCGGGATCGAACCCTAAAAACAGTCGCTGCCAATGTCCTGTATGCGGTGATCATACAGCCATCGGCGCCTCTTTTGTTGGATCTGCCCTGCGTTTTTCCGTAAACGTCTTCATTATCCGACGAGCCTTGATTGTTCGCATTCGTGCTTTTGCGTCAGGCGTTTAACCTGGGCGGCGTGATCCGGGACAGATGCTCCGGCATTGGGCGCAGCGAGATTGATGTCATGCCGCGGCTGAATGGTCGTCTTTTTGACTGTTTGTCAATTTTTTGCCATTTTGCTTTGAGCATCAATTTTTCGTTTAGTCATGTTTTGTACAATGAAATCATCAGGAGACAAGCCGCAGATCGGCGGCGGGAGGAAATATGGATTTTGAAGGCAACCTGCTGATCCTTGACAGCGACGGCGAACGCAGGCAGCAAATCGAGACTATTGCCGGTTTTCTGGGCATATCCTGGCAAAGCGGAAGCGAGGAGGATTGTCTGGCCTATCTTGAGGATTCGGACGAGATGACGGCTGTCATAGTGGGCAAGGTGTCGTCGGTTTCTCTTCCCCAGCTGCTGGTGAAGTACCCTGACACGCCTTTCATCGGCATCAATCTGGATGTGGAGTACAGCAACTCCAATATGACCGGATCGGTGAAGGTGCCCTTCGAACTGGACGACTTCACCCAGCAGATGCGCTACTGTCAGTCCTTCTACGCCATGCATCCCAAAAACAGCTCAAGTCAGAAAGGAAACGAAAAGCTGCTCAAACTGCTGGTGGGGCAGGGGGATGCCATCAAGGAGGTCCGTCATCTTATCGAGCAGGTGGCTGGAACTGACGCCAATGTGCTGATCCTGGGGGAGTCCGGAACCGGCAAGGAGGTGGTGGCGCGCTCGGTGCATGAGCTATCATCCCGTCAGAAAGGCCCGTTTGTTCCCATCAACTGCGGCGCCATTCCTCCCGATCTTCTGGAATCGGAACTTTTCGGTCATGAAAAAGGAGCCTTCACCGGAGCCATCAGTTCCCGCAAAGGACGGTTTGAAATGGCTGAGCAGGGCACCATTTTTCTTGATGAAATCGGCGACATGCCGATGCCTATGCAGGTGAAGCTGTTGAGAGTTCTGCAGGAGCGGTGCTTTGAGCGGGTGGGCGGCAGCAAACCCATCAGGGCCAACGTCAGAGTTATCGCGGCAACCCACCGTCATCTTGAGGAAATGATTGCCGAAGGCAAATTCAGAGAGGATCTGTTCTACCGTCTGAATGTTTTCCCGATTGAAACCCCGCCGCTGAGGGATCGCGCGGACGACATCCCGCTGCTTCTGCAGGAACTTACCTCGCGCCATGCCCTTGAACACCGGGTCAATGTGCGGTTTACCCAGCGGGCCATTTCCTCCCTGATGCAGCACAGCTGGCCTGGCAACGTGCGGGAACTGTCCAATCTTGTGGAAAGACTTATGATCCTGCATCCCAACTGCATCGTGGACGACATTGATCTGCCGGTCAAATATCAGTACGGCGTCGCCAAAAAGCAACAGCAGGAGTCGGCTCCGCAGACCGAACGGGAGGCGATTCTCGCCATGTTCGCCGAGCGGGCGGATGAGCAGGAGGTGCCGCCTGCGGCCGCTGCTTCTCTTGCCACCAGCGATGCCGCCTCTAGCGACAGCGAGGCTGCTGCCTTCGCTCAGGTTCTGCCTGAAGACGGCATCAATCTGAAGGATATGCTGGCGGATCTGGAAATCAATATGATAAGGCAGGCCCTGGACAAGGTGGGCGGCGTTACCGCAAGAGCGGCCGAACTGCTTGGCATGCGCCGCACCACGCTGGTGGAGAAAATGAAGAAATACGGGATCACCGCAAAGGATCTGTGAGCAAGTTACTGCTGACTCTTGCTTCTGACGGCCGTAAGCGTGACTTTCGGGTATCGGTCGGGATGCGATGCTAGGTGCCGCATTGGTTGTTCACGTTTCAAGGTTTCGCAGGGAATCGTTCGAATCGAAAATGCCTGTACCGCAGGAAGCGGTACAGGCATTCGGCACCGCGGGAGCAATGCTTCCGCCTAGGTCATGATCTCCTGGTTATAGAACATGAACGGATGCGGTGTTGGTGTGTCCTGAAGGAACAAGAGCGCCTGACACGGTTACAATGCGATCGCCAGGTTTGGCCAGACCGAGTTCAAGAGCCAGTTTCTTGCCCAGTTTGAAGAACTCGTCGGTGTGGTTGAACTCGTGATCGATCACGTATGGGAACACGCCCTTGACCGGGCAGAGCTGCTTGGCGGTCTTGAGGTTCGGAGTGATAGCCAGGATTGGAGCGGCAGGGAAGTACTTGCGGACCTTCTGGGCGGTATTTCCGTGGCGTGTGGTGCAGACGATCAGAGAGGCGTCGGTGGTTTCGGCGGTCTTTACGGCGCCGCGACATACCGCCTCGGTGATATGCTTCTTCACAACGCTCTTTTCTTCGATGTCAAGACGCACCAGAACATGCGGATCGGTTCTTTCGCAGATGGTGTTCATTGTCTTTACCGCTTCCTCAGGATATTTGCCCTTGGCCGATTCGCCGGAGAGCATTACGGCATCGGTGCCGTCAAGGATGGCGTTGGCCACGTCGCCGGCCTCGGCGCGAGTTGGACGAGGGTTCTTCTGCATGGACTCCAGCATCTGGGTCGCGGTGATAACGAACTTGCCGGCCTTGTTGCACTTTCTGATGATCATCTTCTGGGCGAAAATAACGTCTTGGAACGGAATTTCAACGCCCATGTCGCCGCGGGCCACCATGATGCCGTCTGAGACCTCGAGGATCTCGTCGAAGTTGTTCAGGCCTTCCTGGTTTTCGATCTTGGAGATGATCTTGATGTCGTTGCCGCCGTTGGTGTCAAGGAACTTGCGGATATTGAGCACATCCTCCTTCTTGCGGATAAATGATGCGGCGATGAAGTCCACCTCTCTTTCGCATCCGAATCTCAGATCGATTTCGTCCTTCTCGGCAAGAGCAGGCAGGGAAGTGATCACGTTCGGCAGATTAACGCCCTTGTGGGAGCCCAGCACGCCGGTGTTCTGAACCGTGCAGCGGATCTCCGTGCCTTCGATGGCGTCAACGGTCAGACCGATAAGACCGTCGTCGAGAAGAACGGTGTCGCCTGGTTTCAGATCCTTGTTGAGGTTGGCGTATGTGACGGAAACTCTGTCCTTGTCCCCCAATACGGACTGATCGACGGTAAGTGTGAACTTCTGGCCGGCTTCAAGGGTTACTTCCTGATCGTCCTTCATGTCGTTGGTGCGGATTTCCGGACCTTTGGTATCCAGCAGAATGGCGCAGATCTTGCCGGTTTCAGCCATCAGCGCGCGCAGGTTGATCATTCGTCCGCCGTGCTCCCAGAAATCTCCGTGGGAGAAGTTCAGACGCATCACGTTCATGCCTGCGTCAAGAAGCTTGGACATCATGGCTTTGTTTTCGGATTTCGGTCCGATGGTACATACAATCTTTGTTTTCTTCATTCGATACTGGTCTTTCTGCCGGCCGCTGCCGCCGGGAAAGATACCCTCCGGTTAGATTAGTTCCAAAACAGCTGCTAAATTTTTTCGCCTATTCTAAAGAAAAAATTGTTATTTGTCACAGTTTTTTATTGTAGGATCAGCAAAGAAAAACGCAAAATTGCATGCTCTGTTTTCCTGTTCCGGCCGTCGATGGCGGACTGAGGGTTGTCGGAAAAAACGACAGGAGTTTTTGGAGGCCAAGCATTCCTGTCCGCAGATCTGCTGCCATTTGTCGAAATCGCCTGTTTACTGTCTCTTCGTTCATTGTCAGCCTCTTTCGTGCCGCGGCTTTTATGCGTTTTGACAAAGCGCTCGCAATCGCATAAGCAGGATTCGGACCCACCGTAAGAAGCCGCGGCGCCGATTTGGCGCGAAGGACTGCATTTCTTGCGCAGGACTTGGGAAAACATCAGGAAAAAGATCGAATGGAGAAATCATTGAAACAGATTGTGGCGCCTATTAAGACTGATCTGCACTGTCACACCATGTGCTCCGACGGAGCTCTTGCGCCCGAGGAACTGGTGGAGTACGCAGCCGAGCCCAGAAGGGCGGTGAGGGTTCTGGCGGTTACCGATCATGACAACATGAACGGCGTCGCCCGGGCCGAAAAACGCGGCGGGGAACTTGATGTAAGAGTTGTTCCAGGCATCGAAATATCCACCACGTGGCAGTTCGGCAGCTGCCGGTTTCAGATCCACGTGGTTGGACTCCGCTGCGACAGAAACGATCCGGTTCTTGGCGAAATAATCAGGTATCACGGCGAGATAAGAGAGCAGCAGTGCGAAAGAATCGCAAAACGCCTTACAGAGCTGCTTGATTTCGATGCCGAACTGCTGTACGCCAAAATAGCGGAACTTGAAAAACGCGGAACCTTTGTGACGCGAAAGCATTTTTCCGATTTTCTTGTAGAGCAGAAACTTGTCTCCTGCAACGATGAAGCTTTCAGCCGCTATCTTGGCAAAAACGGTTCGGCCTTTTTTGATGTGGATTTTTCGTCAGTGGAGGAAGCGGTTGCCGCGATTCATCATTCCGGCGGGCTTGCGGTGCTGGCTCATCCGTTTCGTTATGAAAACATGCACAATCGAGCCCTGAGAAACCTGGCGGCTTTCTTTCATGACTGCGGCGGGGACGGCATCGAGGCGGGAAGTCCCCAACAGAAACTCAACGAGAAGCTTTTTATTCGAGATCTTGCTCTCAAGCACGGTTTTTTCGGTTCCGTAGGCTCGGATTTTCACTGCAAATACGTCCCGTTCAGAACCCTTGGCGGCGATTTGTGGCTGCCGGAAAAGGTGAAGCCGATCTGGGAGCATGAACTGCTGCTGCCGTATTACAAAACGTAGTCGCAGATCTGGACCGTTTTGATGTCATTCGCTCAAAAATCGCGCAGGGTGGTGTGCCGGCAGTCTGATTCAAGCGGGATCTGTGCCGCTCCGGCCGTCGCTCTATTTCCGCAACCCCTCAGAGCTTTTCTTTGACAATCATTTTTCCATAAGCGTACATGACGATATACCTGTGAAGGTCTGGCAGTTTGCTCAGCCTGTCGTCGGTGACGTAAAAATCAATCTGTTTTTCCGCTCTTTCCCAGAGTATCCTGCATACCTTGTATTTGGTCTCCTTGCGGGCGTTGGAGTCC
>JAFURY010000089.1 GCA_017480795.1 Succinivibrionaceae bacterium
GCCAGCGGTAGCCGCCCCGTAGTTGCCAGCGGTAGCCGCCCCGCGATAGCCAGCGGTAGCGGGTTTACCGGGATCGGCATTGTTCTCATTGGTGCAATGAGACTTAACGTACTCGAATTGCACCTTACACAGATGGGGAATATCCAACTGAGCGCCGATCTTAATCTTCTTGCCTACACGCTTGGTATCGCCCTCTTCACGCTCTTCGGTGGCATCCAGCTCAACCTCATGATAGACACTGTGAGCAGGATCGTAATAACGCAGACAGTCAATGGGCGCTTCACAGGCATGGAAACCTTTACGGCACAGTTCGGCCTCAGGCTCTTCATAGGTCTTTCCAACCTCATATTGGAAATCCCGGCATTTCATATCCTTCGTGAAACCTTTGTACGCTTTCATGGGGTTTCTCCTCTCATCCATCCCAGCCCGGTATGTCTTTCACCGTCAGGGCAATTTCAATCAGGTCATCACGGGGAAGATCAAAGTCATCCATTCCCCGCATCCATTCGATTGCATCCAGGGCGCTGTCAATTCGCCCGATTCTCTCCCGATACCACCTGGCAGCATCATCGCCCAGGTAATCCCGGAGCAGTTCTTCAAAATGGGTGTCACGGCAGATCAGATGCCGTTTCCCATCTTTGGTTATCAGGGTATCTCCCATGTCACTACCTCAATGATTGAGCCAAGCAACATAGATTTTGCGATCCTTCCTTGTCATTCCCTGAGGGAAATCCAGATACCCCAACACCCTCCCGCAGCAGGAAGTAGAGACTTCAATGTTGCCAAGGAAGAGCTTGCGAAAACGCAGATGTTGATACCTATTGCACTGAGGGCAATAGTCAAAGGTCTGATCCGCGCCAGGGGCAGGGAGAGTGCGAAGGATTTTCTCCATCTTGCTGAGCTTCTTTTTCTTCATGTCCTGTGCCTGATGGCGATGAACAGGATGATAACGACCATCGGGATAAACCATTGTTACGCCTCCTCTACAATGGATGGGTGAAGTTTGAGCCATTTCTGATACTCGTCCTGATGCTCCTTGAGCCAGGACTGAATCCCCGGAAGGATTCTCAAGATTCCTCTTGCCAGCTCATCCACAGCTTGCTGTGTGTTCATGATCCTTTTCCTCCGTTTCGTCCAGAATCTCGCCGCACAGTTCGATGACCTTCTGTGCCTTGGGAGTGTTCAGAACTCCTGACAAGATGTAAGACATATCGGAGGGAGAAACGCTAACGCCTTTCTCTGCCAGCTTGTGAATGAGCCACACTTGGGTTTTGCCACAGCTTTGCAGCCGTTCCCGAATGGGGCTTGTCACGCCAAAAACTCCTTTCTGCTTATTAGAACAGGAAGGAGGGGTTGACAAATGCAGAGTTCGATGTTATTATTGTTATTGCATAACACCGATTTACGGAATTGCCGTTCCGTTCATCGAACTCTGTCGGAGTGTCAACCGCCCCGGCCTTGTTCTTGTTGTTATTATATTACTGAAAATCAGTAATGTCAACCCCTAATTTACTGATTTTTGAAAAATTTTTGAGAGGTGAAAGTTGATGACATTCTGGGAGAATTTTGAGCGAATCTGCGCTTTAAGAAAGACATCACCCAGCGCTTGCGTCAAAAAGCTGGGACTTTCCCCCTCAAAAGTAACCTATTGGCACAACGGCTCTCTGCCCAAAGAAGAGATCATAGGCCAACTTGCAGAATTACTGAAAGTCAGTAAATCCGATTTCTTTGCAGAAGAGGAAAAACCTTTTGCCGAAGCGACAAGCGATGATGAGCAGGATATTCTTGATCTGTTCCGTAAACTGGACAGAAAGCAGAAACATGAATTTATGGCGATGGTATATCAGTATGATCGGGAAGTCCAGAGAGGGGATAGCGCTCAAAAGATTGGCTGAGATGAGGCGGGAATTGATCGTTGACATTCGGGAATATCAAGAACTAAAGAGGATTCTGAAATCATGAAAGCCGTTATCTATGCCAGATTCTCCTCCCACAATCAGCGGGATGAATCCATCGATGGTCAAGTGCGTGTATGCACACAGTTTGCAAAGCAGCACGGTATGACCATCGTGGAAATCTATGCGGATCGCGCCTTGACCGGGAAAACCGATGCAAGGCCGGAATTTCAGCGCATGATAAAAGACAGCTCCAAGAAGAATTTTGAAGCTGTCTTATGTTATGCGGTTGATCGTTTTGCCCGGAATAGAGAGGATAGCGCCATCTATAAATCCCGTCTGAAAAAGAACGGAGTAAAGGTGTTTTACGCTACATCCCCTCTCAATGATACCCCGGAATCCATCTTGATGGAGGCGGTCATGGAGGGGCTTGCAGAGTATTACTCTGAAAACCTGGCTCGATCCATCCGGCGCGGCCTGGTGGAAAACTCTCTGGAGTGCAAGGTCATCGGTGGTACAACCCCTCTTGGGTATCGCATCGGGAAAGATCACAGATATGAAATTGAGCCAGTTGGGGCCAAACTGGTGCAAATGATCTATGAACTGTATGCGGACGGACACACCACCAAGGAAATCTGCGACACACTCAATGGCATGGGTGTAAAATCCTCCCGTGGAGCGGCTTTCAATAAAAATTCTCTCAGGGTGATCCTTAAAAACAGGAGATACATTGGAGAATACAGCGCGATGGGAAATACCGTTCCGAATGGTGTACCGCGCATCATAAGCGATGAACTGTTTGAACGGGTACAATCCCGCCTGGAGATCGTCACACGCTCAAAGGGCCATTCCAAAGCCAAAGAGGACTATCTGCTGACTACAAAGCTCTTCTGCGGTCATTGTGGACAGCCTATGATCGGTGAATCCGGCACATCTAAGAGCGGTACAATGCACTATTACTATAAATGCGCTGGCCGGAAAAGAGATCATTCCTGTGATAAGAGGGTGGAAAAGAAAGACTTGATCGAATCTGTTGTCGTTCATCAAGTGGTATCTCGCGCCCTTACCGATGAAATGATCGATCTGGTTTCTTCCCGTGTGGTGGAACTATTTGAAAAAGAAGCCGCAGATCATTCCCTGCTGGATTCTTATAAGGAAAGATTGAAAGAAGTGGAAAAGGGCCTCAAGAATATGCTCTATGCCATTGAGCAGGGAATCATCACCGCCACCACCAAGGAGCGGCTTGCCGCCCTGGAGGAAGAGAAAGAAACTCTGATCTATAATATCGCATCAGAAGAGCAATCCAAGCCTATCATAAAGAAGAGCGAAATCATGTTCTGGCTGGATTCCTTCCGACACGGTGATGTCTCTGATCCGGAATACCGCCGCAGGGTCATTGATGCCCTGGTGCGAAGGGTTGAAGTATTCGACAATCCCGATGGATCACGCACCTTTACATTCTATTGTTATACAATGCCTGACAGCTTTGTTTACACGTTGGAGTGTTCGGATTTTGCGCTCCAATCTCCACCATTACGACCTCATCCGAACACCTTTATCACAAAGTATCTGTTCGGATTCACGGTCAGAATAGAGATGGCGTAAAGGTCATCTCTATTTTTGTGCATAGGAAAAGCGCAGTACGATTCATTTCTGCGCTTTGGATCAGCCAACGGACAATTCGCCGCCGTAGATATTGATGATTTTCTCTGCTTCAACTTTGGACAGGCCGGAGATCGTAACGGTGTAAACCCGCTCAGGATCAGAGGAGGCGATGATCTGGGAATAGGCATCCAGCAGGGCCGCATAGGTTTTCTTGCCCACGATGCCATCCACGGTCAAACCGTGATTCTGCTGAAACTGCTTCACGGCAGAGAGGGTTTCCGCGCCGAAATTCCCATCCGCTCCATACCTGGGAAGAGCATAACCGCAGGAAATCAACATAGACTGCATTGTGGCTACATCAGAGCCTTTGGAGCCATCCTGAAGACCCGTTGTAAGGGTAGAATCAGGAGCGCTCTCAGGGGCCTCAGAATGGCTCTGAGAGGCATACCGATCATAGAAGGTCTGGCCGTACCCTGCACGGCGCTCCTGAGCGGTTTCGCTCTGATCCGCAGGTTTTTCATATTTGAGCAAAACAGCATCCGAAGCCTCCCGGACAGACTGAGCGGATTGAAGAACAGCCAGCACGGAGGAATAGGACTGCAATTCTTTCCAGAGGAAATTGAGCTGCATATCCATATCCCCGATGGATTTGCCTTGCTCCTGAGCATAAGCCAAGAGCGCCGCTTTCCGGGAAGGATAAGTCCACTGAGCCAGCCCGTATCCGGCACGATCATCGGCAAAATTGCCGTAGCCGCCGCTGTCCACCTGGGCCGTATATTCCTGATCCGTCATGCCCAGAGATTTTTCGTAGGTGTTCTGGAGATTGATGGAGCGCAGAGCGCTTTCAGCGTAGAGATTGCCCATCATGCCAGCAGCGCCGTAGGCATTGCCGATGTGATCCAGCAGGAAAGACCAGATTTTTTCTTCATCGGTTTCCGCTTTCTCAGGCTCCTCTTCCGGCAGCGCGGCCTCTGCCCGGATCAGCGCCGCCACATCATCCCGCACGGTTTCCATGCTCTTGCCGAATTTGGGAAACCAATCGTAGATGTCACTGTGATTACTCCCCAGGCCCAATTTGTAGCTGTCCTGATGGCACAGGATGGTAGGCACGGTCACACCGCCGCAATCGGCAGTCCCATACGGATCAATACCGTACATCAGGCACAGATAGGCCGTGATCTCACACGCCTCCCGATATGCGGCCTCCAGATATTCCGCATTGTTTTTGCCATCCTCACAGATTTCAAATTGAATCCAGCCGTTATTGCAGCTCCCCTTTTTGCCGGAGCCGCATCCCCAAGGCCGATAATCCCAGGGCATTGTCTGGACGGTAGCCACCGTACCATCGGCCAATTTGCCAACCCAGCAATTCATCCCGGCCTCACGGTCAGTATGATTCCAGTCATTGTTATACTGATTCTTGCCCAGGATGCGGAGCATTTCTTCCCGATCCGGGGCATTGTCGCTGGGCTGGACATAGCGCTTGATGTAGGCGTTATTGGCCCCGGTATCATGCCACAAAACGCCTTTGATCTCCATTTTGCGCGTACCCTTGTAGCACTTGCTTTGGGTCTGCATACAGACAAGCGGGGGATTCTTTTCATTGTATTTCATGCCGCAAACCTCCTTACGCAAAGACCGCTCCCCCGAAGGAGAGCGGCCTCCAGTCCGTTTTAATCCTCTTCCTCAAAATCCTTGTAGGGAGCCTGATAGGTCAGCGCCCGCTGGCTGTCACCTACGCCATCGGTGGTAGGATCGGTGACGATGCCCAGGATGGTCAGCACGGCGAAAACGGCATTGACCAACGCAGCCAGCTTATTGCCGATCTCCCCGAAATCGAAGGTCACGCCAAAGATGGAAAGCGTAACCTGGATCAGCAGCAGGATGGCGGGAATCAACGCCAGCCAGAACTGCTTGTTTTTGATGCGAACTTTCCAGTTAATCATGAATATCCCTCCTTTACAATGATGTGTCCAGCGGATGCCAAGAAAGATGAGACCGTGAAGGAGAAGGGTAAGCGCCGCCGTTATGACGGGAATCCACCAAGGGACTGGCTCACCCTGCACGATCAGGAGAATCAGGATCACGGTCAGCATCATGGGTATCACCCCCGTGTGGGGAGCGCCATAAACTTATTCCGCAAATCATCCATCACGCCATTGGCTCCAAGGCGGTGATACTGCTGGTAGCAGTTTTCAAAATTCTCCCGTGCGTAGATGGGAGCATAGCCCTTCTCACTGTACCGATTGAAATCATCGATCATCTGGGCGCGGAGCAGGGCTTGTACACCCATTTTCACGCCTTTGATGGAGTTATAGATGAGTTTCACAATGACAGCGAGAAGGGCGGGTACGCCCAGCAGAGTAAGCCAGTTATATACCGTCATAGGCGTGTACCTCCTTACTCTTTATCGGGCGGGACGGGCCACACGATGTTGAAGGGGAAACCCTCCTGATCGGTCAGGTCACGCAGGGCCTTACGGTATACGGCCCAATTATTGCTCACTACAGCGGCAAGATCACGGAGCCAGGAAAGCCATGCTGTGAAAGAAGCGCCGGAAGGAGCTTCGGGGAGCAGACGATCCAGGGAGAACTCCTTATCGGACTGCTCCAGCATCCGATTACGGATCATCCGGGCCAGTTCAGCGGCCCTTTGCTCGTCGTGATCCTCCACGGCCTGATTGTAGGCGTTCTGCACGACATCATCCATCTCTGCCCTGAGCTGGGCGGTGACAGCCTCCATACGGGCCAGCCGCATTTCAACAGTTCTGTTTTCCATCATTCATTTCTCCTTTCAGTTGGTAGTAATAATGATCCATTCGTTGCCGTTGGAAGAAGGTATCTCCTCGCTTGGCATTCGCCCTCCATGAAATGAAGCTCTCACGGGTAGTACCGTTTTCCAACTCTCCGATGACCTCTTTCCCCATCAGCTTTTTCATTTTCCTGCGTTGTTTTCCGAGCTTTTCCGTAGACATGGTACGGAGTATTTTCCCGGATGGCATGATCCGAAAACGCCATTTCATCAGCATCACGCCTTGCCGGAGCGGATAGAGCGTTGTCTTTTCGTTCAGCTTGAGATCAATGGCTCCCACACGGAGGAGGATGAGCTGCAAGCATTCCTGGAGAAACGCCCGGTTGGGATGAATAAGGATGAAATCATCCATGTACCTGAGATAGTGCTTTACATGGAGCCTTTCCTTGATGAAGTGATCCAGATCATCCAATACGCTCAGGGCCACCAACTGACTGATCTGGCTCCCCAGGCCGATGCCCACATCTCCACCAAAGGAATCGATTACCGTGCAAACAGCTTCACAGGCTTTCTCATCCTTCACCCGCTTTCTGACAGCGGCTTTCGCCACATCATGCCGGATGGAGGGAAAGAATTTCTTTACATCGCATTTCAGCACCCAGCCCTCAGCGCCGTTTTCATGGTAATAACGGCGAAGATGAGCGGTCATGCGATCCAGGGTGAAATCTGTTCCCCGATCCTTCTGGCAAGCACCGTCATCATGAATCAAATGCTCCACCAGGTCAGCGTAGAGACCGTTATCGCAAAGAGCCTTTTGAAATTGCCTGTCCCGGATACGGGTGGCAACGATGCTTCGCACCTTCGGCTCATAGATCGTGAAATGCTGATAGGGACTGATTTTGTATCTGCCTGAGAGCAAATCCTGACGGAGCTTGAGCGTATTCTTGAGACCGTTGGCTTCATAGCCCACTACGCTGTCTTTCCAGCGCACGTTCCGGCAGCATCTTTTCAAAGCGTGATACAGATTGCCAAACGATATGGCATCATCAAAGTATGGGTTATCGCTCATATCAAAGCGGGTCACGGGTGTCCGATAGCTCGACCATCCCGAAGGATGCTTGCATCACCCGCACTGTTCCCTCCAATTCATCAGAATAGAGGCAGGATAATAACTCCTTGTGTGAGCGCACTGGCTTGGCCCTGAGGCTACCGCAAACTGGCTTTCTCACAATCGGGCGCGTAGGAATTGGAATTGTTGGCATTGTTATTGTTCAAAGACCCATCCGAATTGACGATTCGTACATTGTTGGCATTGGACGGGTTGGGAGTACGCAACCACTGGTTAGCCGCCGTACCTACGGATGGAACAGTTATTACCCTGTTGTCAGATGTCCGTATCGCTCCTTATCGGACTTCATCCACGCTTTTAGCTTTTCATCGGCCTCCACCGTGATCTTTGTCCAGTATTGCACGGCATCAGGATCGATGTTGAAGGAGGTAAAGGCCAGGTCTATCAGGGAAAGAAGCGCGTCCAGATGGGAATGAGCTTGCACTTGCTGATTCCGGCGATACCGCCAGGCATCTGCATCATCTCCCACATATACCGCATTGGCACGGCGTACACAGGTGAGCGCACCCAGGCACTCATCCATGATGGGCTTCGCCATGATCCAACGGGAGGACTTGGGAAACACCTTCTCACTCCTGCACTTTTGCAGGGTGTGGGCGCTGACGATGCGAATGAGATTCAGCACTTGTAAATTGCCCTCTGAGCGGTCTCCTTTGCGGACGGACAAAACCTTTACCTCCTTCTTGAAAAGCTGTCAGAGCGCCTTATTTTGGCGCTACACCGCGCCTAACGGCGCGGATAAAAGGGATTAAATGATGGTGAAAGCGGGCGCGTAGGAATGGGAATTGTAGGCACCGTCATGGAGCAAAGACCCATCCGAACCGACGAATCGTACAGCGCTGGCATGGGACGGGTAGGGAGTACGCAACCACTGGATAGCCGCCGTACCATCATCCCGATAGCCGATCCGATCCGCATTGGTAGCACCCTCAAAATAGGGCAGGAGTTTGCTTTCATCCGCAGCGATGCTCTTGCTGCCGAATACCTCACAGGAGGACAGCAGATAGAACTTGTCATGCAGGGTGTAAGCGGTGTTCATGGGAGTGGAGCTGTCCTGGCTCTCAAAGGTGTTATTGGTGACGCAGGGCAGATTGACCTCACCCACGGTAGCCAGGAAGTCAGCCGGGAAACCAGCCACCAGGCCAGCCAGGGAAGATGCCCAGGACGGGGGACGATCATACTTGGTCTGCGGTTTCCAGACGGAGCCAGCGGCGGCAGAGCTGATGAGATGCTGACGCATCGCGCTCTCCTTGTAGTTATTGGAGCCATAGGAAACGCGATGGGAATGATTCAGCCCATTGCCGAAAGCGCCCAGATCAGTGCCGCCATTGCCAGCGGTGATCGCGCACTGTTCCGTAGCGGTGGTAGTGGTCTGAGAAGCATAAGCGTTCACCTTGAGAGAAGTGATCGCCGTTCCCGCATTGCCGCTCAAACAGAGCTGCCCCTTGGCCGGGAGCGCCTGGGTGAGCGTGAACTGATATGTGCCAGCGGCCCAGGAGGAATAAGCGGCGGTGAGCTGGAAATGATAAGTTCCGGCAGGGATGCTCTCTTCCGCATAGTAAAACGCCTCAGGAGCGTCAAACTGGATAGCGGGGAGCAGATTCTTGAAACGACAGGTCATGGTGTGGGCATTGGCATCATGAGCAGACTTGAGATAGTCATGAGCCAGCACTTCACATACCCTCGTCCCGAAAACGGAATGGGTGACGGTGAACTGAGCGCCCACAGGGAACTGCGTAGGCCCAAGGCCAGAGCGCACCGCCCGCTGCATCCCTTCAAAGCCCGTGAAGTCACCGCCGCCCTCAATGGAGCTGGCAATCCGGGCCAGATTGACATTCATGAGATCAAACTGCTCAGAATTGGGGAAGTAAACCTCATTCGCCATGTTACTCATCCTCCTTGATGTAGAGTTTGCCGTTATTCACGCCCAGGGTGAATACGGCCCCGGTGGTATCGTCCACCAGCACGGGAGCGCGGCTCCCCTCAAACCAGAGCGTACCCCGGCTGAGGATGCAGTTCACCATCGCGCCCGTTTTGAAGTAGCCGCTCTCCAGCGGTCTGCCGCTGATGGTCTGGGCAGGACAGGCCGTACCGTTCAGCGTGAAGGTATCGCCCTTGGCATAGTCAGCGGTAGCGCGGAATTTGATGTTTTCCGTATCGGTATTGGGCGTGGTCAGCACATGCACCGTACCGCTCTTGGCATGATCGGCCTCCAGGAGACAAGCGGCGTTCACATCAGCCGCATGAAACTGTGTACCGACCTGTTCATACTCCGTCACATCATGGATGTGACAGGTATCCCCGTTGGGAATGTCTACGATCTCATAGACACGCCCACCAGCCGGGGGGATTTCATCCAGATAGTGTTTCGATGCCATAATTTCACCTCCGATTGATGATGGATTGGAAGGAAGAATGCGCGGTAGGATCACGGCTCCGGCTTTTCATGGGTCACTCCTCCTTCTGCTCGTCCTCTTCTTCCTGAGGATGAAGCTGGGCCTCCAGTTCCTCAATGCGCTTCTGGTAGGCCGCGATTTCCTTTTCCAAACCGCCAGAGAGCAGGGTGAGCCGCTGGATGGTTTCGATGACGATCTTCATGTTTTCCACGCCCTGCACGGTGAGCTTATTCAGCTCCACGACCATGAGATTGATGAGTTGGTACTTGTCCATGATGAAGCTCCTTTCTTTGTTACATCCAACTGGACGGAATCTGATGAGAATCGGTGTAGGTTTTTCCTCCGATGGTAATGGATGCTTGCGCGTAGCCCTGAGAGGGATTGCTCCAGCTCCAAGTGCCGGAGGCGGGCATTTCCACCTGGATTCTGGCCCTCGTTGTGCCATAGGCGCTCCCGGTACGCATATACACATACCGAGCGCCGCTTGCCCAGCCCCCCGCATAAAGATACAATCCCTGGCTTTTGCTTTCCCCATTGGATGCCGTTACGGTGTAAGTGTTATTGCTGTTTGTTACCACGCTGTCCCAGGAAGGTGTACCCAGCGTGACCGATGCCTCACCCGCATCATAGGCCGCTGTTCCTGATCCTGTGCTGGTGGTTTTGATATATTCCCCATCCGCAATCGCGGAGCCAGTGACCGTATATTGATGAGTGGTGGAATTGTATACACAGGAAACCCCTGCCGTGATCGTGACGGAATCTGATTTTGTGCTGCTTTGAGCGGCCCGGAAGGTCAGCACATTATCATTCCAGGAGGATGCAACGCCCATTGCGTCTTTCCCGGCATCGTACCAGTCTCCGATGGCAATACGGCCCACCACCACGCCCAGACGGGAAACCGCCGCATAGCCGCTGCTGCCGGGAGTAGCGCCCTTGGTGATAGAAAAGGTGTAAGTATCCTGTGCGTTTTGTGTGGCGCTGGGTACTTTCACGGTAAAGGATGTACCTGTTCCCTGAGCGGGAGCCTCCACCTTGGCCCTGGCTGCATTCCAGCCCGTTGTTTCTGCCGCCGCCACGCCATCGATGTAATACTGCGTAGCGGCGATATTAAAATTTATGGACGGCCCTGCATTCCCGTTCAATCGCGTTGTCGGGATCGTGATTTGCCCTCCGCTGGAAGTGGCTGCGCCAAAGCTGGCAATCGCAGAAGAAACTGCGGTATTCCCTGGTGCGACATAGACCTCACTTGCATTGACTGTGCTGGCGATGAGATAGCCATCTACAATGGCATTTCCGTAGATATTGGCTGTGCCTCCGGCAGTTAGATCATCACAGGTGAAATCTCCGCAATCCAGAGACTTGGAATAAAGCGATGCGGCAACCGTATCACCATCCAGAATGATATGGCTTGCAGTAATTTTCACGGAGCTGCCAGCAGAATTGACAGCGGCCACGATGGATGCGGCATCAATGCTCCCATTGCTCACTACCAGGGAAATACTGTTTGCATTCTGCGTAATCCGGCTGGAAAGAGCGCTGTCCGCATTGGTACGATTGGTGACTTCGGTGGAGATGCTTTCTGCGTTCTGATTGATCTTGGAATACAGCGTTTCGTCCTGCCCCAAGCTATTCACGCCTGTTTTTGTGACAAGCGTGGAAATGTCGGTGGCGGTCTGCGTAATCCGGCTGGAAAGAGCGCTGTCCGCATTGGTACGATTGGTGACTTCGGTGGAGATGCTTTCTGCCGTTTGCGTGATACGGGAAGAAAGAGATGTTTCCTCACCCTGCGCCCTGGCAACTTCGGTAGAAATTGCCTCCGCATTCACGTTAATCTTGGAGTAAAGTGTTTCTCCCTCTTCCAGCCCTTCGATCCCAGTTTTAGCTGCAACAATGCTCACATCCCCGGCGGTCTGGAGAATCTGGGTGTAAGCCGTCACATGGCCCTCCTGGGCCAGTTCATCCCATTGGCTTTCGGTAGCCAGGAGGGAGAAATACATATCGGTCTGCTCAAAATGCGTTTCGTATTGCTTGAATTTCTCCTCGTTGGATTTTTGCGTACCGTATGCCCCGGAGCCAAGCCCGTAGGCCGTATTCATATCCCGTTTCCTGAGCGGGGGAAGATCGCTTCGCTTCTCATTCCCCGTGGATTCAAGCTGGGTGGTGGATGCCCCATTCCACACCAAATGCTGGGAGAAGATCGGCAGAGCGTAACTGTCATTGCCGGATCGCACCGTCACCACATCCCCGGCCTGGAGCGTACAATCATCAAAGAGATCAACGGATGCCGGATGATAATTGGGAGCCGTTCTCAGCTTGGTATATACATCGTTTACGCTCATGTGCTTTCCTCCTCTTCCTCCGTATCATCCTGCCGGAGAAACGGATTATTCTGGATCATGTAGGCGCTTGTTCCGCTGCCTACAATGGCCTCCTCCGTGGAATCCGCATTGCGGATATGGAGCTTTTGTACCTGAGGGGCTTGATACCAGCTTGGCTCAAAGGTGGCGTAATTGCCCTCATTGAAGCTCTTGGATGTGGTATTAAACCAGGCCAGTTCCAGCACTCCCTCCCGATTGAAACGGGCATTGGCACAAGCCGCCTCCGCAATCCAGCCCAGCACATCCCGCATGGTGTAGGTTTCCGTTTCCGGCTCATCCATCGTGAGGGTGGAATTGAGGAAGGAATAACTGGACGCGCTCACGCCCACATGACTGCACAGCGCCCGGAGCATATTCCCAGCCGTGACGGGATAGGTAATCCCCAGGGTGGCAGCAGAAGGGAGATTTTCGTCAAAGAGCGTCATCTGATCGTTGGCCGTTACATCGATCAACACTTTCTGCACCACGGCAGGACGGGGAGCGATGAAGCGGCCCAGGGGGCAAAGCTCAAGGGTCTGCCGCTTGCCATTTCCGCTCACCGTCATCGTGCGATTGGAGATGGAAATGGACGGACGCTGAACGGCAGCGGAGCCATTGGCGGTTTCGGACAGCATCACACCAATGTAGGCATTGAATGTGCCAAAGGTGAAATTCGTCCAGTGTCCATCAATATTGAACAGCCCGAAGGAAATTTCAGAGGAAGGAGTGAGGCCGATGGTCAGATCGGTTTCCGAGCAGAAAACCTCATGGAAATCCACGCCGCCCTCCACATCGATGTCCTCATTGCTGATGATCGTGCCGTTATCGAACTTGAACACCATGCGCTGAGGATGCGCGTCAGGATCAGCCAGCGCCGCCATAAACGCATTGGATACCGTTACCATTACCCTCACCTCCTCAATACTCGATCACGCTGAACTTCAAAATACCGATAGGCTCTTTATTGAAAACCGCCTGCACCACATCCCAATCCCGATCCCCCACATAGGCGGTGATGGTTTTTGTACCCTCAGCGGGATCAGGATAGGTGAAGGAGAAGCTGGCCCCTGTCATCAAACCGCAGATCGTTTGGATCATGCTCCAGGTGATGTTTTCATATTCCAGCTTCAAAGGATGCTTGGTAGCCACCCGGCAGCGGTGAAGCAATCCGTTGGCATCACGTTTGCCCATCGTATCCAGATCGCTCACCTTGCCGGAGAATTTCTTGGGATCAGGAATGCGCGTTCCGTTGATTTTGAAGCCCATGTCATACCGATAGCCGATATACTGGCCGTTTTGCACCATTCCTTACACCCCCTCGCTCTGCAAGCGCATCTCCTCAGAGCGCTTGACTGTCCTGGCCAGCGCCGTAGAAGGCTCCAGGCGCATTCTGCCGGACTTGGTAATGAGTACGCGCATATCATCATGGAGGCGATCCAGGCCGCGCTCAACGCCCTCATTGGCCTCTTTCACGCCCAGAGAAATGCCGCCCTCGATCTGCTTGTTATTGGCAACCGCCGTTTTGTGTCCGATCTGGCCCACCAGCTCCGGCCCCCGCTCACGGGCCATGAAGAACTCACCCTCATCGAAGAGGCCACCAGCCGCAGCGGGAGCGAAGGAGATGGAGGGGATGAAGCCCCGGAAAGAGGACAGGGAGCCGCGACCGCCCAGGCCAGGAGAGCTGCCAAAGCTGATACTGCCAAGCAGAGCCAGGTCTTTGACGATTGCTTGTACACCTGTGTGAATCGTAGATGCCGTTTCGGTGACTGTCGTGCCAAGATTCGTTACGGCTCCCACAGGCCCGCTGTAATCAGGCTCAGGAATGCTCAGATCGGGCACATCTGCTGTATTGTCGAGCAGTGTTTTCCATTCCGTGCCAGCCTCAGAGATCGCATGAAGCACCCTCAAATACATCTCTGTCATCTGATCGTAATTGGTAATATCCCCGCTGTTCTGTTTCCAATAGGACAGCACATCCAGCATATCCACACCCGCCGAATTTGCTGCGGATTCGATGATCTGCCTTTGCACACCCTGGAGAGAGAATTGCCCGGAAGAATCGCCCGTACCGAACAAGGCATCCACTAACACGCTTGTGAAATCATCCGTGTAAGTGCCTCTGGCCTGAGACGAAAACCGCTCCAGAATGGCATTCATTTCAGCGGGTGTGAACACATCGAATACACTCAAAATACCCTGATCCAGTGCCGCCTTGAGCGGGGCAAAATCGGCCTCTCTCATGTTCTGCTGTAGAATGTCTTGCAGATATTTATCAAAACTGGAAACGACCGCATCATAACTACCGTATCCGTAGTAGTAATCACCGATCGCGCCCTCCAGCCCCAAACGGCTTTGGAATACATCTTTCTTGTAATCCAGATTGTCCCCCGTATTGAAGCCCAAATCCATCTCGCTGATCTCTTTTTGATAGGAATATGCATCCTTCAATTCTGCTTTCATCAGTGCCCTGGCCTCTGCCACATCCGCCAGCCAATCGGCATGGGCTTGGCTGTATTCGCCGTTTTCGATCTCCTGATTGAGCAACTCCCACTGATCCTTGAGCTGTTGCAGCCGGGTCAGGTATTCATCAGGGATGGCCTCCTCAGGATGAGCCAGCGACCAGTTATCCACCATCGCCTGATAAGCGTCCCTCTGGCTGGTGATGGATGCAAACTCCTCCTGCTCTGCCTCAATATACCGCTGGAGCAGTTCATTCTCAGTTTTGATATATTCATCGACCACTTTTCCGGCAGTTGCAGAGGTCATATCCTGGAGGCCCAGATTTCCGAAAGCGATCTGGAACTCTGCCTTTCTCCGGCCTTTTGCCGCCGCGCTGGTGATTTCATAAATGTAGGTCAGCAGATTGTTTGCGGCCTCAGAAGCCACCGCTTCAAAGCCGTTACTGAAATACTCACCCCAGAGCTTGCCAGCCTCATTCAATTCTCTGGTAATATCCTGAGAAGTGAGATTCATCAGGCTCACCAGGCTGGCTCCCTGGCCCGTGCTGTCCGTACCAGCCTTAATGAAATCGCTTACGTTGATAGCATTCTGGGAGATCAGCTCTTTCACATCTCCGATCAATGTGCCTTTGCCCATCTCTCCATCTTTACCCACCAGAATATCATGAATATCGGTATAGCTCTGCTGCTTGTCCAATCCGATGCGAAGCCCGGTCAGGCTCTTTTCCAGATTGGCAAGATCACCGTTCACCGCATTGCTGATGGTTGTGGTTTCATCAATCTGAAGAGAAATGCTGTTCACATGGGCGCTCACATCGAAATCAAAGAAGCTGTTTACCTTTTTCTGGATGTCATCCTCAGACAATTCCGTATCGCCCCAAATAACCACAAAATCCTCTGCGGCGCTCATATTCAGTGCGGAAATGATAGCGAACGCCTCCACGGCAAGCCCAATCGCCGCGCCGATCAAGCCGCCAGCCACAGGATGGCCCACCGTCATACCGATGCCAACGCCAGCGGCGGCAAACTCCAACGCGCCCTTGAGGCCCGTCAGGATGCTGGATTCTTCCAGACCGTTCTCCTCCACGCTGTTATGCACTTCAACGGCGGTGATCCCTGCTGTGATGCCCATCGTAACGCCGGAAACCAGCCAGCCGTATTTTTTGTTCCCGGTCATCCTTTTCACTTCAAGGCCCACAAACCCGGCAGTGAGAACATCCATTAGCATGGAGCCGCCCACTTCCCAAGCGGCTTTATTTGCATCTTCCTGATTCGCGGCATCTTTCATCAACCACACTGAGGCCCCTACACCAACGGCGGCAAGCAACATTGTGGCTCCACCCCGTACAGCGGTTTTCGCGTCAAACGTGCCTTTCAATCCATAGCTGGCAATCAAGCCGCCAGAAACAGCGGCCTCCAAAGCGCCCTTCGCGGTTTCCATCACGTTTTCCACCGTGATCCCGTTTTCCGCAATATCACCTACGCCCATATACAAATCCATCAGCGCATCAGCAGCGAAAACGATGCCCGTAGCCACAAAAGCCTTTTTCTTGCTGTCAAATGCGAAGTAGACAGAAGTGCCGATTTCTGCGGCGGTCAGCGCGTTTGTACCCAAACTCGCCAGAATCTTCAAAGGATCGCCCTCAGTCAAACCGCCCTCAGACAATTCCAGATTCAGCGCCACATTGGCAAACGCGCCCAAGCCAGCGGCGGCAAAAGGAACAACATGAATTTTATCGCCCAGCTTCATTTTCGCCAGAAATGCCACGCCAGCTGCCGCTTCAATGGCGCTGGTAGCCATTTCCGTGATATTGGCGGCAGTCCAACCGTTTGCGTTCTTATCCCCGATTGCCAGGGTGAGATCGGTCACGGCATCTGCGGTCAGGGTAAGACCAGTCACCGCCCATCCCGCTTTATCGCCCAGGAGCCGCTCAACAGCCACGCCAGCGCCCAAGGCTGTTCCGATGTCCGTACCCATGGAGGCGAAAACCTCTAAAACATTGTCATTATTCAAAGCATCCTTGGTCAGCGTCACATTTGCCATCACGTTGGCAGTCAGGGCCAGCGCCGCCGCACCGATCAGCAGTTTATCGGTCATCTTGGTTTTGCCGCCCAGCGTATGCTCAATGTAGGAATTTGCCGCGATGCTGATGCCCAGGGCAGTCTCCAAGCCGCTCTTTACAAGGGTAATCAGGTTTTCTTGCGTGATGCCCTGGGCGGTTACATCGTCGATCCCCATGTTCATGGAGATCAGGCCATTGATGACAAAGCTGATGCCCGTGGTGATCGTGCCAACCGTTTTCCCCAACTTCTCATCGGTGAACATGGTCTGCACGATCCGTCCTACCAGGCTTGATCCGGCGATGTCGGTGATGATGCCGCCAGCCAACGATCCCCATTTCCCGGTCTGCAAATAATCAGCCGTAAAATGGATATTAAGCGCGATGGTAGCCGCCTCGATGCCGATGGCCGCTACGCCCTTGAGCAGATTATTCAAAAGCCCGTTGGTATTTTTGATGGAGGGAATAAACCGCTTGGCAAGGCTCCAGCCCAGAATGGCAGAGCCGATCCCTTCTCCCAGGGCCAGGATGCTTTCCAGATTATCCTTGATCCAGGTAATGACGGGTTGCCATTCAGCCAGAATCGCGTCAGCGCGGGTTTGGATCAAACCGCCCAGGAAATCATATTCCGGGAGCGCCCAATCCCAATTATCAGCGCCAGAGGCAGCACCGCCGCCTCCACCACCGCCGCCAGATTCGCTCTGGATGATGTTCAGTTCATCCCAATCGGCCAGCAGTTCATTCAGTTTCTTGGCAGAGCCGCCAGCCCCGGTCAGGGCGCTATCCAGCCCCTCAGCGGCAGAAGTAGCGCCGCTGATCCCGGAATAATCCACTTCCGGCATGGCAAACCCAAACAGGCTTGCCAGCGCGTTTGCCAGCGTTCTGATGGCATTTGCCGCAGCGATGGCATAAGGCAGAATGGCATTCAGCACAGGAATAAAGGTGTTACCCAAGGCACGGGCCGCTTGTTCAGCCTGGGCTTTCAGCACACGGAGCTGATTGGCGGGAGTATCCAAGGTACGGGCCATATCCCCCTGAGCGGTAGTGACCTGAGTGAGAATGGCATAATAGCGAAGCTGGGCCTTTTCAGCCTGAGACATTTCATTGAAGGTTTCCCGGATGCCAAGCTGCAAAGCAACCGCTTTCAGCCTCGCCTGAGACAGATCGTAACCCAGACGGCGAAGCGGCTCCAACTCGCCGGAAAGACCGCTCTGCAATTTCAGCATGGCATCATCCACGCTGATATTGAAGAAGGAACTCAGGTCATAGCCAAGCTGGGTAAGGTTTTTGCTCATGATGTAGGCGCGGTCAGCGGCCACACCAAAGCCCGTTGCAAGGGTCTGGAATACGCCCTGATTCCGCATCCATGTGCCGGGGTCAATGCCCATCAGTTCCCCTACCTGATAGGCATAATTCGCCGCCTGTTCAGCGTATTCGCCCATAGAGGCATTGAACAGGTTGACATTTTCGATATACTGATTGCTCTTGTCGATCCAACCCGCAATCGTCCTGGACACGCGCTCCACAGAGCGATAAGCCACCATCAGCCCAGCCGCCAGATTCACGGTGGATGCGCTGGCATTGCGGCTGGAACGGGCCATATTGCTGGTAGCCTGATTCAGTTGATTGATATACTGGGCCAGATTCGGCACACTGCCGTTGAGCGTTTGAATCTGGGCGATCAGCGGCCCCAGGGCGGCAGACAGATTGGTAAAGCCGGAGAAATCCACATCCTTGATCTTTTCGGCGGTTTCGGCCAACCGGGTGAGCTGGGTATTCAAATTCGGCGGGATGGTCAAACCGTTGAGAGCCTGAGCCGCCTGAGCCAGATGCTCCATGCCGGAAAAATCAATGCCGGAGAGCTGTTCTGCGGCAATCCCCAAATCCAGAAGGTTATTCGCAACGGTGGAAGAAATGCGAATCTCTCCCAATCCCTGCAAGCCCCGCATGGCATCCCCAAAGCCCTGGAGCTTTGCGGCAATATCGGCTGGGAGCAGACTGGCCGCAGCGCCGATCTCCTTGATCTGGTTTCCCACATTCGCGGAAATCCGTATATCACTCACATCACGCAAAGCACCCAGGGCTTGAGACAGGCTGGCAAGCCGATCCTGCGTAGGCCCTTCCAGGCCGCTTTGCAGAGAAGTCACAGCGCTGCCCAAATCCCGGATGCGATCACCCAGAGATGCGGGAATATTGAATTTGCCCAGGCCGGAGAGCTTGCTGAGGGCGGTAGCCATCGAAGAGAGCTTGGCGGCAGCGGAGTTATCCATCCCCTTCGCCGCATCCGCTACATCCTTGAGAGGATTTACAAACCCCTTCAAACCGCACCCGCCCTGGCAAGCCTTTTTCAAATCCTGCATTGTTTGCAGAAGGGCGCGCAGACTGGCCTCAGCCGCATCCGAAGAGGCT
This sequence comes from Succinivibrionaceae bacterium, assembly GCA_017480795.1. Taxonomy (GTDB): domain Bacteria; phylum Pseudomonadota; class Gammaproteobacteria; order Enterobacterales; family Succinivibrionaceae; genus UBA2804. Next base: position 19,062 of record JAFURY010000089.1, read on the forward strand.
TTTACCTCTATTTTCAGATTGTCGATATTCGTATCAGCCATTCTTGCTCACTTCCTTCCTGTTTGCAAACATCGCATTGATCTTGGTGGCAAAGGTATCCATCTTTCGCCGCGCCTTTTCCATCAGGGCTTTTTCCTCATCCATCTTCTTGTTTTTCTTTTTCTTGACTTTCAGAGGATAAGGCTTTTCGGTATAAGGCTCCGGCTTGATCTTTTTCTTGGAGAATCGGGGGATCAGCACCGATACATCGCAGAGCGCTTCATAGATGTACATTCCCTGCATCCACAATTCCTGATTGCGCTTTTCGTTCCGCAGCTCTTCCGCTTTCCGATAAGCCCTGACCAGTCCGGGATCACCTTGCCAATACAGCTCATAGCTCATGCCGATAGCCAGGTAATACGGGAACATCTCCTCAAACCGCTCTGTATAAGATTGAGGGGGAGAGGGTGGTGTCTCTCCCTCCTCATCGTCTGACAGCGAATCCGTTACCAGCTCGCTGTCCAGCTCGCGTTTCCCTCCGTCTCCTCCGGCTCATCGGTCAGGGCGGCGATAGGCTCACGGTACATTTCCACCAGCTTACCGATCAGCTCACCGCGATCCGTGATGGTATTGAAAATCTCCTCCACCAGCTTGCGCTTGATGCCACGATGATGGGCGAAGAAAGCGCCATAGAAGAGCTGAGGCAGCAGGAGCATGGGCTTCACAAACAGGTCATCGGCCACAAAGCCCGTCTGCTCCATCATGCGGACGGATTCACGGGTGTATTCCAGCAGATAGGTCTTGTTTTCATAGGTCACACTCAGGGTCTTGCTCATGGATCAATTCCTCCATTTTAATGATTTATGGATTCTCAAATGGAATCCGATTTATTGATTTCCGATTGTCAGCGGGCGCGTATATTCTCAGGAATGGGCGGGAGACCGATTGGGCCGATCTCCCGCCCGGAGCGCTCATCAGGTGGTAATGGGCAGATAATTGTCAGCGTTCTCACGCCAGTCGATGCTGCCATCCACGCCGATCTCAGTGGTAGGCGCGATGGTGATGGTCATATCCACCACTTCATTCACGCCAGCGCCATTGACATAGACATCCAGATAGCCGCCGAAAGCGTACTTGCCCTGAGCGCCCGTGGGGACGAGCGTACCAGAGCTTTCAGTGCCGCCCAGCCACACGGCAAAGCCGCGCAGGGAGCCGCGCAGAGCGTACAGCTTATCGAAATCGGCCTTGGTGTAGTTGGCAGTAAAGCTCATGGCCTCATTCTCCTGGATGCCAGGGATGTAGGTACGGGCCTTATCGCTCAGGGTGGTGGTATCCAGCATCTCAGGAGCGCCGCCCAGATCAGGGAAATCCTTGATGTCCAGCAGCTTGTTCCAAGCATTGCTTTCACCCAGGCCCATGAGAAACACCTTGTAACTGGAAATCGCCATAGGTTTTCATCTCCTTTTCATCGTTTATAAATGACGAAATCGCCATTTGCATCCTGCTCGATGATCGCGGTATATCGCCCGGTCATCCGATAAATCGTGGCATCGGCCAGATTGGGAATCGGATTGAGCATCGTCCGGGTGAAACCCAGAGCTTTCATCGCATCATCAACGACATTCGCAATCGCTTTGCATTCGGATTTTCTGCCGTTGCGCTTATTGGAATACACGTTGATTTCATACATGACAGCGGCATGGTTTTCGTTGGAGGAAGTATCGCGGGAATTACGCCATACGGCGTTATTCTTTTCCTCGATAGACACGCAGGGAAAGGAAGAAGGAGCGCGGATGTATTCCCCGGTCATGTACATACCGGGATAGACTGCGCGAACTTTCTGCGCCACCGCGCTGAAAACTTCACTCTCGCAATCAATCATCCAAACACCTCCCTGGCAAAGTCAGCGATGGCTTGCACCACATCTTCCACTCCTCTGTACATCGGCATGGCCGCTGGCGTACCGTGGGTGAGAATGGGATTACCCTTTGTGCTGCCGGGGAGCGCCCAGGTATATCGCTTACCCATGCCCTTCCCGTACTCACCGATCAGGAATCCATGCTCACTGCCCCAAGGATGCGGAGACGATCCTTCCGCTCCATTGTGGTACACACCAGCGCCGAACTCGATGAACACCGCATCCGCGCCGGAGGCGATGATGACGGTCACATCCCCATCGTCCTCCACAGTTACCGTCACATCCGGGGCAGGGGGAGTGCCGCCCACATAGATGTCATCCGCTACGGCGCTGGAGAAACCTTCCTCCGCGCACCATCGGATGTTTTCCGCTACCAGCTCCCGCAATCGCTGGGATTTTGCCTTGAGACCATCGATGTAGGAAGTCAGCTCATTGATCGCAGATTGGATACTGCTTGTGCTGAGAGAGAAAGAAATCGTCTTGCTCATGCGCTCACATCCACCTTTGCGATGGCGATGGTGACAGAGTTAAGGCTTCGGGCAATCTTGCGGATGATGTAATCAAACGGAGTTTCCGTTTTCCCCTCCTCATCCAGCTCAGGGAGCCTGTCCACCCACAGCACGGAGTTTTCGTCAATGGGAATGTCAGGACGATCCAGAACGATCACCTTGTCATAATTGACATCCGTACCGAAGAGCTGCACCACATCGGCATTTTTCGCCGGGGAAATATTGGCCTTGCAGAACACAGGATCACCGTGAAAGACATTCTGGCCTCCCGTGGGATTGCCATATTCATCCTCCACATCTTCCCGATGCTCAAAGAGCGCATAGTAGAATTTCACCTTGTTTTTTCTCATACAGCGCATACAGAACACCTCACACCAGCTTGCAGAGAGGGATCACATGCGCCCGAATGTAGGCAAGCATATCGGCATATTTGAATGTCCGATTGATGCCGTTTTCGCTGTGCTGTGTCTGTCCCTCCGCGCCGCCTTGAGAGTATCCATTCACAACTGCCCACACTTGGGTCATCTCATACTCCCTGGGAACTTCGGTCACTTCCTCCGTACCGTAGGAATAGCGCCAGGTGATGATCTCATTGGCAGCGGCGGTCAGGTACACCAATATGGCGTTATCCTCAGCGGTATCGGTTTCATCGATGTCCAGCAGGGCTTTCACCATCTGGAGCTTGGCTTCATCGGTCATCGCCATATCGGTATCCCTTCCCTCACTCTTTTTCTTTCGGCTTTCTGCCGCCACGGGCAGGAGCCTTTTCTTCGGGCTTGGGCTGTTCCTGAGGGGTTTCCTCAGGAATCATGCCCACCACCAGCCCTTGCGGGGTCATTTTCTCAGCCATTGTTTTCAACCTCGCTTGCTTCTTCGGCGGGAGCAGGATCGGATTCTGCGGGAGCAGCCGCCGTCCACGCCCCCTCCACAACGGTCAGCACTTTGCCGTTGTCATCCGCATTGACAGCAGGGAGCAAGCCCCGGATGCCGTCAATCGCGGCCAGAATGCGATTCAGATTCTCCGTGATATTGGCTTCGCAGCCGTTATCCAGCAGAACGACTTTCGCCATCGTTACTCACCCCGTCTTTATCAGGACAGGGCGGTAGCGCCCTTGTGGAGATAGATGCCCTTCTTCTTGTTGTCATACACGAAAATGTCATGGTAGACACGGTAATCGAACTTCCAGGCATCGGCTTTCTGGTTCACATCAGGGGCGAAGATGCGGGGCTTGACGTGCTTGAGCACCTGGCACACCGCGCTGGGATGCACGATCATGAAATTGATCTTGTAGCCCGTGGAGGCAGTACCGACATAGCCGCCAGTGGTCTGGCCAGCGGTAGTGCCATCGTAGAGGGTGATGGCGGTGTAGAAGCGGCTCTGGGGGACACGGATCACGCGCATATTGCTGTAAGTCACGATGTCCTTATCGATGCCATTCTCGCCGTTCATGGTGGTGCGCACCACCTTGGCCTTGAGACCAGCATAGGCGCTTTCAGAGATGAACAGGATGCGGCCCTCCTGAGGCACTTCGTCCTCATTCATCTGCCGCTCACCTTCATCGATCAGGGCGGGAACATCGGTAGTGCCGATGGTGATGTCGGCGGGGGTGGCGGCAGCAGAAATGCCGGAAACACCAGCCAGCTTCGCAAAGCGGTAGGCATCCACCTCAGGCACGACCTTGGTACGGATGAACTCACCAGCCAGCGTACCAAACGCCATGCCGATGGTCTCCTCATCGTCCATCGCATCGATCATAAAGGAACGGCCACGATCCTTGGTGAGTTCCATAGTCTCCCACGCGCCCACCACGGAGCCATCCACAAAGCCGGAATTGCGGCCATAGTTGCCCATGCCGTCCATAGAGGTCTTGAATACCTTAACGGTATTCGCGTTCACGAACTCCACCTGAGTAGCATCCAGAATGGAGGTCTTAGATGCGGCCTTGTAAACTTCGTCCAGCATGGGGACGAATTTCTGGGCCAGAGCAATGCTGTTCGACATTGCGTTTCACTCCTTTTCTCGTTTATTTTGCGGGAGATAGCCCCATCGCTTTTCGCATGGCGGCTACCATCTTATCTTCGGGTTTTTCGTCCTTGGGCGTATCACTTGCCGGAGGAACAGGCGTATCCTTGAGGATTTTCGCCCGCATAGCCTTTTCGGTCAGAGCGGCTTGCTTCTTCATCACAGCGAAAACAGTTTCGTTATCGCCGTCTGCCATCGCATTGGCCGCTTCTTCTGCCAGTTGCTCATCGTAACCCTGAGCCAGATACGATGCCTTGTAACTGGAAACCGCTTTCTCATGCCGAAGCTCCTTGAGTTCAGTTTCCATCTCGTTTGCTTTTGCCTGACGGTCAAGCTCCTTCTGCTCATCCACGCTCATGCGGCTCCGAAGCTCCTTCTTCGCAGCGGCCAATTCGCTGGATACCTGGTCAAAACGAGCTTTACTGACATACCCGGTTTTCGCGGCGGGCTTTTCGGCGGGGGGATTGTCAGCAGGAGGGGTTTCCTCTTCTTCCGGCTTCACAGAATCCAGCAGGGCCAGCTTCTCTTCGGCGCTCATATCCTCCCGATACCCGTCAACCTTTGACCAATCAAATGCCATGTTCCATTCCTCCTTGCGTTTTTACATCTTCTCTGATGGTTTTCATATGCGATATTTGTACCCCGCATTCTCTTGCGGCTTGCGAATTGTTTAACCTGGCTTCTCTGCCAGTATCTTCATCCGTATTTACGGAGTAAGACCAAACCTTGCCGGGGTGAGATAGCATCTGCATCCCCGATGTTTGCCGGGTACGGCATAGAGGGGATAAATCTGCCCGTCACGAGCCTGACATCCGGGGCATACCCCGGCATCCCTCTGGGTGTTCCACATCACCTGATCCACCCCGGCATCCGCAAACGCCTGATTCCGGGCTTCATCGGTCATGGTATCGGCCATCTGCCGCATTTGCCGCTCCATCAGATTCAGCGCCCTTTGCAGAGCAACCCTGATCTCATTGGTATTGGAGATTTTCGCGGCATCCTGGGCCTGGATCACGGCCATCATGCTCTCAGCCAGCCGATCCCTCTTCCGCTCCCATTCATGGTCATAGCGGTATTCCGTCTTGCGATCATATCGGGTATAAATGTTGATGAGGAAGAGCGTATCCAGATCAGTGAAGCTCCCCTCTTTTTCCGGCAGCAGGGCCAGAATCTCATCCCGCGCATCCGCATAGGCTTTCCGAGCGATGGTCATGTACTCTTCGCGGCTGAAATCATCGATGCGCTGATAGAGATCAGATACCGTCCTGAGAACATTCAGCTCATCCCATTGGGCGGTGAGCGCCGTATTCTGAAATTGGCTCTCCACATAGCGATACAGCCGCTTCAAGCCCTGATCCGCATGACGATAAATCCCGCTCATTCTTCATCCTCCTCCGTGGGATTGCTGCCTGTCAGGGCCACGTACTCCCATTTCTTGAGGTACTGCTTGCTTTGTTCCGCTACGCTCATCGGATCATTGAACAGGCCGCTGGTAGCAATCGCCACTTCGGGATGCAAGCCAGCCTGGAGCATCGCCAGAAGCGCCTGGGTCTTATTCTGGAGGTTATCGTGCTGGCGGCGGGTAAATTTGCAATCCAGCTCTGCCAAGGCCAGATCAAACTCCTGCCGCTCCTGGATAATGTGAAGCACCTGACGGAGAAACTGTTTCTCGCTCTTTTTGAACAATAGCTCAGTATCCTTGGCCCTGGCCTCACATTGAGACCAGCCATCTCGCAGGAACACAGCCTGACCCGTATCAGATGTGGATGTGCCGCCCTTTGTCGTGGTAGGCATTCCACAGATCACAAGCACCTGGTCATAAAGGTAATCCACAAGGGTCTGCGTCTGTTCCTGGTTGAGTTCCTGCGAAATCAAATCCACATCGCTGTCCAAACCATCAGCGGACTTGATGAAAATCGCGCCCAGCTTGCCGATCTGACTGACTTTGTTATCCTCGATCTCGCAATTCTTGAATTTAAGAAAACTCTGAACGAACTGCTCCAAGCCATCCACACGATTGCTCATGATGTTATTGATGGCATCCAATAACGGCACGGCTGGCTCAAACGATCCCATCCGAGCCATATTCAGCCGATATTCGTAGATCGGAATATCACCCAGAATGTGCTGTTTCCAAACAGTCAGAGCCCCATTCAGCACTTCAAAATAATGGGTCTGGGTATATCCGCAGATCAGTCTGTCAAAGACATTCGGCTCCTTCTCCCGGTAAATGATCCGAGCGCCGATCATCCTGCGATGACCAAAGCCGGAATGATAAACGATAAAGGTAGTTCTGGGATCAGGCGTATCCAGCCGGAAAGGAGCATCATTTTCATCATCCTGACTGGGCAACACCATGCGATAACCCAAGCCGCAAATCGACATCCAGGTAGCCAAATCCTTATCGTGAGTGGCCTTATCCTCATAGAACATATAATCGTTCAAAAGATTGATCTGTTCTGCGGATTGCTCCCGTTCACCACGCCGAATATAAGTCACAGGCTCACCCAGGAAATAATCCGAAGTAAACTGAGCAATCTCAGAGGCATGGTTTTCCACGATCTTATTGCAGATTTCCGGCCTGACCTTCTTCTTGCGATGAAGAATAGGCTGTTGACCGCGCATGTATCGGTAGAGGTAATCAATCTGCGAAGCATTGAAAACATGAATCCCCATCGCCTTATGAAGCACATCCAGCAGATTCGTCTTGGTGATCTTATCCACGGATGTCAAGATTTCTTCCCGGCCAAACAATCCACGGGAATGCTCTTTCTCTTCTTCCTGCTCCTGGGTGTTTTCAGTCTCCACCGCTTCATTCTCCGTATCCGGCATCGTGATTACCTCCTCTCTTTGAAAATGAAAAGGGCGCTCTATGCTGTATCGCATAAAGCGCCCTCATGAAGTGTACCCACTTCTTCACATCGCATTATAACATATACTACATATAGTGTCAATAACTTTCTTTTGACACAATATGTTGTTTTTTTTTTTCAGAACGGTCTTTGCCGCACTTCCACCTTCCCGCCACCAAAGCTCTGAGCGTAGATGGCAAACATCGCCATACCATCAGGCACATCGTCATGCTTGTTTTTTCCTGCGGTGGTATAGGTGGTCAGGAATTTAATCATCCTGCCGTAATCAGAATTGGGCTTGTATAAACTGGAATCTTTGAAAAGGCAATGCTCCTTCCACCAGGGAGCATTGACAATGATCTTGGTTTCCTTGTTTTCTCTGGTGAAGCGCGTGGTGATATGGGTGATGCCTCCGCGCTTTTTCACTTCTTCCTGCACCTTCTGGGCCACACGGCCTCCAGCACTATTGCTCTCAAACCGGGCAAGCTGCACTTTATCCCGGATCAGAATCTCGATCATGCGAATGTCCACGATCTCCACATTGCTGTTATCACAGATGCAGTCATCAATATAATAATCCTGCCCGTAAACATAGCCAACGGGCAAAAAGGCATAATCCCGGCCTTTATCCTTGGTATCGCATACGGCGATGATGGCATCCGGGGCTTGCTCAGGCAATTCAAAATACCGCCGCAGCTCATCCTCCCGGCAAAGCAAGCCCTCCCGCTCAATGGGCTGATTCTGGTAAAGCGCCAGCCAGCTCACTTCATCCATGATGTCTCTCTGTTCATGATAAAAACGTGTAGAAAATCCTACCCCATAATCATAGTCAAAATTGCTTTCATCTTCGTCATTTAAGGCAGAAATGACTATGAAGCGGGCGCGATTGCTCTTCTCATACTCCTGCTCCAAGCGTCCAATCACATCATGGACGCTCCACCTGGTAGCAATATGCAGCTCTTTACACCGATTGCCGATTTTGCGCTGTCTCAAGTCCGTTGTATAGGTTTCCCAGAGCTTATCCAGCCGCTCTTTGGACAGAGCTACCTCAATACCGCTCACAAGGTCATCACAGTATAGCAGGGTAGCGGCGCGATACAATCCAGCATTTCCTGTGCCGATGGAAGTAAACTCCAGTGTTTCAAAGCGCTTACGCTCTCCCAGATCAATTCGGCAATCCTTGGCATTGGTATTGCTGACATGAACATTGGGAAACACATCATGCCAGAGATATTCCCCCTCAGGATCAAGGATTCTCAGGCACTCGTCATACACACCACGCACAAAGCTATTGCTGTGAGAGCCTGTCAGCATCGGCTGATCCGGGTACTTTCCGGCCAGCCAAGTCAGATAGAAGATTGCAAGGGTGGTTTTCCCTGTTCCGGGAGGAAGTGAGATCGCCAGCAGATCAAGCTCATCATCGGCCAAGGCTTGAAGCGCATCCACGATTGGCCGGAGCTTTTCCCGCCTGGGCATATAAAACTTCTTCTTCGGCTCCCTGTCCCATTCAACATAGATTAGAAAACTATCAAAATCCTCTGGCGCGGCTAACAATAATGCTTGTTTGTGAAGTGCAAAAAAGCTCCGTGCCAATTCTACCTCTTTTTTATAAAGCGCCATTGTAGCAGCCTGTTCGCACTTGTGAGCAAACCTCAATTTATGAGAAAGCCAGCTATCCTTATTCAAAACCTTAAACAAATCTTGATATGCTTTGAAATCCAATCGGTTGGAATCAATATGATCGAAAATCCCCCTAATCAAATCCAAATCCATTTTGAATCCTCCTTTTTTCTGCAAAAGAATAGACGCATGACTGCTTTTCGCAATCATGCGCCCTCAATTTGTTATGTTGTGTCTTATGTTTCCAGTTTCGTAATAAGAAATTTGAATCTTCCTGTTGATTGTCTCACATTTTCGATTTCAGTTTTTCCTCCTTCGTAATAGACAAGAAACGTAAATCGGTTATCTGTATGAACCTCTCTTCTGGCACTCAAAGCACCAAGAAACGCTCCTCTTTCTCCTGCCACAAGTCCACCAAGAATCGCACGGGTATACAATCCCTTATGCGAAGTCTCTGTAATCCCGTTTACCGCGATAATCTTTGCTTTGGTGATTTTCTGATCTTGAGGCCGTTTTCCATTGTTGTATTGATCGTTTGATACTGTTGCAAACACCACAATACCGATCATAAACAGTACAAAGAAAATCATGGCCGGGAGGAAGTATGTCATGAATTGGCTCACGCTCCTACCTCCCGCAACTTATTGTACCATGTAGCGCGGCTGATACCAAGTTCATGACAGATAGCTTGAGCGCTCATCCCGCCTTTTTGTTTTTCCCGGAATTTTTGGACGGTGGCCGGGGAGAGATCGATCACGGGACGGCCCTCTTTGTAGGTGTCAGGATGAGCGGCTTTCGCCACCGCTTTTCCAGCTTGAGTGCGTTCCACGATCATATCCCGCTCAAATTCCGCAAAAGCCAGCAGGACGGTTATCAGCAGTTTGCCCATAGGCGTATCATCGGCTTTCCCCATGTTGAGGATGTTCACATTGATATTCTTGGCAAGAAGCTCCTGCACGGTCTTGGCCCCATCAGCGGCAGTCCTGGCAAACCGATCCAGCTTTGTCACCACCAGCGTATCTCCAGGCTGGAGCTTGGACAGGAGAAGAGAGAATTGCGGCCTATCCATCTTTGTGCCTGTGAAGCTGTCATGGTAGATCGTTTCACATCCAGCGGCTTTCAGCTTGGCCTCCTGATCTTGCAGGGAATTACCATACTTATCCTGTCCTTTGGTACTTACACGGGCATATCCGTAGATCATTTTAACACCTCACATTCGGTTAATTCGACATGACCGCCATCTCCTTCATTCCGTACCTTACCCACAATCGCAAGAGAATCCCCAACTTTATATGTATTCTTCCACCTGGAATTAACATCAAACCAGCAGATTACGCCATTTCCCTTGGAGCCGTACAGATACAATCCGCACAAGTCTGAGTAATCGGAGATTGCAGTTATATTACCAGTCAATTTAACCCATTTCCCTTTGTAATCATCAAATTGTCCCTTCTTAATAGCATTGAACAAGTCAGATGGCGATATTTCATAGGGATCATCTTTCCAGAATCCAAGCGTATAAAGCGTTTTCTTTTGTGTCTGATGGCATACTTGACAAACTCCCTCCGCCTCGCCAAACACTGTTAATGTGGATGGTCTTGTGACTGTATACGATTCCACTTGATGAGCGGCCAGCGGCAATTCAATGGTTTCTGTTTCATCGCATTTTCTGCATTTCATTACCCGTGATCCCTTCTCCGTACAAGTGGATGAAATTTCCGACACTTTAATTGTAAAGTCATGTTCATGTTTATTAACAGTAGAACAGCCAGCACATAACAGCATCGTGGTTATCAGCATCATCAGGCAAATGAGGCGCTTCATTTTGATTCCTCCTTCTTACCCAACAGCTCATCCAGATCATATTTTTCATTCGTTACAAGATACTCATCGTCCTTGACCTGTTTGCTGGCAGGAACGACAACAATCTTGTAATCCAGCGCCCGTACCATCTCATTGAGTGTGGACAGGGGAATGTCCTTAACCTTTTTGCTGTTAATTCTGTCCCACATTGTTGCGATGGTTACGCCCAGACGATGTGCCAATTGAGCATTGCTTACATTAGTTTTTTCCATGATGGTCTTTACGATCTCGCGGCCTTTCATTTTTATCACCTCGCGTCTATTATATACATCAAGAAATTACTTGTCAAGCGTTTTCTTGAAATTATTTTCTTTTTATTTTTCGCGGCTACTCACCGCACTCCCTCCGGCGTGGGGCCTGGTGGACCTTCCCCCTGGGGTGGACATTGGCAGCAGAAGAAAACACGCGCTCAGACGCACAGAAAAGGCCCTCAGAGCGCCCAGAAACGCAGGAGCCAGGAACAACATAGCCCAGAAAGAAAAAGCCCTCAGAGGGCTTGAAAATGGGCATAAAAGAAAAGGCCCTCAGTGCTTGCAGCTCTGGGGCCTCATCAGCTTGTATTATTCATGTTTTCGCCTTATGCTACTGGCCCGATATGATGCAGCTTGACATATTCCCGCAGATCATTTAATGATCCGTTCATGCTCCACCATTCCGCAGGATGAGAAGCACAGACAATATAATACTTGCTTTTCATCCCGTAATCCGTTCTTGCCTCTTTCCGATCCTGGGCGCTTGCCTCTTTCAAGTAAAGCCCATATCTTTTCATATAATCCGCTTTTCTCATTGTATTTTTCCCTCCCTCATCATCTTCAAGAAACGGCGCTCAGGGATATAAACCCTTTTCTTTTTCTGCTGATCCCAGATCATGACGCAGACATGATTTTTATATACTACCCATGTTTGATCCATTCTGTTTTCCCTCCCTTATTTGGTCATTTTGAGCAATTGAGCCAGGATTGCAAGCGGTAAAACGATAATGCACAGAATCAACATTTTCTCATCCTCCAATCTTATAATCTTTTCCGGCGAATGTAAAATGTGTTTCACCGCTCAAGGGATGACATCCGCAATATTGGGTAACTGCTGCCAAATGACCATTTGCAAAATACATATAATCATTTGCGCGTATATCCTCCAGCACTCTTTCATCATTGAATAGAATATCCTCATAATCCTCTTGATACATGCTCTCAGGCGTATCAAGCTCAGGATCACCGCAGCCATCAAAATCAGCAGGAGACAGGATAGACAATTCAAAATCCCGCATATCCTTTATTGCTTGCGCTCTTGCGCATCCTTCCAGCTCATCCACCGAATACAGCACAATTTCAATTCCAGTATGTAACATTCTCTTTTCCTCCTCTCAGTTATTTCGCACATAGAATGCAGGATAGCGCCCAGTCTCAGAGCAACAGTTATAATATTGAAAAGCATTACAAACTGTTTCAAATTCCCTGTTACGCGCTACAATGGTATTAAATCCATCTCCTCCAATCTCTGTATAGCGCTCTTTCTGGCAGGGAACAGCAGGAGAATACATGTTATCTGGCCTCAGATTGCAAGCGATGATATACACCACATTTCCCGCATTATAGCGATTTTCCGCAGCGCGTTTACTGATCCGCTCATAGCCTCCCATGCTGATTTTATTCATGTTATTTATCCTCCTTCTTTTCCCTATGCTTTTCAATTCTCAAAGCGGCATTTGTATTTTCTGTATACTCTTTATAACGCTGTTTTATTTCTTTCCTGGTGTACTCGCTGCATTCACATTCCCAGCCATAGCCGTAATTGGTCATCAGATCCCATCTATCAACCGTTTTCCGAACATACGCCATATAATCAACCTTCTTTCTTAAAAATCAATCTTTCTTTTCTGAATGCTTTCATGAACACAACGCCGATGAACTTTCCAGATTTATCGAATACTTCCACCAGGCCAGCAACGGAGCAGGGATAGCATTCATATCGATCTGGATTCCGCTTGACAACTTCCACCAGGTTTACTTCCTCTCTGATTTCAAATTCCATTGCTCTTTCCTCCTTCATTTTCTGAAAACATCAAGCGTTTTCTTGACGATTAGATTATATCAAATGTTTTCTTGATTATCAAGCGTTTTCTTGATAAAAAAATCAAATTTTTCTTGATATTTTTCATTGTCTATCAATTCAACAGTATTTAGACAATATTATATAATAGGAAGAAACAGAATCACGCGCCCATGATCCCGCCAAGAAAAAGCGGGCAGGGCTGGAGGATCAGCAGAATTTTCCCAATTTTGACAATTAATATCATTTAACTAATAGGTTTGTCTATTAGACGAATCTAACCGCCCTCCCTGGCGCTCAGAGACCCATCCAGGGCTGATCCGCACCGCCGCACAGAAAAAGGCCCATGCCAGATCACATCCGCACGGGCCAAAGGTCGGGTCTGTCAAAGTCGAAAGTCGAAAGTCGAAAGTCGAAAGTCGAAAGTCGAAAGTCGAAAGTCGAAAGTCGAAAATCATTCAATCTTCAAAGTCGGATTCGGAGTTGGAGGGGGCGGGAGGAAGTTTATACCTCTCCCGCAATTCAGCCTCAGAATAGTCGCTTTCCTGCCGCTGATTGGGCGTGACAACGTACTCCGTCTTGTCCTGATAGCCGAAATTGTTTTTGCCCAGGAAGATGCCCGCCACGGGGTTGATCTTGCCATTTTGCATATAATTTTCCCATAAATTTTCCATCAGGCGGTATGCCTTTTTAATGGTGTCCCGCACGGTTTTCGGTAACTCATCCGTATTCCGGCCTTGGGTCTGTCCTGTTCTGATCTCCCAAAGCCGCCGCCTGTCCATCCCATTAAGAGCCAATCCCAATCCCGCTACGGTAGGTTTATTACCGTAATTGGCAACGATTTGGAAATACTCATTGATCCTTCGTCTGACCGCCTCAGCATCTCTCAAATCAATATCAGGCAGATTGGAAATCTCCAGGCTCATGTGAAGCAATCCACGATTGGTATTCGCCCAGCCATCGTCATGCTCCTGACCCTCATCATCAATCATGCCCAGTTGATTGGGAGGATTATTCCGGGCCAGCGAAGTCGGAACACCGCGCTTCTCAATCAACTCCTCAGGGGTCATGCCGTGCAATTCCGCGATGGTGTGCGTACCATCCCCGGTCATTTCCTTCACGGGCTTTTTTCTCCTGCCAGTCGTTTTCCCCGTTTCCGCAGTTTCTTTCTCAACAGTCTCCTCAGAAACAGTCTCCTGTTTCCTGCCAGTCTCCTTATCCAAACCAGTCTCCTTTTTCTGTCTGCTCATACAGTCTCCTCCTTTTCTGTCTGCTTTTCCTGTCCAGGGTGGAAAGGGTGGCATTTTTTGAGCATTTCCCTATAACTTTTTCTATATATACCTCTATATAGAGAAGTTATAGGAAAAAACCTGATTTTTGGCACCCTTTCCACCCAATCGCAATAGATAAATCTGTTTTGTAAATAGAATTATCTGTTTTTCATCACAAAACTTGCTTCAATCCAATCCCTTTGAAGTAATCGGAGCCGTGAATTGTCCTTCTGCCATCCGTCCAATCAGGATGCCGCTCAACCTCAGCGTAAAACTTGACCGTAGACATAACAAACAGCCCTTCACTCTTGGCCCAATTTTTGTACTTGACATACAAATCCTTGGGCTTGATGGTAAGACCATCGCCATGCTGACAACACGCCTCAAGAAACTGCTCGACAATATCATTATCTTTCTCATACTGCCGGATCACACGCTGCATGGTCTCAGGCATCACCAAGCCTCTTTCCTTGTAACGGATATATCCCCGAATCAGCCACATGAAAATGCCGCTCCTGGCCTCCTGCGTATCAAACAGCTCACCCAGGCTCTTATCCTGCTCCTGCTGAGAGAAATGCTTTTCAAACTCGATCACGCGCACACGCTCAGAAGCAAAGAGCGATTTATCCCGCACAGCCGGAAGGTCATTGCATGACAGCCACAGGGTAAATTGTGGTGTATAGGTGATGGCGCTTTGGTAGAGCGCCCTGGCGGTGATCTCCTCGCCGCCTGTGAACTGTTTGATTTTTTCCTCATCCAGTTTGCCGTATTCATTGGATTCAGACATGGTGACAAAACGCTTCCCCTTCAACCCTGCAAGGGTAGGGGAGGCGCTTTCGGCATCACGTTCTCCTTTATCCCGGCAGATCAGGCCAACGGGAGCCACTTTGGAATAATCGCCCAGCATACGCTCAATCGCGCCCAGAAGGGTGGATTTTCCGTTGCGGGTGGTTTTGCCATGCAAAATGAACATACACGCTTCATTGCTTTTGCCGATGATGGAATATCCAAGCGCCCGCTGGAGGTAATCGGCCTTTTGAGCATCACCCATACACACTTCATCAATGAACTGTTCCCAGCGTTCACAGCGTACATCCCGTGAGACGGTGTGCTTGAAAGAGGTCTGCATGGTGAGGAAATCATCCCAGCGATGGGGATAGAAGCTGAAATCCTTGAGATTGTATGTGCCGTTCAGACAGTTGATAAGATAGGGATTCGCGTCAAATTCAGAGGCATAGATCGCCATCTTTCCCGCCGCATCCTTGAGAATCCGGCTTCGCATTCGCTGATCTCCCATCTTATTCACGAAAGTCGTGTACTGTTTCCGGCGCTCATCATCCACGATCTCACCGCAATAAAGGAGCATGAGCCGCACAAAGTCTTTCAGCTTTTCGGAAACAAGGATTGATCCTTCATCCTTCCTCCAGGCCCCACCCCAATAGGTATACCAGCTCTTGTGTTCAGCACAATACCGGGCCTCCTGACGGTAAAGCTCACCGAAAAGCTCCGCCATGCCCATATCGCTCCATTCAAAACCAGTAGAACTATCATCCCGGCTTTCGGGATGATAGTTTTTAATCAGGTACATTTTCTCGCTTGCGTCCTCATCCAGAATGGTGCGGCCATTCCGAAGTTCAAACAGCTCACGGGAGATAACAGCATCTTGTGACATACGCGCTCTCCTTATCAATTTCCCACATAGAGGATGATGCAGGGTGTCCAATACGGCTCATATTCTTCCAGCTTCTTTTCGATGAAGGTGTCAAACTCGTTATCATCCCCATCGAAATCGTCCCATTCACCATCCCTTAAATCTTCCTCAAATTCTTCCCGATCACAGTAGAGCATTTCATCATTGACCGTCTGATGGCAATTCAGCACTTCTCCGATCTTGGCATGAGCATGGGAGCAGGACATATAGCTGTAATCCCCGGTATTGCAATCTTCGCTGGCGAATACCAGCAGGGGAAGATCAGGATGCTCCAGAAGGAGCTGCCTCAGCTCATCACAGGAATGAAGCAGTCCGAACAGGGGCAGTTTTTCATCATTTGTCATGGTGATTCCTCCAATCATATCCGATACACAGGCCAGCCAGGAATCCGCTGCCGAAAACCAGCAGAATGAGCAGGGCCAGAATAGCGTATTTCATGTGTTCCTCCGTTTCTGGCGGGATACGATGCTTTTTCCCGCTTTTGAGTTTATCGCGTGACCCAATCACCTATCTCATATTGCTCATAGGTGTCCTTGCTGACTTGCCAGCGATCATGCCGTTTTCCTTCTTCATCTTCCACATAGAAGAAGTATTCATCCGGCACATTCACCTTGTAACGCCTACGATGCCAGGTTTTCCCAATGCGATACGCACGGCTTCTGGTTTCGGTGTGCGCGGGAATGAAAGTCTTATTGACTAAAATCCCTTCGCTCAAGGTGTTATAGATCATATAACCGATGAGCGCAGCGCAGATCAATACAGCGATGGTAATCAGGATCACAGCGCCCCAATCAATCTTTTTCATGGCTCTACCATGCCAAGCTGCACCTGGAGCGCGTGCTGGATGCAGAGCTTGTCCCATTCCTTTGTCACGGCCCCGATCTGTTCCATGATGCGGGATTTATCCAGCGTGATGATCTGCTCACCGATCACAATGCCGGGGAGGGTGAGACCCTGATCCTTGACAAAGATGTGTGTGGGCATGGGTTTCTTGCTGAGATTGCTGGTAATCGGCAGCACGGTGACAGCCTGGGAAAACTGATTGTTATCATCATTGCTGACGATCACCACGGGACGCTTGCCATAGGTGATATAGGTTTCTTTGCCGGGATCAGGGCCAGGAATATCAGCCCAGAAGATGTCATATTGCTTCATAGACGCGCCTCCCGCAATTTGCAGTATTCATTGTGAATCACGATGCCAGTGATATTGACATCCGCATCATGGAGATGGCTGGCGATGGCGGTCATGATGGTATTGGAAATCTTATCCTTGAGCGCGGATGCTTCATCATCCGGCACATCCTTTTCAAAGTCCACCGTGACCGTGCCAAGATAACGACCAGAAATACGGCTCATTGGTTTCCTCCTTGGGTGAAAATGGTGTTGAGCAGAGCCATGACCAGATCATGCTCTTCCGGGTGTTGCTTCATGTGTTCCATCAGATGAAAGAAAGCGGCGATCTCCTCCGGCGTACCCTGGACGGAGAAATCTTTTCCACGATAGATCATTTCATATCATCTCCAATGGCCGAATGGAGGCCGCTGATGGCGGCAAGCTGCTTATTGATGCGATCCTCCATGTGAGCGATGGTGGCCTCCACATGCTCCCGTTTGTGGGAGTAAAAATATCCTTTGGGATTGGAACAGATGGGGATGCCTGTGATCCGTGCCAGGTTTACGCAGGATCGGACGATGGAAGGATGGATATGAAACTGCGTAGCGATCTGGGGAGCGGTAACGGGTTTCTCCTGCGTGAACTTTTCCCGCTCGATCCATTCCGCAATGTTCCGGCTGAGGGAGATGCTTGCGCTGTCCAGGCTCATTTCTTATTCGCCTCCTTGTGTATCGCCTTGGCGATGGTGAGCATCGCGCATTGGTTTCTATCCGCATCCCACCAGGCACAGGCGGGATCACAATGCACATATTCCGGCTCTTTGGCATTGTTTATCCACACCACGGGGCAGATGGGACGATCCATGATTTCATCCATGACATTCATAGTGACCTCCTTATATCCCGCAGAGAAGTAGGATGATTCCAATGAGCGGCCCTATCAGAATGAGTGTAAAAGGCAGAAGCGGGTGAATGCGCTCCAGCCGATCCACAAGAAACATGGTGAGACCGAAAAGGAAGGGCGCTCCAATCAAGATCGCGGAAACGGTGAGAATGATGAGGCCGATCATTGGCTCACATCCTCATAGTGGATGACTTGATTCTCAAATTTCTTGTAAGCATCCAGATAAAACTCTTTCTTTTCCCCGTTATAGGTGAGTTCATAGTACATGCCATCATGCAGAGTGGTGGAGAGCAGGGCTTTATTATTGCCCAGCGTTTTGCACATCCAGACGATGAACACAGAGAAAGAGGCGGCGGGATCGCTCTTGTCCAGATGACGGATCACATAGTCTGCAACGATTTTCTCAGCCAATTTCATAAAGAGATTGTTATTCATGTTTATCCTCCTTTATCAATCCTTGAAAGAAACGGGAAACGGCTTGTTTGAAGAGCTGGGCGCTCTTCTCATTGTTGAAAGACGCTACCTTGAATACGGTATTGGTCTTTTCATCGTACACATAGAGGCAGGGGTTTACATTGGGCGGGATGATGTCGATACCGATTCCGATACCGTTGCGCTTGAACATATCAGTATCCTCCTCTGTTTTCTCTCAGCCATTCTTTGAGAGCAACTTGGGCCTTGGCAAAGCAGAGCTGCATATCCAAGTCCTGCTCCTCCACCAGAACGGCATGATCTCCTTCATGGGGAGAATTGGGATAGTCACTGGCACAGCCCTCTTTCCATACTTTGATACACCAATCCATTACTTTGCTGTAATAGATTTCCACATGCACGGGAAACCAGGAACTCAGTTCATTCAGAAAAAGCAGAAATTCATTCATGCTTTGGTCTCCTTTGTGATTTCAGCATGAGGGATATGGATATAGGTTTCTCCCATCCCATATCCCGTGCATTCCTCCACGGTGGACACTTCCACTTGATCCTCGCTGACCTTGAAATATTCGGCAAGCACCCTGCGGATGTCTTTGGCATCCAGAATGATTTTTGTAGTCATGAGCATTACCTTTTATACCTCGATACAGAGTTGACGATGGTACGCAGCTCACGTTTATCCAGGCACGGATCACAGGCCACCGTATTGGCGTAAAGCAACTCCTCATAAATCTGGCCCTTGGAATAACCCTGATTGTGCATCATTCCGGCAAGCGAAGTGAGGCAGATGTTTCGTGATCCTGCCGGGATACGGGGATACACGGGACGGAGCTTCACTCTTCCATCTTTCGGCAGCTCCCATTCTGGATTGTAAATCCGTACATTCATGGCGTGTTTATCGTTGAATGTTCGCGTTTCTTGGAAATACCGATCCACAATGGCATCAATCGCCAGTTGGTTTTCGATCAGATAGGGGAAAACTACCATATCGCCCGTGGTAATGAAGTAGCGCCCAGTCTGGTAAATTTCCACGCCCTGCCGATTGTTTTTTCCATCAAAGGGGAGCTGGCCCTTGACCAGAATGTGAAAACCTCTTCCGCTTCTGGAGCGCTCCGTGTAGGATTGGCACAGGCCCAGAATTTCCGCTGCCGTTTGAGAGAGCAAGCCGTTTTCCTCATATCCTGCGTCAATATCGATTCCAACGATGTCATTGTTATGGAACACAAAGCCGATGTTGTCATAATGGCCCATCTCCACAGCGCGGACAGCATTCTGAAAGGATGACCAGGTGGCAGGATCACGGGAGGAGGCGGCTTCATTGGCAAAGGCTTTCATGGGAACTTTGCTCCCTGCCCGGATGCACACCCATTGATTGAGCTGCTGGATTTCTTTGGGAATGCGGGAGAAATCGATCATATCAGATCACGCTCCTGGGCAAAGCGCTTTTCTGCCATTGCCATCAGCGTCCAGAGATCATCCTGCCGGATGCCCTGTTCCTTGGCAACCTGATACACGTTATCCGGGATGGTGTCGCGCCTGGTGTAGACCTGGCACAGCATGGACAGCACCTTTTCTGAGAATTGGGATGCCGCCCGTTTACATGCTTTCCAGTTCAGCTCATCAGCCAGGGTGAGGAAGGTAGGCTCCTCACCCGGCTGGATGGAAAAGTAATGCCGGAAAGCGTGTTGCGCGTAGTAGGCGTAATGCGGTCTCAACGCAATCACTCCTTTGCACCGATAATCAGTTCATTGGCATAGGGAAGAGCGCGGATCATGTCGCAGAAAACGTGCCATTCATCCAATTTGTGATCCTTGCGGTACTCATAGATGTTTTTCAGCACGGCATAATTGAGCATGATCGTTCTGCGCTGATTGTAGGAAGAGGGAAGAAGCTGGATGAGCTGCCACCAGTATTTCTTTTCTCCCGTTTCGATAAACTTCTCCCGGCAAGCGTTGAGAACGGACAGAAGATTATTGAAAATCCATGCGGGACAGGTATCATAGGCGTAATCCTCATCGGGAATCCACTCAGCGCCCAGCTTTTCCTCCGGCCAGGGAAAGGCATCCTTGCCCTTACCGATCAGATGCTCCGTGCTGAAATCCTCCTCGGTAAATTCCTTGGCATGAATCTTGTGCATGGTGGAGCAGGAGTTGGCTACCGTTCCCACCTTGTATGTATCAAATTCCTTCCACCAATAAAGGGGAGCGGTGACATCCAGGGTGACAACGATCATACGCAGGAACTTTCCATGCACCTGTCCTGCATCAGCCAGGGTTTTCGCCAGCTTCATGTCATTCGGGCCGATCTGAAATTCCCAATCGCCATCATGGGGATACATGGTATCCGCTTTGGCCCAGGAGTTTTTCGGATTCCGCATTCCCCGCAGCGCGGTTTCCCAGCCGAAGGTTTCCACGTTTTCAATCTTGAGCATGGCGGTATTCCTCCCTGTTGATGGACTGATCCGGGGTGAAGCCTTGGGGATAGCGCTTCTTGAGCTTATCGATATTCCTTTGGAAAACGGTCTCCAAAGGGCATCCGATGGCATGGGCGGTCACGGCCAGATACCAGGCCACATCGCCCAGCTCCTCAGCCAATTTATCCCGATCCAGCTCATGCCCCTGGAAGAGAAATTTTTTCACCAGATCGATACACTCTCCGCTCTCCCCGCACAGGCCCATCACGCCATCCGTGAGAAGGGCATAGGGCTTATCAAAGGCATCGCGGTTTAAGGTGCGAAGCGCCGCCTCCTGATAGGTGTTAGCGTCCATCGGTTTCCTCCTCCATCTCCAACACGGTCATGATGGCATAATTCGCCAGATCGATGAGCGTATCACGCAGGGATTCATCCTTCACCTGACGCTCTCCCTCTTTGCGGGACAGGGCCTTGAAACGGTTGAGCTTATCCGAAAGCCGGATACGGCTCATGGCGAAGCCCTCTTCCACAAAGGTCTGATGGAAGGAATCACCATAATCGTGATTCTTCCGGGCATACAGTTCATTGATTTCCTGGCAGATCGCCCGGTGGCGATCCACCTTGGATTGTTTCAGCATCATCCTTCTTCCTCCAGTCTGGATACCCCGGCAAAGGGGCAAAGTTCGTCTTTGGGATCGATGAGATCATACGGGAAACAGGCATCGATGGTTTTGAACAGTGGACAGCGCTTGCATTCTTTGACCGTTTTCTGGCACAGCATACAATCCATATAAATGGCGCGATTGATAAGATCAATGAGGGCTTTTCGATCCATCATCACAGAATCGGATTCGGATGAGGAAAGCGGCCTGATTTTCACTTCACAGATCGTATGGGTTAGTTCCCGCCGCATGGAAAGCAGCTTTTTTGCCGGAATGGTGCAGAGCAGTTTTTCCATGACCCGCTGACACAGGGTATACGCACAGCGCAAATCCCGCCAGCCGCCCGGAAACAGCTTACAGCGCTCTTTGAGAGTGTCGCTGTCCAAGGCATTCACCGCGCCGAAGAGTGTACGCAGGGCGGTGTATTCCTTCATGGAGAGCGGATAGCGCCCATCCTCATCCGGCCTTTGGTGCATCATTTTATCTCCTGCCATTTTGCGGCCGGATAATGCGCCTTGAGGCCCCTGACAGCCGCAAATTCATTCTTGAAGGGCTTGGTAAATTCCCGGATGCGCGTACCCTTCCAATCCAGAGCGAATACATCCAGGGAAACCCCCTCGCCCTCCGTGCGGGATGTGATCTCAGCGATATACTTTTTGCCATTGAGAAACGCCTGATAAGATTTCAGCATGGTCTTTTCCTCCTTATGCCCTGGAAGGGCCTGAAAGCCCTCCCAGAGCGTTTTCAGATTTACCCAAGCAACGCATCCAGATCGATGTCAGCGCCGCTCACAGGGGCCGCAGCGGGCTTCTGAGCGGCAGGAGCGCTGCCCATCTGCATGGCTTCTGCCGTAGGGGTGGTATCGAAGCCATCCGCAGGGGATTTGTTGCCCAGATTGGCAAAGGTGACATTCTTGGTAGGATCATTGCGATTGGGCTGGACGGTATGCACAACCTCAGCGCGGAGATAGTGGCCGATCAGATCGGTGTGATCGATGTCAGTAACGGAGAAATCATTGAGGGCGGTTTTCGCCAGGAAGGAGAAAGCATTGAGCGCCTTTTCATTGGGCTGATCGTTGCTGTCTTTGAGGGAGAAACGCTCATCATGCTTGAGGCCATCGGCAGTCACCATGCGGACGGTGAGCTTGCCAAACTCCTCATCATACTGCACATCATAAATACGGAATACATATTCCCCCTCAGGGATCACGGTGAAGCCGGAAGTCATCGGGATACGGGCCATAATCATTTCACCACATACCCTTCGCTTTCGCTTGGGTATGTTCACTCCTTTCATGTTTGTAGGCTGTATAGCTCTTATGCGTCCCTTTCGGGTCGCAACGAGCCGTTAAGCCTCCTTCTTTTCGCTGACGGTCATACGGTAGCTGGGTTCGGGAGCCTTGAGGTATTTCTGATAAAGACCATCCTCTTTGAGCTTCTTTTCATCCAGCTTTTGAGACATGGAACGGGTCATTTTCCACACATAACGGGAGCCGGGGATCAGCACTTCGGTATCGCCGTCCTTGAATTGCCCCTTGGCGATTTCCTTGAGCTTATCGGTAATGGCGGTGAGCCGATCCTGGGTGGCCTTGATGGTTTTGCTGTTATCATCAAGCTGCCGCTTGAGCGTTTCCGCTTCGGCCACCAGCGCGGCCACATCCTCATCCGGGGATACAGTAGAGGAGCGCAGGGCTTTGAGGATTTCCGCATCACGCTTCTCGTCAAAATCGGGGCTGATGCCCGTTTTGACGGTCTGCTCCCACCAGGCCAAGGCGCGTTTCACCAAATCACCGAAGCGGGGATACCGCTGGCTGACCTTGAATGAGCGGGTGATGGTGTTCTGTACAGAGGGGATGAAGAGATCAGGATGTTCATAATCCTTGGTATCCAGGAAGGATGCCACCATGATGACATCATCCACGCCCAACAGAAAGGCATAGAGCGCGGCTTGCAGGGCATAATACTCAGGAATATCGTCTGCCCAATCCTCAGCGCGTTTGGTGGTTTTGAACTCCAGCACGGTGGAGGGTTTGCCCTTTTCATCCATCAGCAGACTGTCCCACATGCCGCCCAGCACTTTATCACTGGGGAAGAAATCACCGTAGGTTTTGTTGAAGTAATCCGGGCCATAGATGTCCGTAGGAGTACGGAGGTTATCCATCAGGTAGCTTTCGCGCATATAGGCGATTTGCTTCGGCTCGATGGCCTTGCCAGCGGTGGTGTAGATGGTATCCTCATAGGGCTTTTCCCACACACGGGTGACAGCGCACCAGGTTTCAAAGGGAGAGGCCCAGGGATTGAGACCCAGCACGGCGGCGAAGCGGGTGGCCGTGAGCTTCTTCGGACGCTTGGGCGGCTTCACTTCGATGTGCTGATCCACCCATTTCCAATCACTCATTGGCGGCTCCTTCCTGCTGGGCGGCGGTGAGCTGCTTCACCTTCGCCATGATGCCCTGCACCAGTTTTTCACAGTCAGCCTTGCTGATCTTCTTGAAGCCCTCAGTTTTCACGGCGATCTGGATACAAGTTTCCTCCTGGCCCGGGAGCTTGCGGAGCTGGATCACAGCGGATTTCAGCGCCTCCAACTGTTCAGGCGTAGCATCACCCTGCACATCGGTCAGTTCCTTCTTGATCTCTTCCCGCTTTTCCGGGGCCACAGGCGGCTTGGGAGCAGGAGGAGCGGCAGGAGTATCCATGCCCGTATTGGCCTCCATTTCATCGCTTTCCACCACATCCAGGGCGATCATGTACAAATAGCGGCGCTGGTAGGTTTCCACGCTGCCAAGGCGCTGGATGGCATTGGTGATCTCGCCGCCCGTGCGGGAAGATACCGCTGCTTCGATCTCCTTCATGGGGGAGGAAAACTCAATGCGATCAGAAGGGTTATCACAGTCCACGATGGTCAGGGTAGCCATCTCGTTGGTGAAGCTGGTGAGCGCCAGCAGATGCAGGGCTTCAAAGATGGGCGTAGCCACAGGAACGATGTCCTCAAGCTCAAAATACTTATAGGACAGTTTCATGTTTTTGCCCGTCTTTTTCACGTTCTCGCTCAGGAAACGCACACGGGCATCCAGGAGCTTCTGATACACGTTTTTTCCAGCGGCTTCATTCTTAGCGGTAGCCATTTTCTTTTTCCTCTCTTTTTTCGGTTTTTCGGGTTCGACACCCAAGAATTTGTTGATCCCGTCAAGCGCCTGGGCGATATACCAGCGCTTATCGATCTGGCCGATGGAGGTATGACCGGGAGAATCAATGGCGGTATTGTCGATCAAGCAATGCTCCGGCATTTTCCCGATCTTGGCTTCGGAATCATCGTCCTCCTTCACCTTGAACACCTTGCCATAGCGTTCATCGGTGGTGGCATAGACGCGATTCACTTTTTGCACAGGGCGCTTCTCACCATCGACCAGATGATAAGCCTCCTTGTAGTTGCTCCCAGCTTTGGCAATGAGCTGGAAAGCGGATATATCGGAACACTCATTGATGGTCTCGTCCACAGGCGTAGAATGGACAAAGTATTCCGTAATCGCCTTGGCTACAATGGTGGCGTTATTGTTGATGTTAAAGGCTCCTGCTTTGGGGATACCGCGCACCAGATACCCGCCTTTGGCCTTTGCTTTGCCGCCCTCTTTGATCTCAACGTAATTGTTGACATCCTTCTGATAGATGGCGGTGATCTTATCCTCTTCCAGTTCAAACCCGGTACGTTTCTGCCATTCATCGGTGATGGCAAGCACGGCGGCATAATACGATTCTTCAAATTCCACCATGATACCGTCTGTATTGAGCTGGACGATCTTGAGATTGGGAATGTCCCGGAACAGATGCTCGGCAAGCTCCAGAAGGTAAAGCTGGCCGGATACGCATACGGAACGGGCCATCAGAGGATCATAGAGATCGTTGTATTGATTGAGCGTAGCCCCGTAGGTGGTATTGGCGATCAACTTGAGCGCCAGATTGGTGGCCTCATCCCCTTCCCGCTTGGCCTTCATACGGCGCTCCAGCATATCCGCGAAGATCTGAGGATTGGGGATGTTGCGGGAAGTGTAGCCGTTGATGGTCATGAGATGAGGATTCAGTAGTATGAGCCTACATCAAAGTTCCTGATGATTCTCATACCTTTACCGCCTCCCTTCTGGATGGTCTGAGCAGATATTCTCCGCTTTCACGATGATCGACATAACGCTTTTTCAGCGTGTTGTATGAAATCCCCAAAATCTCACTCCATTCCCGCAGCGAATGGGTTTCCCCAAAGGCCGATACATAATGGCAGGAGCTTCGATTATTACAGTTGGCGCTTACAGAAACCCATCTGCAATTATCAGGCTCATAGTTGCCATTGTTGTCGATGCGATCCAGGGTGAGATGATCGGCATATCCGTTCTGCAAAGCCCATTCTTTGAAACTGTTTCTGCTGTCTCTCCAATCCTTGCAGACGGTGATTCCTCTGCCGCCATACCGATTGAAAAACACATTCCGGGGATTGGTACACCGTTGGATCATGTTGCTATGGATGATGTCAAGTCTGCTTCGCATCGTTCACCATCCTTCCACATGAAATGCGGCATGGCTCCATGAATGCCACCGTATGCCAGCTTTACGGGACATCCTCCAATGGTGATTTCCATATCGCTCTTGAAAATCTCCTCATCGGTGAGGGCGGGATCATACATCCGGGAAAAGAATACAAACACTTCCTGAGGGATGTATTGCCGCAGCAGATTATCAGGGATGCGATATTGGCGTTCATCCGTCCAGGGCTTGTCCGGGCGCTGGGCTTGCAGGAAAGCGGCGGTCAATTTTGCATTGGTCATGCTCATGGCACGGGCGGCGGGAATGCCCACCATCGCGCCGATATTGACCTTTGTTTTCAAATACTCCCGGCGAACATCAGTCAAATGCTCCGTGGTATCCACATCATGTTTGCAATAGAGGATCACTTCCTGCAATTCCGCTTCGGTAAGAGGACGGTCAATGTTGAAATTCACCGTACTCTCCTCTACGCTCAGGCCGAAATGCCCTTCGATGGCTTTGAGGCTCAGGCCCATTTGGGTATCGTCTTTGATGTCCACATTGTTGAAACGGAGGTACACACCTTTGAGCGGAGGATAATCCCAGCCCTGCTTGCGATCCACGATGATGAAATCATTGAGCTTTTTCAACTCTTCCGGCGAAAAGCCAGCATACACGCCCTTCATGATGAACTGATCGTAATGCTTGGAATTGAAGCCGCAGTAGATGTCCTGCTCATTGAGCATGGCGATCAGAGCGTCATTGTCATTGTGGATCACGGTGTATTGGCCGGAGGCTTTTTCTTTCATCACCACAAGCCAGTCATGGGCGAATACCTCAAAGTCATAGGTAAACCAGCTCATGTTTTTCTATCACCTTCTTTGAGTAACTGATTGAGCCATTCTGTCTGCTCCTGCCGGATGAAAGAGACCCATTGCTCTGCCATCGCCTGAGCGATGCCTGGGAAGGTTTTAGAGCGATTCTTTGGATCACGCTCATTCCTGCCCTTGAATTGGCGATAGTTCCCGTGCGCGTCCTTATTCCCACCGTTGACCCAGGGCTGGATGCCCTCGGTGATGATCTGGGTAGGCGTAAGCAGCGGGAGACCCCGGAGCCATAGGCAAGTGCGCTTGGTGTAGGCATGGCCGAATTGCCAGGGCTGAATGATCTGGGAATAGGGCGGGAGCTGATAGAGCTTGATGGGCGTAGGGTTTTCCACACAGATATGAGCGCAGCGGGCATTGTAAAACGCCATGAAAAACGCTTTTGCCTCCAAGCCTTTCTGATACCGTTCCTGCTGGATTTTGCCCTTCACCCGGAGCCGGACAGCGCCAGCGGTGGTGAGGTAGGTGCATGGAGGATGGGCAATGAGCAAATCCCACGGGCCAACGATTTCATGATGTCCCCCCCCCATTGGTGGTGAAGGAACAATCGCCGTTGATGAGCGGGATCACATCCTGCTGGATGTGGCATTCTGGATGACCGCCTGATGGAACATCAATATCGCAGGAGAAAGCGTTTACACCCAGTGCCCTGAGAGCCATTGTGACGCGCTGGCTCTCTTCACAGGCTACAAGGGCATTCATCACAAACCTCCCAGCAGATCATCCAGCCAAGAGCTTTCCTTGCTCTTTTCAACGGCCAGATCGATGCCCTCATTGGTGACGCTGACCGTGGACATGCTCTGTCCATCGGTAACGGCGGTAGAATTGGCGCTGCTTTCATCGGCTGGGATGTTATAAACCGCTGTTTCTTCTGCCGGAGCAGGGGCAGGAGCATCCTCAGCGGGAGCCGGGGTTTCTGCGGTTTCTTCCTCGGTGATGGTGTCATCCGTCACCACATCGAAATCTATAACGGAGGGAGCGTCTTTCTCAGCCTGTTCACAGTTAAGAACGGCCTGATCGTAATAGCTGCCCTTGAGTTCAACGCCGATACCGCGCCGATGGAGCCGGATGGCCTCCACCACCGTGGAGCCGATGCCCAGGAAGGGATCAAGCACGATATCCCCCGGATTCGTCCAGAGCTTGATGCACCG
The DNA here is from genome assembly GCA_017480795.1 of Succinivibrionaceae bacterium. Classification (GTDB taxonomy): domain Bacteria; phylum Pseudomonadota; class Gammaproteobacteria; order Enterobacterales; family Succinivibrionaceae; genus UBA2804. The sequence goes on from JAFURY010000089.1 coordinate 46,931, forward strand.
ATCAATCACATCCAACTGCAAGGGAGCGATGTGCTTCTCATCCTTTTCCTCCCTTGCCGCTTTCCGATTGAGGGTATTGCTCTGGCGAATATCCATCCACACGGGAGAGGCGTATTTCTGCCACATATTGACCGGGAAATTCTGATGGTCATGCGGGATCGGCTCAGGGTTTTCGCCGGGTTTTCGCATGGTAACGATATAATCCGGGATACCCTGGCGGCTCATGGAGCTATCTTTCCTGATCTGCTTATGCAACAGGCCCAGGGCCTTGGTGCGCTGCATCTCGGTCACAGGATTTTTCCAGATCACCACTTCGGAATGATAGATAAAGCCAGCTTCGGCAAACACCCGGATCAGATCACCCCGGAAATCCTTGAGGCCAATGGCTCCATCCCTGCTTTTCATCATGGGGATGTTCATGCAATGGAAGGAGAGCAAGCGCCCCGGCATGGTAATGCGGTACAGTTCCCGCACCAGGTAGCCGAATTGTGTGAAAAATTCTTGATCGGTTTTACAGTTGCCCATATCCCGATCCGAATTGGAATAGGTATAGAGAGAAGCGAAAGGCGGGGAAAACAGGGTATAGTGGATGCTGTCAGAAGGTATATCTTTCAGTACCTCCACAGAATCCCCGTGATAGAGGGAATACCCCTCCTTCACGGTCTGATTCATCACATTCATGATGCAAACTCCTTCCATTGTGGTAACTGCATGGGGATCAGGGCTTCATAGGGCGTGGTGATGCGGGATGTTTTCCGCAGCTCCTTGGCAGTGATGGCTTTGGTGAAATCGGCCATAACCTGTTTCATGTGGATGAAATCGGCCTGTTTGCGCTCGATATTCTCCCGCACAGCGCCCTCCTTGGCGGCGATGACGATGTACACGTTCACGGGAACAGTCTGGCCGAATCTCCAGCACCGCCTCACCGCCTGATAGAACTGCTCATAACTGTCAGACAGGCCGACAAAGATCATATTGTGGCAGTTCTGCCAGTTCATGCCGAATCCGGCGATAGAGGGCTTTGTAACCAAGCATTTGATGGCCCCATCGGAAAAATCCAGCATACTTTCGGATTTATGGCTCTGCTTGTCTGATCCCTTGACCTCCACGGCATCCTCAATGAGAGAGGACAGCGCCTTGCTTTCATCGTTCAGATCACACCACACCAGCCATTGATCGTCTGAGGCATTCACCAGCTCCGCAGCCTGTTCACAGCGCAGAGAGAGAGTATCTTTTCTGGCCCTTCGGCGCTGGGTGAGGGTGAGCGTTTCCACCACAGGGGCATCCGCATCCACGATGATCTCATTCATCCTGAGCGGAGGCAGATCAAAGCCGCCGATGGAATAGCCAATATCTGCTGGAGAATTGACATATACCGCCCAGGAGCAGAGCCATTCCCAGAACAGATCATCCGCATGACCCTTCAAGCGCCATTTGGAGGTCTGCCCACCGTCATGCACAAAGAACATACTGAGCATTTCAGAACGGGTCATCACACCCAGAAATTCAGAGTGATTGCCAAGCTCCATATAATCATTGGGCGCTGGCGTAGCGGTGCAAGCCAAGCGATAGGGCGTGTGCCGGAAGTTCTCAATGATCTCGTTTCTCATCTTTCCTGTGAAGGATTTGAGGATGGAGCTTTCATCCAGCACGATGCCGGAAAATTCCTTGGAAATGAAATGACTGAGCTTTTCGTAATTGGTGATGTTGATGCCGGGTTTCACATCGGCCTGGGTTTCGCAGATGGTGACGGGGATACCGAATTTCTGCCCTTCATGCACGGTCTGGGACGCTACCGCCAGAGGAGCCAGCACCAGCACATTGCCGCCCGTGGTTTCGCACACCTTCTTGGCCCATTCAAGCTGCATGGGCGTTTTGCCAAGGCCGCAATCCGCGAAGATGGCCGCTTTTCCTTTTGCCAATGCCCAGCGCACGATGTCCTTCTGGAAATCGTACAGCATGGGATTCAGCATTTCCTTGTCTACCGTGATCCCGGCGCTCTCCTGCACGATGGCCTTGGTGGAGATGAAATCCCGGTAGGCGGTCAGATCAAATTCACTCATACGGCATCTTCTCCCATGAAGCTGTCAATGGCGTTCATGATGGGAGCCAGCTCAGACAGCAGATCGTACTTTTCCCGGAAGGAGCGCAGCTCCCGCTTGGCATTGCTCAGGAGGATGCTCAGGGTTTCCGGGCTGGATACGGCACGATGCAGATTGATGTAACGGCCATCCTGCTGGACGTTTTCATTGCTGTTGACGAAAGCGCGGTATACGATCGGCGGCTTTTCCGGCTCCTCACGGGGCTGAACGATCACCAGGTTTTGAATGAGCTTTCCGGCCTGATCCTTGCGATATTCCTCGGCGGCAATGGTGTCATCCCATTGGAAGAGGGCATGAAGAGGAGCGTCCTTGGGCCTTGCGCGATCCACCACGGAAGCGCGGGTGAGCTGGCCGGATTCCTTTTCAATGGCCTCAAACTCCCGCCCCACCGTATTGGGATCGACTTGCAGATGGTATTTCCAGCGATACATGATTCCTGTCTCCTTTCATTGGTAGGTTAATTCCTACCTGCCCTGCCTAACCTTACTCTACCTTAACGAGCCCGGCCCCGCCTCAACACGCCACTCCTTACCCAGACTGCCATACCCTAACCACACTCGCCATGACAAATCAGCCCTTGCCCAGCCAGGAATAACCTTCCTAACCCTGACATGACTGCCAAGCCACACCTTCCATGCGTGACCTAACCCTGACATGACTGCCAAGCCATACCGTGAAATGCCATGCCGACCCGAAACCCACCGTGACTGCCTTGCCGCGCCCCGACTAACCAAACTCGACCAAGCCATAACCCGACTGCCATGCCGAATCTTGCAACACCATAACCCGAAATGACGCACCAAACCTTGACAGCCACACCTTCCATGCGTAACCTAAACGAGCCATGTCATACCTCGCCCCGACTGCCATACCGAATCGCACCATGCCGGATCGAAACGCGCCTAAACGAAACTAACCATCCCATAGCTGCCGTACCGTAATGGGCCATGATTACCCCGCCGCGCCGTGCCGGAACTCACTCTGCCTAACCCCGCCTCGACTGCCTTACCGAATCGGAGCTGACCTAACCGGAACCAATCTTGATCAACCATAACTGCCGGGATTATCCAATAGGATCGAGGTGGAACATTCCGAATTGTCCATCCCGCTCCGGCCTCCATTCACCCACACCGCAGACATAGCCGCCAGCGTTGATGAAATTGATGATATGCTCCAGAGAATAAGAGCCGTTTTCGTTGAAGGAAATCATGAACTCTGCGCTCCAGTTGCGAAACTCACCACGATAGCGGATGTCTGCCGATCCCATGCCCACCTTCACCATGTCCTGCCGCATGATGGGCATGTCGCTCTTGATCTCGATCATCGGCTCCCTGTGATACACATTGGGAATGATCTGAATGGCGGTACGGGCTTCATTGAGCTGCAAATCCCCGGCATAATAGCCATCGGCGCTCGGCTCGATGAAGAAAGCGCCGCGCAAACTCATCTTGTCTTTCACCCAGCCCATGCGATAGGCCGCGCTGATCGCTGCCTGTTTGAAGCCGGACAGCGGGAAACCGAATTTTGCCGTTTGCAGGGCGGTATCCACAGCGGCATCCGTCATTTCATCGGGCATGGGATTGAGCCAATACATGGAGCTGACGAAATCCTCAACGGGATTCTTCTTTTCTTTGTCACCCTTGGCGCGTTTGATGCCCACTTCGCTCTCCAGAATTTGCCGCTTGGCTTTGGCATCCCAGCAATGCATGATGAGGGGAGAATCACCCACGATGCGGACGGGAACGATGGTCTTTTTGATGGGCTTGATTTCAACGATTTCAGGATTTTTCTTAGAAGTAGCCATGATATGATCTCCTTTCATTTCCAGGTCACGCCTGGTACGCATTGATCTTTTTGTAATGTCGTGTGCGCTCTTTATAAGCGCGTTTGCAGAAATTGATGTTATCCACGAAATCATAGGCAATGGGATCGGCCTTACCGGGGAATGTCCGGGCGATGCGGCCAATGCTTTGGATCACTACGGCCTCATCCTTGACGGGCGTGGTGAGGAACAGCCGCTCAAGCCTTGGAATATCCAGCCCTTCCTTTGCCAGTGAATAGGTGGCGAAGAGGTATTGCAGCTCGCCCTTCCGCATTTTCTCAATGGCGGCGTTACGCTCTTCTTTGCCCTTCTTGGTGGTCATGCGGCCCGTTATCAGCGCCGCTTTGCTTCGCATGGTGGCCGGGAGCCTGTCCATCAGATTTTGCAGATGATCGATCCTGTCAGAGAGGATCAGGCAGGAGTGATCCGATTCATGCACGATCCAGGAGGAGATGAATGCGTTTCGCATCTCATTTCCGCTGAGAGAGGAAATCAGATTCGTGAAGTTCAGCGTCCCGTCTGGATTGAGCATCTCATCCGATGGGCCGATCCCCGTGGCCGTTGGCCGGATACCCACCTTCATGATCTTGTCTGCCACCGCTTCATCTGGCACAGTCCATACAACCTCACCCAGCATGGCATGAGTGGCGGCGATGAGACCGTCTGCCCGATGTACCGTAGCTGACAGCCCATACTTATGCCGCGCTGCCAGATTGCCAAGCACCTTGTAGAATTGTGTGATGGTGGTAGGACTGCCGGAAACATGATGACATTCATCCACGATCACCACATCCCACAGATCGCGGTATTGCTGTAAATCCAATTTGCTGAGGGTCTGCACGGTGGCGAAGGTGATTCCCTTGCCGATATTCACCTTGCCCTCCGTGATCGTGCCGATCAGCGCGGGATTGACATACAATTCAGCCCGTTCCTTGCTTTGATTGAGCAGATCAGCCGTGTGGGTGATCCACAAAGCAGGGCGCTCAAACCGCTTTACCAGCGCAATTCCCATCTGGGTCTTGCCGCTCCCGGCAGCACTTTGCAGGATGCCGTATTTGGCGCGGTACAGAGCCTCCAGCGCGGCCTCCTGATAGTCATAGAGACCCACGGGAACACCGCCGAAAGAAACGCTCTGAGGGTCTGCAAAGGCCGTTTCCGGCGATGCCGATTTAATCATGGGCCAGATGGCCCGAAGTGTTCCGAAGGGCATCACCAGCGTATCTCCACGCTTTTCAAAGAGCGCGATGGTCTGAGGGGTTTTTCCAACCCAGAAGCCCATACGCATCTTTTTCACATACTCAGGATTGATGAGGATCAGATGGTCATTGCAGTATTTCATCAATTCCCGGCTGGGCGCGGTGATCTGGATATTGCTGCCGATCACGACCTTCATGTGATCTCATCCTTTACGATTTCCAGCCAGTCCTCAAAGGACTTGGTGGCGCTGTCCATCTGGGCCAAAGAGAGAGAGCGCATGTTTTTTCCATCCTCCAGCCATTTAAGGCTGAGATGAGAGAGAAAGCGGATGTCTCCATCCGGCAGGAGCAGAGCAAACCAGCAGGGGAATCCAGTACGGGAATAGAAGCTGTCCATTGCGGAGCGCTGGTTATCCTCCGCACGGCTGAACGGGAAACGCTCCCCGGATACCACCTTGCAATCAATCAGCGTGTGATAACAACGCTTGGCGGTGATGATGTCCGCTGGCTGACCGGAGGCATTCTGGGTCATGCAATGCGCCCAGAAACCATGTTTGGAAAGCAAATCGCAGAGCTGCCGTTCAAAGCTGTTGCCCATCGCTTTATTGCTCATCTTCATCAGAAACCTCCACCAGCTCTCCATCCTTGAAGGTGTACCAAGTATCGGCCTTATACTGCTTGCCATCGATTACAAAGGCATTCCAGTGAGCAATGTCATAATCGCTCTCATTCTCCTCAGCGATCACCAGCACAGCACCCATGCCGCCCTTCACCCGGACATGGTTTCCACGCGCACAGGCGATGCCATTCTCACCAACGGCAGAGCGCCCTCTTGAGGTAGCCGCCCCGTAGTTGCCAGCGGTAGCCGCCCCGTAGTTGCCAGCGGTAGCCGCCCCGCGATAGCCAGCGGTAGCCGCCCCGGATTCGCCAGCGGTAGCCGCCCCGTAGTTGCCAGCGGTAGCCGCCCCGTAGTTGCCAGCGGTAGCCGCCCCGCGATAGCCAGCGGTAGCCGCCCCGGATTCGCCAGCGGTAGCCGCCCCGCGATAGCCAGCGGTAGCCGCCCCGGATTCGCCAGCGGTAGCCGCCCCGGATTCGCCAGCGGTAGCCGCCCCGTAGTTGCCAGCGGTAGCCGCCCCGTAGTTGCCAGCGGTAGCCGCCCCGCGATAGCCAGCGGTAGCGGGTTTACCGGGATCGGCATTGTTCTCATTGGTGCAATGAGACTTAACGTACTCGAATTGCACCTTACACAGATGGGGAATATCCAACTGAGCGCCGATCTTAATCTTCTTGCCTACACGCTTGGTATCGCCCTCTTCACGCTCTTCGGTGGCATCCAGCTCAACCTCATGATAGACACTGTGAGCAGGATCGTAATAACGCAGACAGTCAATGGGCGCTTCACAGGCATGGAAACCTTTACGGCACAGTTCGGCCTCAGGCTCTTCATAGGTCTTTCCAACCTCATATTGGAAATCCCGGCATTTCATATCCTTCGTGAAACCTTTGTACGCTTTCATGGGGTTTCTCCTCTCATCCATCCCAGCCCGGTATGTCTTTCACCGTCAGGGCAATTTCAATCAGGTCATCACGGGGAAGATCAAAGTCATCCATTCCCCGCATCCATTCGATTGCATCCAGGGCGCTGTCAATTCGCCCGATTCTCTCCCGATACCACCTGGCAGCATCATCGCCCAGGTAATCCCGGAGCAGTTCTTCAAAATGGGTGTCACGGCAGATCAGATGCCGTTTCCCATCTTTGGTTATCAGGGTATCTCCCATGTCACTACCTCAATGATTGAGCCAAGCAACATAGATTTTGCGATCCTTCCTTGTCATTCCCTGAGGGAAATCCAGATACCCCAACACCCTCCCGCAGCAGGAAGTAGAGACTTCAATGTTGCCAAGGAAGAGCTTGCGAAAACGCAGATGTTGATACCTATTGCACTGAGGGCAATAGTCAAAGGTCTGATCCGCGCCAGGGGCAGGGAGAGTGCGAAGGATTTTCTCCATCTTGCTGAGCTTCTTTTTCTTCATGTCCTGTGCCTGATGGCGATGAACAGGATGATAACGACCATCGGGATAAACCATTGTTACGCCTCCTCTACAATGGATGGGTGAAGTTTGAGCCATTTCTGATACTCGTCCTGATGCTCCTTGAGCCAGGACTGAATCCCCGGAAGGATTCTCAAGATTCCTCTTGCCAGCTCATCCACAGCTTGCTGTGTGTTCATGATCCTTTTCCTCCGTTTCGTCCAGAATCTCGCCGCACAGTTCGATGACCTTCTGTGCCTTGGGAGTGTTCAGAACTCCTGACAAGATGTAAGACATATCGGAGGGAGAAACGCTAACGCCTTTCTCTGCCAGCTTGTGAATGAGCCACACTTGGGTTTTGCCACAGCTTTGCAGCCGTTCCCGAATGGGGCTTGTCACGCCAAAAACTCCTTTCTGCTTATTAGAACAGGAAGGAGGGGTTGACAAATGCAGAGTTCGATGTTATTATTGTTATTGCATAACACCGATTTACGGAATTGCCGTTCCGTTCATCGAACTCTGTCGGAGTGTCAACCGCCCCGGCCTTGTTCTTGTTGTTATTATATTACTGAAAATCAGTAATGTCAACCCCTAATTTACTGATTTTTGAAAAATTTTTGAGAGGTGAAAGTTGATGACATTCTGGGAGAATTTTGAGCGAATCTGCGCTTTAAGAAAGACATCACCCAGCGCTTGCGTCAAAAAGCTGGGACTTTCCCCCTCAAAAGTAACCTATTGGCACAACGGCTCTCTGCCCAAAGAAGAGATCATAGGCCAACTTGCAGAATTACTGAAAGTCAGTAAATCCGATTTCTTTGCAGAAGAGGAAAAACCTTTTGCCGAAGCGACAAGCGATGATGAGCAGGATATTCTTGATCTGTTCCGTAAACTGGACAGAAAGCAGAAACATGAATTTATGGCGATGGTATATCAGTATGATCGGGAAGTCCAGAGAGGGGATAGCGCTCAAAAGATTGGCTGAGATGAGGCGGGAATTGATCGTTGACATTCGGGAATATCAAGAACTAAAGAGGATTCTGAAATCATGAAAGCCGTTATCTATGCCAGATTCTCCTCCCACAATCAGCGGGATGAATCCATCGATGGTCAAGTGCGTGTATGCACACAGTTTGCAAAGCAGCACGGTATGACCATCGTGGAAATCTATGCGGATCGCGCCTTGACCGGGAAAACCGATGCAAGGCCGGAATTTCAGCGCATGATAAAAGACAGCTCCAAGAAGAATTTTGAAGCTGTCTTATGTTATGCGGTTGATCGTTTTGCCCGGAATAGAGAGGATAGCGCCATCTATAAATCCCGTCTGAAAAAGAACGGAGTAAAGGTGTTTTACGCTACATCCCCTCTCAATGATACCCCGGAATCCATCTTGATGGAGGCGGTCATGGAGGGGCTTGCAGAGTATTACTCTGAAAACCTGGCTCGATCCATCCGGCGCGGCCTGGTGGAAAACTCTCTGGAGTGCAAGGTCATCGGTGGTACAACCCCTCTTGGGTATCGCATCGGGAAAGATCACAGATATGAAATTGAGCCAGTTGGGGCCAAACTGGTGCAAATGATCTATGAACTGTATGCGGACGGACACACCACCAAGGAAATCTGCGACACACTCAATGGCATGGGTGTAAAATCCTCCCGTGGAGCGGCTTTCAATAAAAATTCTCTCAGGGTGATCCTTAAAAACAGGAGATACATTGGAGAATACAGCGCGATGGGAAATACCGTTCCGAATGGTGTACCGCGCATCATAAGCGATGAACTGTTTGAACGGGTACAATCCCGCCTGGAGATCGTCACACGCTCAAAGGGCCATTCCAAAGCCAAAGAGGACTATCTGCTGACTACAAAGCTCTTCTGCGGTCATTGTGGACAGCCTATGATCGGTGAATCCGGCACATCTAAGAGCGGTACAATGCACTATTACTATAAATGCGCTGGCCGGAAAAGAGATCATTCCTGTGATAAGAGGGTGGAAAAGAAAGACTTGATCGAATCTGTTGTCGTTCATCAAGTGGTATCTCGCGCCCTTACCGATGAAATGATCGATCTGGTTTCTTCCCGTGTGGTGGAACTATTTGAAAAAGAAGCCGCAGATCATTCCCTGCTGGATTCTTATAAGGAAAGATTGAAAGAAGTGGAAAAGGGCCTCAAGAATATGCTCTATGCCATTGAGCAGGGAATCATCACCGCCACCACCAAGGAGCGGCTTGCCGCCCTGGAGGAAGAGAAAGAAACTCTGATCTATAATATCGCATCAGAAGAGCAATCCAAGCCTATCATAAAGAAGAGCGAAATCATGTTCTGGCTGGATTCCTTCCGACACGGTGATGTCTCTGATCCGGAATACCGCCGCAGGGTCATTGATGCCCTGGTGCGAAGGGTTGAAGTATTCGACAATCCCGATGGATCACGCACCTTTACATTCTATTGTTATACAATGCCTGACAGCTTTGTTTACACGTTGGAGTGTTCGGATTTTGCGCTCCAATCTCCACCATTACGACCTCATCCGAACACCTTTATCACAAAGTATCTGTTCGGATTCACGGTCAGAATAGAGATGGCGTAAAGGTCATCTCTATTTTTGTGCATAGGAAAAGCGCAGTACGATTCATTTCTGCGCTTTGGATCAGCCAACGGACAATTCGCCGCCGTAGATATTGATGATTTTCTCTGCTTCAACTTTGGACAGGCCGGAGATCGTAACGGTGTAAACCCGCTCAGGATCAGAGGAGGCGATGATCTGGGAATAGGCATCCAGCAGGGCCGCATAGGTTTTCTTGCCCACGATGCCATCCACGGTCAAACCGTGATTCTGCTGAAACTGCTTCACGGCAGAGAGGGTTTCCGCGCCGAAATTCCCATCCGCTCCATACCTGGGAAGAGCATAACCGCAGGAAATCAACATAGACTGCATTGTGGCTACATCAGAGCCTTTGGAGCCATCCTGAAGACCCGTTGTAAGGGTAGAATCAGGAGCGCTCTCAGGGGCCTCAGAATGGCTCTGAGAGGCATACCGATCATAGAAGGTCTGGCCGTACCCTGCACGGCGCTCCTGAGCGGTTTCGCTCTGATCCGCAGGTTTTTCATATTTGAGCAAAACAGCATCCGAAGCCTCCCGGACAGACTGAGCGGATTGAAGAACAGCCAGCACGGAGGAATAGGACTGCAATTCTTTCCAGAGGAAATTGAGCTGCATATCCATATCCCCGATGGATTTGCCTTGCTCCTGAGCATAAGCCAAGAGCGCCGCTTTCCGGGAAGGATAAGTCCACTGAGCCAGCCCGTATCCGGCACGATCATCGGCAAAATTGCCGTAGCCGCCGCTGTCCACCTGGGCCGTATATTCCTGATCCGTCATGCCCAGAGATTTTTCGTAGGTGTTCTGGAGATTGATGGAGCGCAGAGCGCTTTCAGCGTAGAGATTGCCCATCATGCCAGCAGCGCCGTAGGCATTGCCGATGTGATCCAGCAGGAAAGACCAGATTTTTTCTTCATCGGTTTCCGCTTTCTCAGGCTCCTCTTCCGGCAGCGCGGCCTCTGCCCGGATCAGCGCCGCCACATCATCCCGCACGGTTTCCATGCTCTTGCCGAATTTGGGAAACCAATCGTAGATGTCACTGTGATTACTCCCCAGGCCCAATTTGTAGCTGTCCTGATGGCACAGGATGGTAGGCACGGTCACACCGCCGCAATCGGCAGTCCCATACGGATCAATACCGTACATCAGGCACAGATAGGCCGTGATCTCACACGCCTCCCGATATGCGGCCTCCAGATATTCCGCATTGTTTTTGCCATCCTCACAGATTTCAAATTGAATCCAGCCGTTATTGCAGCTCCCCTTTTTGCCGGAGCCGCATCCCCAAGGCCGATAATCCCAGGGCATTGTCTGGACGGTAGCCACCGTACCATCGGCCAATTTGCCAACCCAGCAATTCATCCCGGCCTCACGGTCAGTATGATTCCAGTCATTGTTATACTGATTCTTGCCCAGGATGCGGAGCATTTCTTCCCGATCCGGGGCATTGTCGCTGGGCTGGACATAGCGCTTGATGTAGGCGTTATTGGCCCCGGTATCATGCCACAAAACGCCTTTGATCTCCATTTTGCGCGTACCCTTGTAGCACTTGCTTTGGGTCTGCATACAGACAAGCGGGGGATTCTTTTCATTGTATTTCATGCCGCAAACCTCCTTACGCAAAGACCGCTCCCCCGAAGGAGAGCGGCCTCCAGTCCGTTTTAATCCTCTTCCTCAAAATCCTTGTAGGGAGCCTGATAGGTCAGCGCCCGCTGGCTGTCACCTACGCCATCGGTGGTAGGATCGGTGACGATGCCCAGGATGGTCAGCACGGCGAAAACGGCATTGACCAACGCAGCCAGCTTATTGCCGATCTCCCCGAAATCGAAGGTCACGCCAAAGATGGAAAGCGTAACCTGGATCAGCAGCAGGATGGCGGGAATCAACGCCAGCCAGAACTGCTTGTTTTTGATGCGAACTTTCCAGTTAATCATGAATATCCCTCCTTTACAATGATGTGTCCAGCGGATGCCAAGAAAGATGAGACCGTGAAGGAGAAGGGTAAGCGCCGCCGTTATGACGGGAATCCACCAAGGGACTGGCTCACCCTGCACGATCAGGAGAATCAGGATCACGGTCAGCATCATGGGTATCACCCCCGTGTGGGGAGCGCCATAAACTTATTCCGCAAATCATCCATCACGCCATTGGCTCCAAGGCGGTGATACTGCTGGTAGCAGTTTTCAAAATTCTCCCGTGCGTAGATGGGAGCATAGCCCTTCTCACTGTACCGATTGAAATCATCGATCATCTGGGCGCGGAGCAGGGCTTGTACACCCATTTTCACGCCTTTGATGGAGTTATAGATGAGTTTCACAATGACAGCGAGAAGGGCGGGTACGCCCAGCAGAGTAAGCCAGTTATATACCGTCATAGGCGTGTACCTCCTTACTCTTTATCGGGCGGGACGGGCCACACGATGTTGAAGGGGAAACCCTCCTGATCGGTCAGGTCACGCAGGGCCTTACGGTATACGGCCCAATTATTGCTCACTACAGCGGCAAGATCACGGAGCCAGGAAAGCCATGCTGTGAAAGAAGCGCCGGAAGGAGCTTCGGGGAGCAGACGATCCAGGGAGAACTCCTTATCGGACTGCTCCAGCATCCGATTACGGATCATCCGGGCCAGTTCAGCGGCCCTTTGCTCGTCGTGATCCTCCACGGCCTGATTGTAGGCGTTCTGCACGACATCATCCATCTCTGCCCTGAGCTGGGCGGTGACAGCCTCCATACGGGCCAGCCGCATTTCAACAGTTCTGTTTTCCATCATTCATTTCTCCTTTCAGTTGGTAGTAATAATGATCCATTCGTTGCCGTTGGAAGAAGGTATCTCCTCGCTTGGCATTCGCCCTCCATGAAATGAAGCTCTCACGGGTAGTACCGTTTTCCAACTCTCCGATGACCTCTTTCCCCATCAGCTTTTTCATTTTCCTGCGTTGTTTTCCGAGCTTTTCCGTAGACATGGTACGGAGTATTTTCCCGGATGGCATGATCCGAAAACGCCATTTCATCAGCATCACGCCTTGCCGGAGCGGATAGAGCGTTGTCTTTTCGTTCAGCTTGAGATCAATGGCTCCCACACGGAGGAGGATGAGCTGCAAGCATTCCTGGAGAAACGCCCGGTTGGGATGAATAAGGATGAAATCATCCATGTACCTGAGATAGTGCTTTACATGGAGCCTTTCCTTGATGAAGTGATCCAGATCATCCAATACGCTCAGGGCCACCAACTGACTGATCTGGCTCCCCAGGCCGATGCCCACATCTCCACCAAAGGAATCGATTACCGTGCAAACAGCTTCACAGGCTTTCTCATCCTTCACCCGCTTTCTGACAGCGGCTTTCGCCACATCATGCCGGATGGAGGGAAAGAATTTCTTTACATCGCATTTCAGCACCCAGCCCTCAGCGCCGTTTTCATGGTAATAACGGCGAAGATGAGCGGTCATGCGATCCAGGGTGAAATCTGTTCCCCGATCCTTCTGGCAAGCACCGTCATCATGAATCAAATGCTCCACCAGGTCAGCGTAGAGACCGTTATCGCAAAGAGCCTTTTGAAATTGCCTGTCCCGGATACGGGTGGCAACGATGCTTCGCACCTTCGGCTCATAGATCGTGAAATGCTGATAGGGACTGATTTTGTATCTGCCTGAGAGCAAATCCTGACGGAGCTTGAGCGTATTCTTGAGACCGTTGGCTTCATAGCCCACTACGCTGTCTTTCCAGCGCACGTTCCGGCAGCATCTTTTCAAAGCGTGATACAGATTGCCAAACGATATGGCATCATCAAAGTATGGGTTATCGCTCATATCAAAGCGGGTCACGGGTGTCCGATAGCTCGACCATCCCGAAGGATGCTTGCATCACCCGCACTGTTCCCTCCAATTCATCAGAATAGAGGCAGGATAATAACTCCTTGTGTGAGCGCACTGGCTTGGCCCTGAGGCTACCGCAAACTGGCTTTCTCACAATCGGGCGCGTAGGAATTGGAATTGTTGGCATTGTTATTGTTCAAAGACCCATCCGAATTGACGATTCGTACATTGTTGGCATTGGACGGGTTGGGAGTACGCAACCACTGGTTAGCCGCCGTACCTACGGATGGAACAGTTATTACCCTGTTGTCAGATGTCCGTATCGCTCCTTATCGGACTTCATCCACGCTTTTAGCTTTTCATCGGCCTCCACCGTGATCTTTGTCCAGTATTGCACGGCATCAGGATCGATGTTGAAGGAGGTAAAGGCCAGGTCTATCAGGGAAAGAAGCGCGTCCAGATGGGAATGAGCTTGCACTTGCTGATTCCGGCGATACCGCCAGGCATCTGCATCATCTCCCACATATACCGCATTGGCACGGCGTACACAGGTGAGCGCACCCAGGCACTCATCCATGATGGGCTTCGCCATGATCCAACGGGAGGACTTGGGAAACACCTTCTCACTCCTGCACTTTTGCAGGGTGTGGGCGCTGACGATGCGAATGAGATTCAGCACTTGTAAATTGCCCTCTGAGCGGTCTCCTTTGCGGACGGACAAAACCTTTACCTCCTTCTTGAAAAGCTGTCAGAGCGCCTTATTTTGGCGCTACACCGCGCCTAACGGCGCGGATAAAAGGGATTAAATGATGGTGAAAGCGGGCGCGTAGGAAT
>JAFURY010000014.1 GCA_017480795.1 Succinivibrionaceae bacterium
CAACATCGTTACTCTTCGTCACCTCCTTCAGCAGGGTAGGAGGGGCGGATGCTACGGCTCAGTTTTCCGCTCCTGTCACGCTGCCGTCATGGGTGGGGACGTTGCATTTGACACCCATCCATGGGGTGTGAATAGTAACACCTGACCCGAGGCTGGATATACAGAAAGCTCCGCGACACCTACGAAAATGAGGAAGTGCGCTATACCTACGGCTACATAACCAAACACGCAAGAATCGAAAACGGGCTTGAGAAGGACCACAACACGGATGCCAGGTGCATATCCGGGAATCCGAAGGCCAGGCCTGCGGACGTCTGGCTCATGAAGAAGACCCGGTGCCACAACAGACAGATGCACAAGATGAAAATCCCCAAAGGCGGGATAAAACTGCCGAACCAGGCTCCTCCGGTTCTGTATGGCTTCCGTCTTTTCGACAAGGTCATGCTGGATAACAGAATAGGGTTCGTATACGGAAGAAGAACATCGGGCTATTTCCTGGTTAAAGACATCAAAGGCAATGTTTTATCAAACGGCGTTTCCTATAAGAAGTTGAAACTTATACAGAAACGAAGGAATTTTATTGTAGATAGACGTGATGCAAATCACTAAATGTCACGGACTAAATCAATGACTGAACAGAACAGACAACAATGCGGCACGTCCGCCGCAAGATACCGCCCGGGCGCCGCAGGCGATACCGAGGGAGAGGATATCGTCGCAGTCACCCTTCGCAGATACGCGCCGGCCATGCTCTTCTTCGGGATAGAGGCGATAGCGCTGGCCGTCGTGGTGCCGATAAAGGTCACGGGAAAGGTCGCGCCCGACCTTCTGCCCCATTCAATCCTTTCGTCCGCCGTCTTTCTGCTCCTTGCGGCGCGGCTGGTTTTCCAGCGTTTCCCGGCTCCGGCGACCAGATACGCCGCAGGCGCCCTGGGCTTTGTTCTGACCATAGCCTACTTTGTGATCTTTGATTTCATCCTCAGAAACCGCAGCGAGAATCTTGAAATCTTTTTCTATGCGGCGCTGGGCAGCCAGATTGTCCTTCACCTGACGCTGGCGCAGCTGGTAATGGTCCTGAGCCGACTGAGAATGTTCGCACATCGGCCCGATGTGCTGGGCGCAGAACGGCATGACGGCTTCCGGCCGCAGAGCGCCAGGACAGCCCGGCCTGAAAACAGGGAGCGCAGCACTTTCAGCCACGGGCGGGTCCGTCCCGAAGTCTCGACGTACCGGAATTACGCCACCGCCTCCTCCGTGGTGGCGACCGGCAACGATGCCGCCGTCGCTTTTCTGCATCTTGCCGGCAGCGTTCTTGCCGCCAGCAGTTCGGATCGCAGTCTGAAGATTATTTTCATGGACGAGCTGCTGGAGAACCTGAGGATTTACGGAGACGCCCGGGACAGAGTCCTGACTGAAATCAGCGCAGGCGCCGCAATGAGCGTCCCCCAAGTGCGCCTTGAGATGTCAGACGCCCGCGTTCCGGCGGATGCCGCCGGCACCTTCTTCTACATCGCCGCATCGGCGCTGTTCTACGACGAGAACATCACCAGGCGGGAATCCGATCTGTTTCTGCAGCTGGCCGATGCCTGCGGTCTTGATCATGACACCGCATCGGCCATCGTCATAGTTCTGGCCGAGGAGCACGGGCTTTATCTGGACGAAACTGCCGGCGTCTGGAAATCCGTCTCCGAAAGAAAATACGACGACCTGCATGCGGACCGCAGGCAGGAAGCGAGCCAGGAGGACGGCATAACCCGTCAGGATCTCATAAACGCCTATCACATTCTTCAGATCCCGGCCACGGCCGGAGCGGAAGAACTCAAGATGCAGTATCGCCGGATGATCTCAAGATACCATCCTGACCGCGCAGCCTCCCTCAAGCTGGGCGAGGCCGCCAGAGCCGAATACCAGAAGATCACCCAGGAAATCAACGAGGCCTGGGACCTGATCAGAAAAGCCCGGGGACTTTAGCCGGATCCGGCAAAAGCGCGCATGACGCCAGAGGAAGCAAGGAACAAGAAACCATGGACGACGAAAACGAAAGCAGAACGATAGGCATCGGATATTCCGACGATTTCGGAATGTACGTTCCCATACTGATATTCGGCGGCATCATCTCCTTGTTCGCCCTTGCCATCATAGCCCTGGCGGCGAAAACGCCGTTGCTTTCCCTTGCCCAGGCGTGCTCCACTTTGCTGATCGCCTACAACGTAAGACTGATTCTCACCGGAAACATCAACTGTCGCTTTCTCTGCATCGGACTGATATTTCCGATTCTGATCCCGGCATTCGCACTCCAGACCGACAAGTCGGCTCTTACCGTCTATTTCTACGTGGTCCTGTCCGCGCTGAGTCTGCTGCACCTTACCGCCGAGCCTCTTTTGCGGCGCCTGACCGCAAGTCACATGCGGGCGATTGATCTGATGCGGCAGAACGAAGAGCAGCCGACCGAGGACACCCAAAGACGCTACGCCTACAGTCAGTCCGACATGCCCGACGCCGGAGGAAGGCCGATCCTGATAAATCTGACCCTGCTGGGTTCCGTCTCCTCGAATCGGCCTCTGCTGGAATACGCGCTGAGGCTGGCTGGCCATGCCGCCCGGGTCGGCATTGACGACGCCATTCTGCGCCAGGGCTACAACGACGAGCTGATGGGCTATTTCAGTCTGCACGATCAGGAGGCGCAGCTGGCGCAAAAGTTCATGGAGGAGGGAGCGCAAATGAGCCTCCAGGAACTCAGAAGCATGATCGAGAAGACGGATACGGCAGCGCTGGTGGACGCTGCCATGGCGCCCGCCCTGTTCTACGTCGCGGCGGCCGCGCTGTTTTATGACGGAAAACTGGAGTTCGCGGAGTCGGTGCTGCTGGACGACATCAGCGGCGCATTCGGTCTTAACGAAAGGCAGTTCGCGGCGGCCATGGACGAGCTCAAGAGAAACTACACCGACTCAAAAACCTACCATGACTCCCTCTGACGGCGGATCCGGCAATCCTGACGCGGATATTCAATCGGCATCCGATCTGTGCTATAGTTGCCCGACGAAATAAATAACGAGTTTACCGGCAGAACGCGCCGCAAGCCGGCTTCAGGATCGAAAAGCCGTCTCCGCCTTCTCAAATTCCAAAGCAAAGCAATGCAACTGAAATTCAATGCCGCAGAAGCTTTCAGACTGCTGAAGCTGGCTTCTCCGATTCTCCTTGGCAGTCTTGCCACCACCGGCATGGCCTTCACCGACACCGTCATGGCGGGCAAGGTCAGCTCCGCCGATCTGGCGGGTCTTTCCCTGGCCACCTCGATTTACATCCTGGTGGTGATACCCCTGTCGGCGCTCATGATGGCGGTGACGCCGGTGATAGCGGCCGATCACGGAGCCTGCGAACCCAAAAAGATCAGTTTTCATTTCTATCAGCTGCTGTACTCCGCAGCCATAGCGACGACAATAGCATGCCTTCTCAACTTCGGATCCACCGCCCTGTTCTCCCTGCTTGATCTTGAGCCCCGGGTTCAGGAAATCGCCGAGCGGTATCTTGCCATCATCACCGCCGGAATTCCCTTCATGTTCGCGTTCAATTCCGTGCGGGCGCTCACCGACGGTCTGAGCAACACCGTCATCACCATGTTCTGCTGCATGACGGGACTGCTGTTCAATGTCGGCCTGAACTACGTGTTCATCTACGGCAGGCTGGGAATGCCTGCCATGGGCGGCGCGGGCTGCGCCGCGGCCACCGTCATCGTGCAGTTCCTCATGCTGGTTTTTCAGCTGCTCATGGTAAACCGCCTGCGCTATATCCGCTCCTGCCGCATTTTCAGTTCGCCTCCCAAGCCTGACTGGAAAACCATCGGAAACTATTTCAGACTCAGTTATCCCCTGGGGCTGGCGATGCTGTTTGAAATCGGGATTTTCTCCTTTTTCGCCTTTGTGGTGACCGTCATGGGCACCAAGGCCATCGCCGCCAATCAGATCTTCTTCAACTACATGACCGTGCTTTACATGCTTCCCATGAGCCTGTCCCATGCCGCCGCCATCAGAGTCGGCTACACCACGGGAGCCAGGGATCCGGCCACCACACGGCTGACTGTCAGCACCAGTCTGCTGGCAGGCCTTGCCATGGCGCTAGTCATCGGAATCCTGTCCTTTGTGTTCCGCCGAAACATCGCGCAGATCTACACCGACGATCCGCAGGTTCTGGAACTTCTGGCCGACGCATTCATCTGCGTTTCGGTATATCAGCTCAGCGACTACTGCCAGACCATCGGCATCGGAGTGCTCAGGGGACTGCTTGACACCAAGATCATCACCGTGATGGCGGTGATAACCTACTGGTTCTTCGCCGCGCCGGTGGCGCTGATGCTGTGCTTCACCGGCTTCATGTGGGGCCCGCACGGCTTCACCGGCCTGTGCATAGCTCTCAGCGTCTCCCTTTACATTCTCGCCGTGGCCTATCTGCTGAGGATCAACCGCCATTTTTCCGGAAACGATCTTGCCCGGGAAACGCAGGAAGCGGCGCAGGACAAAACCAAACCGGCATCAGACTGACCTGCGTGCCTCGCGGCGCGGCCGCCTGCAGTCTTCGGGTCCCATCTGCTATAATGAATGCAGTCTGTCGTCAACATCTGTCAGCATTTCAGCGCCCGCTCCGGCCTGAAATCGCTTTTAAGGGAGGATCAAAAAATGGATCGACTGAAGGAACTGCCATCGGCGCTGGTCTGGGACATATTCCAGGAGCTGTCATCAATTCCAAGAGCTTCCGGCAACGAGGCGGCGGTGGCCAGCTGGATCGCGTCCTACGCATCAAGCCACGGCTGCGCCAGCCGCATTGACGAAACCGGCAATGTTTTGGTCATAGCCAAAAGTTCCGAGGGCTGTCAGAATGTTCCTCCCCTGGCCTTCCAGGCCCACATGGACATGGTGGCCGTCAGGGACGAGACCTGCCGGCACGACTTTTCCTCGGATCCCCTGGATCTTTCGATTCAGGAAATCGACGGCGAACCTTTCGTCACCGCCGACGGCACCACTCTGGGCGCCGATGACGGCATCGGCATCGCGCTGGCTCTTGCCATCATGACCGATGACGAGATCCGGCACGGTCCTCTGGAGGCGCTGTTCACCGTCGGCGAGGAAACCTCCATGGCAGGCATTTCCGGCTTTCCGGGAGGCATGCTGGGCTCGAAAATGATGATCAACATCGACTCGGAAGCCGACGATACCGTAACCGCAGGCGCAGCCGGAGGCTCCGACGCCGAGTTTTCATGCGTTCTTGAGTGCGCAGGAGAGCTGAAGCCGTCGGCGCTGAAAATCGAAATTTCCGGACTTACCGGCGGCCATTCGGGCATCGAGATCCACTGCGGCCGGGCAAATGCCATCGTGACTCTGGCCAGGGCCGCGCGCAGGCTGATGGAAAAGATTCCACTTGAACTGACATCCTTCGACGGAGGAACCTTTCGCAACGCAATTCCGACATCTGCCGCTATGGTGCTTGCCGGAAGGGATGAGGACATCAGGTCGGCCGCCGCAGCTCTTTCATCCATCGCCGGGGAGCTGGCGTCCGAATTCAGGGAAACTGATCCGGGCATTGACCTCAGGTGGGAGCAGGTGAAACCATCCCCTTCGGCAGATCATGAGCAGTCCCGAAGAATAGTCGGCGCGTTCGCATCTCTTCCCGACGGCGTGTTCTCCATGAACGACGAATTTCCCGACACTGTGCAATCCTCCTCGAATCTGGGGCTGGTGAGAACCGAAAGCGGCAGAATCGTCGCCACCGCTCTGATGAGATCTCTGGTGACCACCGATCCCATCAAGGAGATCATGAAGACCCACGCCGGAGAGTACGGGCTTGATTTGAACTTCAGCGGCGACTACCCGTGCTGGAAGCCGTCCTCCTATTCCCCTCTGCTGAAGATATACGAAAAGGTTTATGCCGAAAACTGCTTCGCCAAGCCACGGGTGGCGGTGCTGCACGCCGGCGTGGAATGCGGAATTCTCAAAGGCAAATATCCGGATATGGACATCATCTCCATCGGTCCGAACATCATCGGAGCCCACACCACGGGCGAGCGGGTATCGGTTCCGTCGGTGGAAAAAATCTACGGTCTGCTGCTTGAGGTGCTGGAGGAGCTCATGGACGGTGCGGCATAGTCTCGCCTAATCGCTTCAGCAAACGCCCGGCCCGGCTCCCGCCTTCTGGGACATGACCTGCGCCGGGCAGACTCCTCCTCCGCAACGTTCAGGAGGGGCTTGCTTCAATCCTGTGGCAAGGCCTGCTGACGGACATCAAAGCCGGCATCTATGACACCTATCTAAAACTTTTCATCGGATCGCCTAAAACATTTGTCACCTGAGACTTTTGGCTCAATAATTGACAAGACTTTTGCAAGCGCCGTTTTTATCGCTTCCTGACCAGAGAAAAATATCCGAAGGCAAAACCATGATCTCGTTCCTCCACACCTCCTGCCCGCCGTTTCTGATTTACAAAAACAACTCCATCACCGTTCGTCTTGCGGTGACCGGCCAGGAGGGCGAGCTTCCTTCCAGAATCCAGCTGTGGTGCTTTCCCAACAACGAGCCGGCGGTTGCGGACATGAAGCAGCTCCTTGCCGAGGACGGTTTTTCGGTATACAGCGGAGAAGCGCAGCTTGACCCCAGCTACAACCAGCAGAGCTACGCCTTCCGGGTTTTTCTCCCGTCCGGCGACTGCCGCTGGTTCAGCGCCAACGGCACCAGCAGCTACGAGCCGCTGTGCCAGGACCGTTTTACAGTAAACCTGCACGAATCCAGCTCTCTGTGGATGCGGGATCAGATGTTCTATCAGATCATGCCGGACCGTTTCGCATCCTCGAAAATAGCCGACGACGTCTTTTCGACCCAGTTCGAACCCACCATGGAAAATCTGAGAGATCAGCGGTTTCACGGCGATCTCAAGGGCATAACCGGCAAATTCGACTACCTTCAGAGTCTGGGCATCACCGGCATCTATCTAAATCCGGTGACATCCTCGGCCAGAGTTCACGGATACAAGTGCCGGGACTACTACAGCGTGGAGACCGAGATTGGAACCGAGGAGGATCTGGTAGCTCTGATTGAGGAGGCGCACCGGAGAGGAATGAAAATCATTCTTGATCTGCCGGTCAACCACGTAGGGGACGATCACCCGTACTTCGATCGGGACGATCTCACCGGCACCGGCGCGTGCCATCACAGGGATTCGCCGTACCGCCACTTTTTCACCTTCCGCAAGGACGAGTCCGTGCACTGGCACTACGACAAGGAGCTCATAAAACTTGATTACTCCTGCCGCAAGGTCCAGAACATGATGTACCGGGACGACGACAGCGTCATCAAGCATTACCTCAAGCCGCCGTTTTCCGCAGACGGCATCCGGCTGGGATCGGCCCATATGCTGGGCGGTCACGGCTCGGCCAACGGCAATATGGTCTACATACACGAAATCAATGTCGAAGCAAAAAAGGTGAATCCGGAATGCTATCTCCTCTGCGAGCACAATTACGATGCCAAACCGTGGCTGTGCAATCCCAACCAGCAGGGCGATTCCACCATCAACCTCTTCGGATTCTACAAACCGATGATTCAGTTTCTCTCGGGAAGAGATCTCATCACCGGAGAAAAGATCAGGTATGCCGCCGAAGATTTCAAAGCATTTGTGGAGCGCTATCACTGCGGCATTCCTCACGACCGGCTCTGCAGTCTGTTCAATCTGGTGGGCAATCACGACAGTTCCCGCATCGCCACCGTTCTTAACGGCAACCCTCAGCTTATCCGCATAGCCTTTACCATGATGTACACCTGGATCGGCGTTCCATGCGTGTACTACGGCGATGAAATAGGTCTCACCGGCGAAAAGGATGTCATGGCCCGCAAGCCTATGGACTGGAACAGCGCCAGGGACGGCTACAAAAAGCTTCTGGCGACGCTGGCCAAATTCAGACATGAAAACCGGGTGATCACCCAGGGCAGCATGACCGTCACCCATGCCTGCGGCAGTCTGCTGATCTACGAGCGCTGCTTTGCCCGGAACAAAACCATTGTGATCATCAACGCCGGCAACACCGTCACCACCGCCGATCTCTCCAGCAACGTGGACTCCCTGAGAATTCAGCAGACCCTGGCCTCCTTCGACGAGAACGAGGCGACGCCAAAGAAAGGCAGATACAACGTCAGAGGCTCCCTCATGATGGACAATGTCAGAATTATGAGCATTGCGGAGCTGGACAAAAAGAACTGCGTAAGAGTCGGACCGACCTCCGCGCTGATCATCCAGTCATAAAAAACATGCCGCAAGGCCTAAGGACGAGAGTTTGGGCCGTATTTCCGTCCCGCACGGCTGCGCGAAAACCATCACACAATTTCAAGGAGCGTATTGAAATGGGAAGCAATCAGCTGTTCAGATACAACGTCGACATCGTGTTCTGCATTGACGCAACCGGAAGCATGGCGCCGATACTGGATCTGGTAAAAGAAAAGGCGCTGTCCTTCTACAAGGATCTCAGCAGCGAAATGGGCCAGAAAGGAAAAAACATCAGCCAACTGAGAGCAAAAATTGTGGCCTTCCGCGATTATGTCGCCGACGGCGAAAACGCCATGCTGGTGACGGATTTCTTCGATCTGGAAACGGACAGCAAAAGATTCAAGAACGTGATCAATTCTCTGCATCCGGTGGGAGGCGGAGACGAGCCCGAGGACGGACTTGAGGCTCTGGCCTACGCCATGAAATCAAACTGGACCAGAGACGGCGACAAGCGCAGACACCTGATTGTGGTATGGTCCGACGCCTCCACTCATCCCATCGGCTTCAGCCGCAGCTCGAAGCACTACCCCAAGAGAATGGTTGAGACCTTCGACGAACTGACGGAAATGTGGGATGGCGGACTTGATTCAGGCGGCGTAATGGACGACAACGCCAAGCGACTGCTGATTTTCGCCCCTGACGCCGACTACTGGAACACCATTTCCGACACCTGGGACAACGTTATCCATTATCAGTCCACCGCCGGCGCCGGCCTTGAGGAACTTGACTACCGGGAAATTCTGTCTCAGATCGTAAACAGCATCGCCTAGCTCATGGACATAAACGGATATATCCTGGACGGAGCGTTCTCCACCGAAAATGCGGGCTTCTGTCAGTGGGCGTTTGCCAGAAACTTGAAGCATGATTTCTTCATCAAGAAATTCATCAAGTTCAAATATCCCGACCGAAAGAAAATCAGAAGCGAGGCGCTCTTTCAGAAAAAAAAGAAGAAGTGCGATGACTTCTATGAAAACAAAAAGGCGCTTTACGACGTTCTGGCCACCTGCCGCACCGGCAACATAATGGCGGTTCATGAGTTCTTCCGGAAGGACGAGGCGTACTACGCGGTATCCGACAAGGTCGCCGGAGTCCCCCTGGATGTCAGGCAGATAAGCAACCTCAGCAGCGACGCCAAACTCGTCCTGCTTAGATCGATTCTCTACAGTTTTTCGGCGATTCACACGGCGGGAATCGTCCACGCGGACGTAAAGCCGGAAAACATTCTGGTCATCGACACCTGCTCCGGGTACTGCTGTCCGAAAATCATCGATTTCGATCTGGGATTTCTTGTCAGCCAGAAGCCGGATCCGGAAGAATTCGGCGGCGATCAGTTGTATTTCGCGCCAGAAAGTCTCCTTTACATCAGAAGTCAGACCGACAGACTTTCCGCCAAAATCGACATGTTCTCTCTGGGCATTCTGTTTCATGAATACTGGACCGGAGCAAGACCGCAGATCGACGACAAGTACAACTTCGTTTGCGAGGCTGTCCTGAACGACGCGCCGATCCTAATCGATCGCAGCATACCTCCGGAAATATCCGACATCATCAACCGGATGCTCACCAAAGAGCCCGAATCCCGACTCAGCGCGACGGACGCGCTGCTGCTTCTGTCCTCGGTAGATCTGCCTTCGGATGATATGAGGTCATCTGGCGCAGCCTATGGCGGCGAAAGTTCCGCAGATGCGAAAGAACGCGCCCGCCGTGAAACGGAAGGTGCGGCCAGGGGCGTGCCGCCTGCCGATGAAAGTTCTAGCGAAGAAGCCGCTGCAGACGATACCGCCAAGGCGCCGGGAACAGGCAGATCCTCGAAACTGAAAATACATATGAGCGGCAAAAAAGCGAGAAAGAAGCCGGAAAAGGCAAAAGCTGAAGGTTCAGGCAACGTCTGGGGGAAAGACGATGTCGACACATTCTTCCGCCCTGACGACTTTGACTAGAGTTTTTCGCGATACGCCCGACTTAAACGGCTGCCATCTTTTAAACCAAGCCGCAGATTCCGCTGATGAAAATTTGCCGTTCTTCCTCGCAGATCGGCTTTGCTGAATGAAAAACACCTCAAATGAATGATTTAAATCTCAAGGATATAATCCAGGTTGCGTTGGACCTGCCTGAATTTCTGGCGGGAGCTCTTGTCTTCGCATCACTCCTTGCGCATTTTTACAATATTTTTGTTTTTTTCCAGAAATTCTCAAGCGGCAGGAAGCTCGGCGAACTGTTCGGAGCGTTCTCGATCTTTCAGCTCGTCCTGTTCTTTTACGTGGTATACAAGCTTAAGGGCTTCTCGGATGCTTCAGACATAAGAATCGCTTATATCGACACCCCGGCGCTATGGATTCTGGCAGTTCACTTTCTGATAAACTTCGTCTACATCTGCTTCTACGCAAAAGAGATTCTCAGCGACGGCAACGACCTGAAAAAGCCGTCTGACAGCGCTTTCGAGCTCCAGAATTCAAAGCAGGCAGACTCCGATTACTGGCAGAAACCCGCAAGGGAATTTCCTCAAACGGACAAGAATGGTCGAACCTACGAATACTCGGCCACCAAACCGACCTACGATTTCTCGTCCGAAAAACCGACATCCTCCGCAAGTCCGGCAGGATCGACTTCCTCAAGACTCAAAACCTCGATCCCGTCCTCTAAATTGTCCAAGATCAGAATTTCGACGGACAGTGCCGCCACCGCCTATGATGCCAAGTCCTACACGTCTGAGCGAACTGCCGGATTCGACAGTTCGGTGTTCGCCTCGGAAGAAAAATATCTAAGTGTCATTAACGCACAGATTGCAAAAATATCGGAATACTTCGGCGACATGGAACATTCAAAGCGGATGAATGAAAAACTGCTGAAGTCAGCCGGTTCCGGCAGCAGAAAAAGCCTGGACCGGCTGTTCGCCGAATCCCGCGGATTATGGATATGCAACTACTGCGACACCATGAACGACAGCGATCACAGCGTCTGCATCGTGTGCAAAAAATCCAGGTAGCCGTATCAGGAGGATCATATGTTTTGCAGAGAATGCGGCAAAGAAATCACAGGTTCGCAATGCGACAATCCAGGGTGTAAAAAGCCTAATAACCTGTCGGAATGCACCGCCATTCCAGAGGATATAAAAGCAGTCTATGCCGCTCTTTTGAAATCTAAACAGACTGCGCAAACATCAATAAACGACACCGGGCGAGCTTCGTCAGAGATTCTTCCCAATACAAAAACAGTCAGCGATGCCAAACCCACGAATGAAGGCATCGCCCGAACAACCAATGAAAACGATGCCGCCGACTCAAACGACAAAGATCTCGCTCTATCAAAAATTTTGTCTGAAGCAGGGGAGGCTAATTTCAGCAAAAACGTCAACGCAGGCATTAAAAAACAAAACAAAACATCTCCCCAAAGCGTGAACGTCAACAGATTAAAAATCATTATCCCATCAGTCTTGATTCTGGCAATTGTCACGCTTGCAGTTTTTGTGATTTGGCAGGAGACTTCCGTTCAAAATTCCAGTTCCAATCCTGAAAAAGTCGCAAACGATTCGGTGCAAAATGATTTCATGCTTTCTACCGAAACAGAAAAACCAAAACCTGCTCCAAAGAACTTTAAAGCTACAAGTGATACACCAAAAAACAATGCTGCACTTGCAATCTCACCAATAAAGAAAGAAGAAAAACCACAATCTCAACCCTCACTATCCAGCAAAACCGGACTAGCAGAGGAAAAATCTGAAACATCTAGCGAAAAATCAAATTCTTTGGCAAAGAGCAATTCTCAAGCAGGTTTTCACGCAGTGATTGACGTAGAGTCGCTCAAAACAGGGAATTTGAAATCACTTCAACAGGAATCTAAAAAAACTGAAGTTAAAAGTGACATTCCATCCAGTGTTTCTGAAGGTGAGCAAGGAATTCCCGAAGCAGTCCATACACCAGAAACAAAAGAAGAGACTGACTATACTCAACAGCCAGTTTCTCAAGACAATCCAGACAAACAAGTCCCATCATCAGCAGAAAATCCTGCTGACCAGTCAGTTGATAACCTAGCGCCGGAATCACAGACTTCCAATGCGTCCGGTGATACGCCAACACAATCTGACTCAAAGAAACTTTCTGAAAATGATACAAACAATGAAAATGAAAAATCAGAGAGTTAGCCTGTTCAGGAGGAAGGTCCTACAAAAGAAATGCACAACCAAATATAAAAACCCAAAACAACTTGTCTCAGCAATTTTCCGGCCTCAAACAGGATATAAAATCGGACCATGAACACAACGCAAAACACACCGACACCTCCTTCTCCAGGAAGTATCGACAGTAAACCAAAGGTGCGACATGACAGAAAACAACATTTCCAAGGTTAGTCAGTACGTTTCTGTATACAAGGAAAAAATCGAGAACAACGGCGAAGACGCCATGATCAGAGTTATCAATGACAAGGCTTCGCTGATAGGCGTATTCGACGGTCTCGGAGGATCGGGAGCAAAGAAATACCACTCTGCGAACATGAAAACAGGAGCATACCTCTCATCAAGATTTGTTTCAACTGCGACAAAACATTGGTTTGAGCAGATATGCTCTGATAACTTTCCTGGCAACCGTCAGGCACTACTAAAAACACACATCAAGGCCCACCTACAAACAGTCAAAGAAGCCTTCGACGACCAGCAGAAAAGCAAACTGAAAAGCAAACTTTCAAAGGAATTTCCATCCACCTGCGCCATTGCAGTATGTCGTCCGGCGCAGTCAGGCGAAATAGACATCGAACTGTACTGGGCAGGCGATTCAAGATGCTACCTTCTGGACGATGACGGTTTGCACCAGCTGA
Source organism: Succinivibrionaceae bacterium (assembly GCA_017480795.1). Classification (GTDB taxonomy): domain Bacteria; phylum Pseudomonadota; class Gammaproteobacteria; order Enterobacterales; family Succinivibrionaceae; genus UBA2804. The sequence goes on from JAFURY010000014.1 coordinate 13,117, forward strand.
CAACCGATGATATCGACTCTAGCAACGCCCTGGACAATATTTCCGATGACGGCAGGATGAACAATATCATCACGCTGAGTTCGGATTTCAGGCTCAACAACCATCATTTACGTCCGAAAGGTCCGTTCTTTATTTTTTCGGCGACCGACGGATGCTTCGGTTATATTTCCACACCGATGCAATTTGAACTCCGCTTGTTGAGGAATCTGGAAAAATCGCAAAATGTCGCTTCATTTGAAAAAAATCTGTTCAATACCTTTGAAGAAGTCGCGGAAGACGATTTCTCGCTATCCGGCCTGTTTTACTGCTTCCGCAGTTTTGACGAAATAAAGGAACGTTTCAGAAAACGACGCGAAAATCTGGGAGAGGAAATACGGAAACTTCAGCATGCCGACAGAAAAGCCGTTGCCGACTTCTGGAACAATAGTTACAAGGATAATTATTACCGCTACGCGCCAAAGCAGGCCAACGACGTATCGGTTGCCAGTGCGCAGAACAGAACCTCAGACAGCAACAGCATGACCAAACCGTCAGCAGGACAAAACAGAGTTCAAAGCAAGGCAGACAGACCATGCAAAGAATCACCAAAGCAGTAAAGAGGACTAACACTATGAGCCGAACCGTAAAAGCATTTTTTGTTCAAAACCTGGTGGCGTGGACAATTCTCATGGCAGCGGAACTTACGTTCGCTGCCGATTTCTCATCCCGCGAAGCCTTCTCCACAAGCCTGCCGGTTGAAGACGAACTTGGAAAGGGAGAAGTCACCGCCGTCATCACCGAAACACCAAGACCGGATGAGTACGACAATATTCTGGTGTCAAAGAGCATGATGATACAGCGGTTCGATTCTGACGGGAATGTGATCTGGAAGGTTCGCGACTTCGTAAACGACTGCATAGTCTACCCTGAGCTTGATCTGCTGGCTCCCGTTTCAGTTACCGATCTGAACAACAACGGACTGGCTGAAATATGGATGCCGTACAAACTTTCATGCCGTGGCGACGTCAGCCCTTCTGATATGAAAATCATCATGTATGAAGGGAAAAAGAAGCACGCAATGCGCGGCTCAATGACAGTTCCCGTTACCGATTCAAGAGGCTCATTCATTGGCGGTGATTACAAAATGGACGATGCCATGAAAAAAAGCCATCCCAAGATCAGAGAGCACGCTTTGAAACTGTGGAAAAAACTCAACCGGGAATTCTGATGACAGACTGCGCGCCAAAGGGCGCGTGAGTTATTTGTCCAAAGCGCTGAAGAGGATACGAAACTTTAAGACGTCGCAAAACAAGATGTAATTATCAATATAGATTTCCATGCCCGCCGTGATACACTTCCTTTGTAAGGCGCATAGGTGTGGGCGATGTTCGAAGCATAGGAAAAAATCAGCAGGATCATTCGCGACGTAGGCGAACTGTCTGCAAAAATTCTGAATGAAAAACAAATAAGACTGGTCAGCGGATGCATATCAAAAGCGTTCGGTTACGGTGGCGACAAAATTGTAGCGTCCGCTTTCGGTCTAGATGCCAAAACAGTTTCTGCCGGAAGAGCCATGGTCAAGGCAAACGACTATGACACATTCTCAGACAGGATCAGACGACCCGGTGCGGGCCGGAAGAAGGCAACATCACTGCATCCGGAAATAACCGAAACGGTTGAGGATATCGTAAGCGGCAATTGCGGTTCGTGCGAAAAGATATTTCTTTGAACAAGCCTGTCCTTGAGAGACATATCTGAAGAACTTCAAAAACGCGGGTTCAAGGCGAGCAAGGATCTTGCAGGACGAATACTTGACGAACTCGGTTGCAGCAGGCAGGCAAATCAAAAGCGCAAGCAGGCAGAAAAAAGCAATACCTCCGGCGACGAGATGTTCAAAAGGATCAATCTGGCGATTGAAGAATGCTTTCGGCAGGGTGCTCCCGCAATATCTGCTGACACGAAGAAGAAAGAACTCATAGGAAATTCTAAGAACAACGGAGCTGAACGCCGAAAAGAAAAAGACGGCAGCAAGGTTCCAGAACAGAATTTCCGATAACTGATTTATGTAAGATTGCACCTTATGGCCTCTACGTCGCCAATGACAACACGGGATTTGCAAATTTTGGAATCGACCATGATACCGGATCGTATGTCGTCGAAAGTATTCGCAGATGGTGGTTGCACATCGGTAGCGAGAATTTCAAAGACGCCAACAGGATCATGATTGTTTTAGACAGTGGCGAAAGCAGCGGTTGGAAGTCGAGATTGTGGAAATATCAGTTCGCTATGCTAGCTGAGGAAATACACAAAAAACAGCATTTTTACCACATGCCCCCGGAACCTCAAAATGGAACAAGGCTGAGCACAGGCTGTTCTGCTACTAACCAGGAATTGGGAAGAAAAAACTCTGCTTGATATCAAGACAGTTGTGAACTACATAAGCAGCGCAACCACCAGGAAAGACTTAACGGTCAAATGCGTTTTTGACGTGAATATATACGAGCCATCAATCTGGATATCCAACAATCTGATTGAATCTGTTGATGTCGAAAGACTGGATCCTAACGAGGATTATGCCTACATCATCCTAAAATTCAAGAGTGTGAATAATGTTACGACTCTTTCTTTCGTTCCAAACAAGCATAGAACAGACTCAAACGACCAGCGATAATCAAGTTTGCTTGGCAGACTTAATAAACTCTTGTTGAACAAACTAAATTAAGGCACCTCAAGAATCGTCCACATCCAGATCTTACCCTCTGCTCCGGCAACTGTACGAAAACGATTTCTCATGAAAGTGTTTATGGAAAAAACAGAGGAAACTAATGATAAAAAATATTCCGACTTCGCAGACCATGCTTCCGGTCATTATCGACGAGGGCTACGCCTTTGTTGACAAAACAAAATCCATAGAGACTTACGAGAAAAGCAAATCGAGAGTTTCTCTGTTCTTAAGACCGCGCCGTTTCGGCAAAACCATGTTTATTGAAATGCTGAAATACTACTATGACGAGGCCCTGAAGGAGGAAAGCACGAGAATATTCAAAGGCAAATACATCGCCTCCCATCCTACCGAAAAAAAGAGCGGTTACTATGTGGTGTCGTTCGATTTCTCCGGCATAGGCACAAAAAACGGCCTTGAGAATACTCTGAACGCCTTTTCCTACAAAATAATCGTTGGTATCAGAAATTTCTATCTGCGTTATCCCGACCTTATCCCGCGGGATATACAGAGAATGAAAGAACAGGAAGAAGCATCTCTGGAAGACTGCATTGCTAAATACTACAAAGATGAAAAGCTGTTTTCCGACAGCACCGCCATCATTACAAGCTTTCTGACTAGACTGCAAGCCTTTCAGAACAAAATAATGGTGCTCATCGACGAATACGACAATTTCACGAACGACATTCTCAGCAGAGACGTGAACACCTTTGCGGAACTGGCCCGCAAAGGTGGAGACATATCAATGTTCTACCAGGTCCTCAGATCCTGTCAGCAACTGAACATTATAGACCGGATTTTCATTGCAGGCGTTCTTCCCATAACTCTTGACACCTCCCTTTCATCATTCGTATTCGACAGAGTATATGAATATCCGGAATTCAACGAGATGGCCGGCTTCACTGACGATGACGTGGCCAACCTTCTGAAGGACACGTTGGATTTCGACAAATGCGGTTTTTCGCTGGATACCCTCAGAGGGGAAATGAAAAAACGGTATAACGGATACAGATTTGCAGAAGAGGGCGAATTCACCGTCTACAATCCTGCCTTATGTCTGAATTTCATAAAAAAACTGATCAGTCTCGACTATAAGAAAATACCGCCTCTGCAGACAGTCTCCGGCAACGACATTGATTTCGACAAGTTTGCCGGCTACATGGGTCTTGTAAACCAGCAGGATATGGACAGCATTATCAGCAGCATTGACGTCGACTCCGACCCGGACAATCCGTCTTCGGCAGGCTATATCGAAATCTATGCCCTGTCGGAATCCATCAAAGTCACGTCCGATGAAAACAGACTCAACTACTCCGAAGGCGCGACGCTGCTGTATCATC
>JAFURY010000165.1 GCA_017480795.1 Succinivibrionaceae bacterium
ATCCAAGAGGGATAAGGCGGCACAGAAAAGTTACGGCCTCATCCTGAAGCATATTCATGCAGCATTGGCTTGATGGTCGCTGTCTAATGGAGAGGAAAGGGGTGGTGCGAAAGGTAATTCCTTAACTTCGGGGGCATGGTTCGGAAAACATCATGGGCTCTTTGTCGGAGCCGGTGAACAGGCTGGATTCGGCAAGGGACGACAGCGGGCGGGCGATGCCTGCTTTGCCGCCAGCCACCGCCTGGGCGCTGTTGCATCGCTCCTGTACCGAAAGCAGCTCCTCCACCACGCTGTCCTTCGTCCCGTCGTCATTTTCCGGCGGGATGATATAATCCAGCAGAAAGTCCTGTCCGGTTCTGGACCTGATGATGTCAATGAGCTGGTTGGCCAGGGCTATTCTGGATTTCATGTCGTCGCAGGAGTTAAGCCCCAGCTCGGCCACCTGGGCGATATATCTTGAAAGGCTTCGGTCGGCGCTTTCCTCGCTTAAATTCCGTTTGCCGACGATTTTCGTGTCATCGCTGATTTCCTTCTGCAGCAGACGGTTGATCAGCTGTTCGTAGAGTCCTTCTTCCAGCATGCTTCACCTGTAGAATTTGTCGTTGCCTGCTTCTGTTTGCAGGTACCGCCTGATCCTGTGGTTTGTTTTTCCTTTATCCGTGGCACTGCTTCCGTTGTTTTTTCCGGAAGTGAAAAGCTGTTTGCCTAAGATCGGGTTTGCGCTCTACGGCATGTCAGGGGGCTCATCCGGCTCGGCGCGCCGCAGGTCTGACAGGCCATGAACCTTACCGCCTGCCGTAGATCTTTATCTTCATGTGCTGGTTGAGACTGTCAAGATCCAGCTTGCAGACGCTTTTGAAACTTAGGCTGAAGCGGTTGTCCGGATCCTCGGTGACATGTTCCAGATAGAAGGCGGAGGTGGAGATCTCCAGAGGCGCAAACTCAATGCCGCCTTCGACGCTTTCCACCATTTCCTTCAGATCATCCATGCCTACGGCAAACTGGCTGGCATTGATGTCCCAATTGGCGTAGACCGGCTTGATCAATGCGTCGAGCTTGCCCGCCTGGGATGCCGCGGTGATCTGCAGCCGGCTGTTGGCGCTGTACATCGCTGACGTCTGGACCGCGGTGTCATCCGAGGTGATGCTGGCGCAGTATGACGCGCCTCCCTCTGGCAGATAACGGAGCCCGGCCATATCGTAGGTGACGGCGTCTATGGTCAGCGTGGAATTAACCAAGGTTTCCTCGCCTTCCTCCTCGTCCCTGAAGCCGCTGAAGACGCATTTCACATTCATTTCCGTCTCGTCGGAAAAGGCGCAGGGAGATTGATTGGTGGATATAAACACCTCCGGCAGTTCGGCCATGCTGTGACATACCGGATCCTCGTCGCACTTCAGGGCGCCGGCCACCAGGGCGCCGGCATCCACCAGGCCGAAGCCGTACTGGTTTGAGAACCTCAGGCCCGCGCCGTTCACCTGCCAGCCGTGATCGTAGACGATCCGCTCATTGTAGACGTAATCGGATTCGGTGAAGTTCGGCGTCAGCGCCATGGTCGGCATGTCCTCATCATTTCTTGCAGTGGTGGCCAGCAGATAGCGCAGCTGGGAGACTGTCATGTCCGGTTTGGCCTGGTATGCGAGTGCCGCGGCGCCGGTGACAGTAGGGGAGGCTGAGGAGGTGCCGTTCATCATGGCGGTGTAGAATGCGTTGCTCTCGGATCTCCATGGCGTGTCCTCGTCCCAGTCTTCCCAGTCTTCGGTAGTGCTGGTCAGGGTGGTAACAAGGTTCGCGCTGGAGTAACTGTCTCCTTCGTAGTAGCCGAATTCGCCACCGAAGCCCATGACCCATATGTTGGTTCCGGTGGAGCTGTAGGAGGATCTGACTCCCAGGGAGTTCATGGCTCCCACATGGATGACAAAGGGGGCCCGCGCTATATCGTTGGTCTGCTTGAATTCGCATTCCACATTCAACCGGCCGCATTCTTTCCGGATGTAGGGATTGTCAGGGTCATAATTCCGGTAAAATTCATTGCCGTTGGCATGGATCACGGCAATGCCGGACTCATAAAGGGCCTCGTACAGATCAGCCACGGCGGGGTTGGAGTAGGTCATGAGATCAAGCCCCCAGCTGGCGTTCACCAGGTGGAGTTTGTCCATCCTGAGCATATAGCCCAGAACTGCAGATTCATTGAGATCGCCGTTGTCGAAGGATGTCAGCCTTGCGTTGAAGGCTATGCCCCTGCCGCCCAGACCGTTGGCGCCGGAGGCGGCCACAATGCCTGCCACCGCGGTTCCGTGGGCATAGCTGCTGTCTTCCTGCAGATATTCCAGGGGCAGTCCGGTGTTGATGTAATTTTTGCCGCCATCAATTCCAGGATCGTGGATCTGATCCCTGATATCCTCGTGGTTCAGATCCACAGGGTCGTCAAAGATCGCCACATAGACACCCGTGCCGTCGGCCTGGGTCTTCTGCTCCTCAAGAATGGTGTGCCAGGCAGGTATTACATTGATGTCGACCATCTTCAGGGGATCCTGGGCGACGCTGAAGGGGTTCTGACCTGCGTTGTACAGGTGCCATTGATCGGGTAGCAGGGGATCCCCGGCTGCGAGATCCTGCCGGTATTCGGTGACGGTCCCATCCGAGGCCCGGGCACTGAAGGTGACGCTCAACGTTTTCAGTTCCTCGTAGGTTCTGTCATAACCGGTGAAGAACTCGGAGGGTACCACAAAGAACCATTGGTTTTTCCCGGCTTTTTCCTGGGTCACGGGATTGATTTTGGTCACGGTTCCCACGCTGCTGGCGAGTTCTTTGTCTCCGCCCAGGGTCACGGTGTATGGCTTGCCGGTGAAGATGTCGCCGCCTTCAATGCTGAAGCTCGCATCCTCGTCGGAGTCGCTGATGCTACCGCCGTGGCGGGAATGACCGCCGCAGGCGGTCAGGGACGAGACAGCCAGGGCTGTAAGCAATGCTGCGGTTCTGATCTTGCGCATTTTTCTTCCTCTCTTTACCTCTGAACCGGCTTCAGACCGTGGGAATAGGTTCCCGAGACCTTGATGACACCGGGGATTTTCTTCAATTCAGCCATCCTGATCCTCCATGTGGCGTAGTCAGGCACCTGCACCTCATACAGGCGGCTGGTCAGCTTCACCGCATTGAGCTCATCAGGCAGGGCGCAGGAGGTCCGGCGGGAGCATTTGACAATGATCCGGTTCTGGATGATGTAACTGCGGCCGTCGTTCTTGCGGACAAAGGCAATGTGATCGGCCGCCCTGGTTCCCCGGATCACGTCATAGGCGCCCAAACTGCCCAGGAGCTCTTTGGATCCCCTGGAGGCAGTTGGACTCCTTCTTTCCAGGGTGAAGTTGTCAGTGATGATCTGGCAGTCATTTCCCTGGATCGCTGTGTCCTCGGCGTTGACGGAGCCGGCTGCCGTCATGGCCAGGGCCATCATCAGATCGGGAAGTTTCTTTCTAAAATATCGTAGCATTGGGGTAACCTCTAGTTGCTGACATTGAGCTTTTTTATTTGCACCGCGCAGGAGTTGTCCCGGAACACGATTGCGCAGATGAAGGTTTCGCTGAAGCTCCGGTCGGCGAAAATCCCGCCCTCGAAGCAGTGGATGTTCCTGGCCACCAGCTTTTCCGCCTGCTGCTGTGGCTTTCCATCGCGCATATCAAGATCGAGAAAGATCATGTATGAGCCCGGTGTAAAAACGGAAAATTCAAAAATGCTAAATTGCACAAATTTTAACCTCTAGGTCGAAAGAGGAACATAAAATTTGGGGATCGGGGTCATCGAAAAAATTTTTTCGTCAGAAAAAATTTTTTCGAT
>JAFURY010000166.1 GCA_017480795.1 Succinivibrionaceae bacterium
ACAAATTATTTTTCAAATTTGATCCTTGTATCACATTTTTTGGGTATTTTAGGGTAGTAGACAGGGTTGTTGCGTGTGAGGTGTATTGGATGGTGCTATGCCCATCCGGGGAGGCTGTCCCCGGGGGTGTGAATAGTAACGATCCCCGGAGAAAGCGATGGGTAAATTTTTGATTTTTCAACACTGATCAAGGCAATTTTGTCTGCCGCGTTCTAAAATCGCAAATACGTCTTATTGTAGAGGTAGGCTATGGGCTTCTTGAATTCAGTAAAACTTAGAATGCGCTATACCGCTGTTGCCGTGATCATCTGTCTGCTTATGGCTTGCGTCTGCGCTTATTCGATTTATAAAACCAGTCGGACTGCCGCAGTTGCCTCTGTGGTTCAGGTTCACACCAAGAACATTGCCACCATGATGGCGAAAATCCGCGGCAACACCACCAGTCTGAAATACGCCGTCACTCTGATGGCGATCTCCTCCGATCAGGAATCTTTCGATTCTGCACGGGAAGTCTACACTCAGTCCATGGCAAGCATGTCCGGCGTGGTAGGCGAATACCGCAATCTGGGCGGCTCCGACATGGCGGCGGATCTTGAAAATCTCGGACATGCGATCGACGAGCTTGATCGGGACGTGAAGGAAAACTACCTGAAGGCGGTTTCCGCGGGCAATGCGCAGGAGATACAGAATTTCCTGAACAGCTCCATGCCGAAGCATGCCAAAAACATCGGCGAGATCGCCAAAAACATCGAACGCGCCGGCTCCATCATGACAAACACTGATTTCAACAACCTGCAGTCCAGCTCCAGCATGACCTGGGTGGTGTTCTGGATGGCGGTTGTGTTTCTCGTCTCCCTCTCCGTCATGGGCCTCGTTACCGGATCTCTTGCCAATCGAGTGGAATTTCTCACTTCCCGCTGCAAGCGCATCGCCGACGGCGAGCTTACCGTCACAGTGGACAATGCGAAAGGAGCCGACGAGGTTGGCGATCTGGCCAAGGCCATCGCCTATGTGGTTACCCGCCAGCACGGCACTGTCAGCCAGACCTCCAGCGTTTCCGACGAATTCTACGAGTCGGCTCACCGCAGCGGATCCTACGCCAAGACCATTTCTGCCGCTGCCAGCTCCGTGGTGTCCCAGTCCATGGCGGTCTCCGCCGCCAGCGATCAGCTGGTGTCCACCACCAACGACATCGCCGACAGCTGCCGCAACGCCGCCGAGAACTCCGAGGAGGCTCGTCTTGCCACCGTCGGCGGCATGGAGGCCGTCAAGGACACCGTGGCCAAGATCAGACAGCAGAGCGTGCGCAACAACGAAGACTCCGCAGCCGTTTTCTCCCTTGGTCAGAAGATTCAGCGTATCGATACGGTGGTAACCACCATTCAGGAAATCGCCGAGCAGACCAATCTGCTTGCTCTTAACGCCGCCATCGAGGCTGCCCGCGCCGGCGAGCACGGCAGAGGCTTTGCGGTGGTGGCGGATGAGGTAAGAGCCCTTGCCGGCCGCACCACCCAGTCCACTCAGGAGATCGTCGAGATGGTCAAGGCGATTCACGACGAGGCCGAGCATGCCACCAATTCCATGTCATCTTCCGTCAAGTCCATGGATGCCGTGGCCGACCAGGCGCAGACTCTTGAAAGCACTCTCTCCGCCATCCTGGAAAAGGTCAACCATGTCAACGGCCAGATCAACGAGATCGCACGGGCTTCGGAACAGCAGAGCTCTACCACCGCCGACATCTCCAACAATATGCAGCATATCACCGAGTTGGTGCAGGGCATCGCCAACCAGGCAAACTCTCAGGCGGACATTTCTTCGACCCTGGAGCAGATTGCAAAGAACATGAAGAAGTCCTGCGACTCGTTCCATCTGTGATTTTTCGGTTTCCGGTTTCAGATCCCTCCTCTCTGGAGGGATTTTTTTGTTGAGGGCTGATCATGCCCGCAGGACTTCTTGCGAGATGGAGATTTGGTCACTCAAAGCGCGCCGTTGTCGTAGCTCAAACTATGGCAGACGAGAACTCATTCATTGTCCGTCCCTATATGCGCTTTCGAATATCTTCCACTGATGGTAGTTGCTTTTCTAAATTTTCAGGAAGGTTGTTCGTGATTGTATATTCGCTGACGCCTATCGGTTTAGAAATATCCTTTAATGAATATTCGGCCACAACATCGTTTTTGCTCTTGCAGAGGAGCAATCCTATCGACGGATTGTCATTTTCTTTTTTCAGGATGCCGTCAACCGCAGAAAGGTAGAAATTCAGTTTTCCGGCTAGTCCGTGACATTTAGTGATTTGCATCACGCCTATCTACAATAAAATTCCTTCGTTTCTGTATAAGTTTTAGTCGTTGACATTGAGTGATTTAGGTCACACTCAAAAATTCCTGCGTTTCTGCCAAAAATGACAAATTATAACACTTTCATAAAAATGATTTTTTTGTAATGTTGGCTTGAAAGAACTGTGGAGTAGGAATCAGAAAAA
>JAFURY010000090.1 GCA_017480795.1 Succinivibrionaceae bacterium
AACGAGGAAGTGCGCTATACCTACGGCTACATAACCAAACACGCAAGAATCGAAAACGGGCTTGAGAAGGACCACAACACGGATGCCAGGTGCATATCCGGAAATCCGAAAGCTAGACCTACGGACGTCTGGCTCATGAAGAAGACCAGGTGCCACAACCGACAGATGCACAAGATGAAAATCCCCAAAGGCGGGATAAAACTGCCGAACCAGGCTCCGCCGGTTCTGTATGGCTTCCGGCTTTTCGACAAGGTCATGCTGGATGATAGGATAGGTTTCGTATACGGAAGAAGAACATCGGGCTATTTCCTGGTTAAAGACATCAAGGGCAATGTTTTATCAAACGGCGTTTCCTATAAGAAACTGAAACTTATACAGAAACGAAGGAATTTTATTGTAGATAGGCGTGATACAAATCACTAAATGTCACGAACTAAACAGAATTATGAAAGACCATAAAGAAAACGCGGAAGTCGTAGATTTCAGCAGAATGTCCGTATTCATGCTGGACGACCAGGAAAGTTTCCAGAAAATGATGAAAAACGTGCTGATCGCCATCGGCTTCAGTTCCATAGCGGCGGCATCAAGCGCAGAGGCTGGCAAACGCCTCTGCAACAAGAACAGATACGACATGTACCTTATTGACTACAACCTCGGCGCCGGAGAAAACGGCCGGCAGTTCATCCATTACCTGCATCAGTATGGAAAGCTTCCCGAGGATGCCGTGGTGCTGATGGTGACCGGCGATGCATCACGAGCCATGGTGTTAAGCGCCATTGAAGAGGAACCCGACGACTATCTCATCAAGCCGTTTTCATCCCAGCAGTTCAGGCAGCGGATAGTCCGCTGCATCAACCGACGCAACGATCTTCGCGATATCTACCACGCCGTAAACGAAAAACGCTACGCCGACGCCATCAGACTCTGCCAGGAACAGTTGTCAAGAATGTCGCCGTACTCCTCAGAAATCAGAATCATTCTCACCGATGTCTGCATCAAATCCAACGAGTACCAGATGGCAAAATCCATGCTGGAGGAGGGTCTGGCGTTTCACGAATCAGCCCGCTTCAGACTTGAACTAGGCAAGGTCTGCTACCACCTGGGAGAGTACGCGGAAGCCCTTGAAAACCTGAGCCTGGCCAAGCAGATGAAACCGTTTCTGATGGAGATTTACAGAATCGAATGCAGCACCTATGTCAAAATGGGCGAGTACAACATGGCCGAAAAGGCTATCGACGACGCCATCAACATATCTCCCCAGTCGTCCACACTGCTGAGAATGCAAATTGATCTGGCCGCCGGTCAGCACAACTATATAAAGATGCGTGACTGCATCGGCTCCCTGATGGAGTTGCACAAGTTTGAAGGAAAGCGTCTTGCGGATCTCATGTCAGGCTTCGTGCACGCTGCGGTACTGTTTGCTTCATCTTCAGGGGAAAGATATCACCTTGACATGCTGCAGAAAATCGTAAGTTCCTGCGTCAGACGCTACTCAAGCTACATAACAGGCACCAACACGGATTTCAGTCTCGAGGTGTTTGACGCCGTGTCCAAGGCAAGAGTCGACGTGACGGTAGGCAACGGCATGAAAGGAAAGAAGGCTCTTTACCGCATCATCAACAATCTGTCATCATCCGTCAGCACCGTGCCGGAAAGCATCTTCAGCAGCATAGTTTCAGGACTTGTGCAGCTGGGAGATTACGAGTACGCTGACAACCTGCAGAAAAGCAGGAAAGAGCCTCCGACAGAAAGCGAGCGGGACTCGGTGCTGGAAACATGCATCGGAATCTACAATACCGACGAATCCATAAAAGATAAAAAAGAAAAATACAAAAGCATCAACAGACAGGGAATCGAAGCGTACAAAAACGGCAATTTCAGCCGGGCGTTGGAGCTTTTTGACGAAGCGTTGAGAAAATCGCCAACCAACACCATCGCCATCATCAACAAAGCTCAGTCGCTGCTGAGACTTGCCCAGGATCCGAATATCAAAAAGGCTCAGCAGGATGTGTACATCACAAGCTGCCAGGAAATCATGAGTTCCCTTGACGGTCTGCCGCTAAGTAGCGAGCAGGAAATTCATCTCAATGACATAAGAGCCGGTGTACAGAACCTTAAGGAGACAGCCCAAAAGAAGTGAGCCGGCCTGCTGAATATTGCACCGCCATGCCAAAACACCAAAGTAAAGGAACAACCGGATAAGCATCTTCGCTGCGGCAGGCGAAAATGCCAAAGGATGAATCGTCATGATTATTCAGAAACAGGATATGCCTGATTTATTGGGCGAAACAACCGAATACGACAAGAAGCTGAAGGTCGAGGAAAAAGATCCGCGAAGCTGGTGCAAAAGCATCAGCGCCTTCGCAAACGGCGTTGGCGGATGTCTGATATTCGGCATTGCAGATGACACAAACGAAATTGTCGGGGTGCCGAATCCCCAAAAAGATTCAGAGACAATTAGCAGGATCATACGGGATCGCATGGATCCGATCCCGGTTTTTAATCTGCGGTTTGAAACCATAAATCGCAAAACTTTAATCATTCTCGAAATTTCGGCCGGCAAGGAAACGCCGTACTACTACATTGGCAGAAACGAAAGATCCGCATACCACCGGGTTGGCAACGAAAGCGTTATCTGCAATTCGTTAAAACTCAGAGAGTTGACTCTGCGAGGAGTTGGAAAATCTTTTGACAGTCTTCCATCCGGATACGACTTTGCCGATATGTCATTCACAAAGCTTAAATCCACCTACTTTCAGAGAATCAGAGATGAATTCAAAGAGGCTTATTTCGCCTCCTTCGGATTACTGGATGGCCAAAACAACCTGACAAACGCAGGAGCACTTCTGGCGGACAACTGTCCCGTTTACCAGTCGCGCCTCTTTTGCACTCGCTGGAATGGTCTGACCAAAGCATCGCGACTTCAGGATGCTCTCGATGATGCAGAGTTTTCTGGCAGCGTTATTGCACTGCTTCAGGAGGGTGTGGCTTTTGTTAAACGCAACTCTCGCAAAGGATGGTACAAGGAAGACGACAGACGGATTGAGCTTCCCGATTATCCGATGAGATCGGTTACCGAAGGACTCGTAAATGCTCTTGTTCATAGAGATTATGTTATGAACGGAGCCGAGGTTCACATTGATATTTTTGACGATCGACTTGAGATCTGTTCCCCCGGAGGTATGCTTGACGGCATAAACATACAGGAACGAGAACTTTCCAATATCCCCTCATTACGTCGCAATCCTGTGATCGCAGACGTCTTTTCACGGCTTGATTATATGGAAAGACGAGGAAGCGGCATCCGAAAAATCATAGATAACGTCAAAAAACAGCACAACTATGCAGAAGGATTGGCTCCGAAGTTTTTCTCTGAAGGAGGATATTTTATCCTCACCCTAATGAACCTCAACTACAAATCAGATGCTTCAAATCAGTTCATCTCAACAAACATGGATGTGATAAACGGCCCGGCAAATGGTGAGATAAACAGAGCGGCAAATGACGAGATAAACAGAGCGGCAAATGACGAGATAAACAGAGCGGCAAATGACGAGATAAACAGCGTGGCAAATGGTGAGATAAATGGTGAGATAAATGGTGAGATAAATGGTGAGATAAATGGTGAGATAAATGGTGACGAGAACATTGAAGTAAAACTGACCAAAACAGATCTGCTGATACTGAACGTAATAGTTCAGAATCCTCAATTAACGCGAACAGAAATTGCCAGACAAACAGGTCTTGGCACAAGTTCTATTGACCGCACGCTGAAGAAATTCAAGACTGCAAACATTGTCAGACGTCAGGGCTCCAACAAAACCGGCTATTGGGAGATCAGGAAAAATTTCATTGCGTTGCAGTATCTTCCGCAACACCACAACTGACAGCCAACACAAGTTCTGATATGTCAGCAGATCGGTTCTCCCCCAACACAGAAGAAACTGACAAGTTGACGGACATCGCGCATTTCCTCAAAAAAACGGCCGGGACAGCAACGACGTTCCGGCCATGAATAAGATTCTGTTGATGCGCAGATTTACTTGAGAATGTTCAGCATTCTTCTCAGTGGCTCAGCTGCGCCCCAAAGGAGCTGATCGCCAACGCTGAAGGCGTTGAGATAAAGAGGACCCATATTGGTCTTGCGCAGTCTTCCTACCGGAACGGACAGCGTTCCGGTAACCTTGGCAGGAGTCAGTTCCTGAATGGTTGTCGCCTTGTCGTTCGGGATCACCTTTGCCCACTGGTTGTGGGATGCGATGATCTGCTCGATGCTCTCGATGGAAACATCTTTCTTCAACTTGATAAAGAAAGACTGACTGTGGCATCGCAGAGAACTTATGCGCACGCAGTTGCCGTCAACAGGAATCGATCCGGGAGCGAGTCCGAGGATCTTGTTGGCTTCGGCCATACCCTTCCACTCTTCCTTGCTCTGACCGTTAGGCATGGCGACATCAATCCATGGAAGCAGGCTTCCGGCAAGAGGAGCGCCGAACTGCTCGGTAGGATTGGCCTCGGAACGCATAGCGTTGCGAACGGCTAGTTCGATATCAAGAATAGAGGAGTTAGGATCCTTGAGTTTGTCAGAAACGCAATCGTGAAGAACGCCCATCTGCAGTAGCAGTTCGCGCATGTTTCTCGCGCCTGCGCCGGATGCCGCCTGATAGGTTGATGACTGGATCCACTCTACGAGATCCTCCTTGAAAAGTCCGCCAAGGCCCATGAGCATCAGGCTGATGGTGCAGTTTCCGCCGACATAGGTTTTTACGCCGCGATTCAAAGCATCTTCAATCACCTTGCCGTTGACCGGATCCAGAATGATGATGCTGTCATCCTTCATGCGCAGGGTTGAGGCGGCGTCAATCCAGAAGCCGTTCCATCCGCTTTCCCGCAGTTGGCTGTACACCTTGCCGGTATAGTCACCACCCTGACAGGAAATGACGATATCCATGGCCGACAGAGCATCAAGGCTGTATGCGTCCTGGAGCACGCCGAAGTCTTTTCCGGCAAATGACGGAGCCTTTTCGCCGGTCTGAGAAGTGGAGAAAAACACCGCATCGATGCCTTCAAAGTCGTTTTCCTCTACCATACGGTTGATCAGCACGGAACCTACCATGCCGCGCCAGCCGACAATACCTACTTTCTTCATTTTGTTTACAATCCCATTAGACTACAATGTTAAAATCCGGCACCTGACTGTAAAATACCTCTGTCCCGGATACTGAAACCATACAGTAGCAAGCTACCGTCTGCGATGCGGTATATATTAACTGAACAGCGGTTATATTTCAATTGCCGACAGAACATCACAGGCGCAAGCACTTAACTTTATTAAATTATTATCGGTTAAAGTTATTAATTTTAATCAATTCATCATAAATCATGATTTTTATTTTTCTAATTCAAACCGAACGTCATATTTGAGCATACTCAACGCACAAAGCCCGTTACTGCGAAAAACATCAGGCTGCCGTATTGATTAAAATTCCGTGCAACCGCCTCAAACTGATATCCTTGCCCTAGCCGTTTGAAACCGCTCCGGTGCCGGAGCCGCCATACGAAGGAATCCGCCAGGCATGCGCAGAAAGAATGGAGACCCATGCAATGACAGATCAAAAAATCGCTGATTTCAAAACACTGCTTAGGGAAGCAGGCATAGAGCTTGAAATATCCCGTCGCAGGATTATTTGCAGTTCTCTGCACCACTGCGACGTCACCATCAAGGACTGCCAGACATTTTGCGCCAGAGGGGCGGGCTTCAGCCAGGAGGAAGCGGAAAGTAACGCAATGCTGCGACTTTTTGCCGATCTGGAATTCAATCTTACAGCCGGAAAATTCCATCTTCCCTCAGCGTCGGAGTCTGAGCCGGGCGACAATCTGACGCGACGGTTTGACTGCGACGAAAGCGGACTTCTGTTTGACGAGGCGCTTGTCGGATATTACGAACTTGACGGATACGAACCGGAATCATTTGCCGACACCATGACCTGGGACGGGCAGTTCATGAGGGCGGATGCGTTTGTTTCCGTGAAAAGCAGGAGGACGGCATATCTGCCCTCTGGATGGCTGAGAGCGGTGTTCGGCCCGGCCGCTGCCACCTGCGCCAAAACCAGAGAAGAAGCGGCGAATACCGCCAGAGGCCGCGCTGAAAACATCGGGTTTCTGAACTCGCTGATCACCTCGCCCTATCCACTGGAAGAAATTCCGGAGGACAACCTGTCCGGCGATTTTTTGGACGCGGCGCGCTGCTGCGCCAAAGCAGGCTTCACGCTCAAGGCTTACGCAGCAAACAACGGCCCCCGCGGAAACCTGCTGGCGGCGCTCTTCAGACAGCATGATCACGGCGTCTTCATCGCGCCGGTCGCTTCGGAGGAGAAACAGGACGAGGGGCTTCTCCGGGCGCTTGAGGAAATACTCTCCTGCGATCCCGAATCGCAGACTGCGCCGTGCCATCAGATCAGCGCAGAGTACAGCAAAGTGCTCACCCCGAACAATCTGACGGCGCTGCATACCGGCCGAAAGGCCTATCTGCCGGTTGAAATTTTTCTGAACCGCAGAGAAACGGCGGCTGCAAAGGAGTCGCCGAAGCGACCGTCGCAGGCGGCCTATATGCAGCTCTACAGCCGCGGCGGACTCTGGTTCTGCCGGTATATCATGCCCGGAGTTTCTGAAATCGGAGATCCGGCGGCCTTTGATGCCACGAGCCAGAGCCTTGGCAACATCTACCGCAGTTTTCTGCTTTCCCTTGCGAACAATCTTGACGACGTCCCTGACTTTCTGGAATCCGCCGTCGAAAACGGACTTGAGGACCGATCCGAGCTGGCTCCGCTGCTTGGGATCTGCTGCAGCTCCGACCACCCGTTCGCAAGTCTCACCCTCGCGGAGCTAAAGGCTCTCATATCCATGGCCCAGCAGGACGACGAGGCCGCTCTATGCTGGATTGAGAACTATCTTGAAAACTGCCCGGACACCGCAACTCAGCAGAAGAAAAACTTCTACAGTCTCTGCAGAGAACTCATCAGAATCCGGCTAGACAACGAAAATGTTGAAGAATACTCCAGCCTGCATAAGAACCTCTATGACAGGAACACTCTGCATGAGGCCAGACGCGCCACCGGAAGCTGCCATCCGTTCTGGAACTACCATCTTGACGGCGGCGCCCTGGAGCATGTCCCGGAGCACCGGATCATGGAGGACATCCACCTGAGATATCGAAAACTGAAGGCCGGCCTTCCGGAGGGCTAGAAAAAGTTCAAGGAGGCGGAACGTCAGCAGAGCCCCCACGAAAAAGCCGTGCCGGAAAGTTAGCGGAACCAAAGATATATTTTTTATACATTTTTGCAAAATCGCTATATTTAGTGTTCTGAAATAGTGTAGAATACAACCACTAAGAAACAGTCGCAAAAACGCGACTGAACCGACGGGCAGATCAGAACAGAGGAAACGCAACGGAACCAGTCTGCAAAAGCTCTGCCCGACCACCTGAATAATGCGATTTTTCTTTGACGCGCCGATGAAAATCATCGCCGTTTGACTTATAATATCCCCGGTTTTTTTGCTGTGGTTTCAGTCCTACAACAAAACTGAAAAAACAGCTTCAGTGCCTCGGTCATCACGTAAATGTAACCGCGGTTTTTTATGCTTAATGCCCAAAAGGTAATAGAGGTAAAAAGATGGCAGAACTTAACGAGAAGTTCCAAAACGCATGGAAGGGTTTCAAAGCAGGAGCCTGGCAGGACGGCGTCAACACCCGTGACTTCATTCAGACCAACTACACTCCATACGAGGGCGACGGGTCATTCCTTCAGGGACCTACCGAAGCCACCAAACAGCTCTGGAGCAAGGTAAGAGAAGGAATCATCCAGGAGAACAAGACTCACGCTCCTGTAGATTTCGACACCAGCAATCCTTCCACCATAACTTCTCACGGTCCGGGATACATCAACAAGGATCTGGAGAAAATCGTCGGTCTGCAGACTGACGCTCCACTGAAGAGAGCCATCCATCCTTTCGGCGGCATCAGAATGGTCGAGACCTCCTGCAAGGAATACGGAAGAGAGTTGGATCCGGAAGTTCTGAAGATCTTCACCAAGTATCGCAAAACCCACAACCAGGGCGTGTTCGACGTCTACACCCCTGCCATCCGCAACTGCCGCAAGGCCGGCATTCTCACCGGTCTTCCTGATGCCTACGGCCGCGGACGCATCATCGGCGACTACCGCCGTATCGCTCTTTACGGTATCGACTACCTCATGAAGGATCGTCAGAACGGCTTCAACTCCCTCCAGGACAACCTTGAAAAGGGCATCGATCTGGAAGAGACCATCCGTCACCGCGAGGAGATCTCCGAGCAGTACAGAGCTCTGAACGATCTCAAGGAAATGGCAGCATCCTACGGCTGCGACATTTCCGGTCCGGCAACCAACGCCCGCGAAGCCATCCAGGCCACCTACTTCGGATATCTGGCTGCCGTCAAGTCACAGAACGGCGCCGCAATGAGCTTCGGCAGAACCGCAACCTTCCTTGACATCTACATCACCCGCGATCTTGAAAACGGCGTGATCACCGAACAGGAAGCCCAGGAACTTGTCGACCACCTTATCATGAAGCTGCGCATGGTACGTTTCCTTCGCACCCACGTATACGACGAGCTGTTCTCCGGAGATCCTATCTGGGCCACCGAGTCTCTGGGCGGCATGGGCCTTGACGGACGCACATTGGTAACCAAGAACTGCTTCCGTTACCTCCAGACCCTTTACAACATGGGCACCTCTCCGGAGCCTAACATGACCATCCTCTGGTCGGAGCAGCTGCCTCTGGCCTGGAAGCAGTTCGTAACCAAGGTTTCCATCGAAACCTCCGCCATCCAGTACGAGAACGACGATCTGATGAGAAACGACTTCGCCAGCGACGATTACGCCATCGCATGCTGCGTATCTCCTATGATCGTGGGCAAGACCCAGCAGTTCTTCGGCGCCAGAGCAAACCTGGCCAAGACTCTGCTGTACGCGATCAACGGCGGTATCGACGAAAAGCTCTATCCTGGCAAGGACGGCGTAGAACGTCACATCCAGGTAGGTCCGAAGATGGATCCGATCAAGAGCGAATACCTGGACTTCGACGAGGTCATGACCCGCATGGACAGCTTCATGGACTGGCTGGCAACCCAGTACGTGACAGCGCTGAACATTATCCACTACATGCATGACAAGTATTCTTACGAAGCCGTGCAGATGGCTCTCTACGATATCGACATCAAGAGAACCCTGGGCTGCGGCGTTGCCGGTCTGTCCGTCGCCGCCGACTCTCTGTCGGCCATCAAGTATGCCAAGGTCAAGCCAATCCGCGACCAGTTCGGCGTATGCACCGACTTTGAAATCGAAGGCGACTTCCCTAAGTTCGGCAACAACGATCAGCGCGTGGACGACATCGCCTGCGATCTGGTGACCCGCTTCATGAAAAAGGTCAAGAGCCACAAGACCTACCGCGACGCCATCCCGACCCAGTCAATTCTTACCATCACCTCCAACGTGGTGTACGGCAAGAAGACCGGCAACACTCCTGACGGACGCAGAGGCGGAACTCCTTTCGGACCAGGCGCAAACCCTGTGCACGGCAGAGACGTGAACGGAGCTGTTGCCTCCCTGACCTCCGTAGGCAAGCTTCCTTTCGCCTATGCCAAGGACGGCATCTCATACACCTTCACCATAGTTCCTGACGCTCTGGGCAAGGATGAGAATACCCAGTCCAAGAACCTCATCGGACTTCTTGACGGCTACTTCCATCATGAGGAAGAGACCAAGAACACCCCTGAGTATGTGGAGGGCGGTCAGCATCTGAACGTGAACGTGCTCAACAGAGACACTCTCCTTGACGCCATGGAGAATCCGGACAAGTATCCTTCACTGACCATCCGTGTTTCCGGATACGCTGTACGTTTCAACTCTCTTACCAAAGAACAGCAGCAGGATGTGGTATCGCGTACTTTCACCAGCAAGCTGTAACAGAGTTTAGAGCATAAACGATATAAAGAGGATCCGCCGAGGCGGGTCCTTTTTTATTTACGGAAGATTTTTCTCCTCTCTACAGGCTTTCTCAAACTTTAATGAGCAGGACTGAGGATATAATTATTGGGATCTCAAAACTGTCTCACCACCGGAGCCCGTCATGAGCGTTTCAAATCAAAACGAGAATATTGCCAGAGTCCAGTCCATCGAGAGCTGCGGAGCCGTGGACGGCTTCGGACTGAGGTATGTGGTCTTTCTTCAGGGCTGCCAGTTCAAATGCCGCTACTGCCACAACCGGGACACCTGGAACATGGCCGAAGGCCGGGCCATGTCCATCGATGACATGATGCACGACATCAGAAGCTACATGCACTTCTATCGGCCCAACCGTGGCGGCGTCACCGTATCGGGGGGAGAAGCTACGCTGCAGATGCCTTTTGTCATCAATCTCTTCAGACAGGTCAAGGCGCTGGGACTGACCACCTGCCTTGACACCAACGGCTGTATCCTCCGCTATGACGATCAGCTGGAGGAGATGCTGAAGAACACCGATCTTGTAATGCTGGACATCAAGCACATGGACGAGGAGCAGCATAAGAAACTTACTGGCATGACCAACCGCCACACGCTGAAATTCGCCAAGTATCTTAGCAGCAAAAATATCACCATGTGGATAAGATACGTGGTAGTGCCGGGCTGGTCGGATCAGGAAAGCAACGTTAGGGCTCTGGGAGAATTTGTTCGCGACAGTCTTGGACCGGCGGTTCAGTATGTGGATATTCTGCCATACCACGAACTGGGCAAATACAAATGGGCTCAGTACGGCGAAGAATACGAACTTGAAAATGTCCAGCCACCGTCAAAGGAGGAGCTTGAGCGGATCCGAGCAATTCTCAACAGCGAATACGGACTGGCCACCAGATAATGAGCCGGCTTTTAATGCCCTTGGCGAGTATATGGGTTGAAATTTCAGAATACATCGGATTGAAATCTCCGAATCTGTCGGATTGAAACCGCAGAATCCATCGGATTGAAACCTCCGAATCCATCGGATTGAAACCGCAGAATCCATCGGATTGAAACCTCCGAATCCATCGGATTGAAACTTCAGAATCCATCGGATTAAAACTTCAGAATCCATCGGATAGCATCAATCATGATCATAGTTCAGTTGCCAGCAGAAAATGAGAGCGGCCAGTATAAAACAGTACAAGTATCTTCCTCGTCTGATTGACAGCGAGATTGAACGTTATCTGCCGATTATGGGAGCTATCTGCATAGAAGGACCAAAATGGTGCGGAAAGACGTGGACTGCTTCATTTCATTCCGGCAGCAGGATTTTGATAAGCGACCCTGCCGGCAACTTCCAGAACCGATCATTGGCTGAATTGTCCCCAGCCCTGGTTCTGGAAGGCAAGGCACCACGACTGATAGACGAATGGCAGGAGGCGCCATCCATCTGGGATGCGGTACGTCAGACAGTTGACCAGCGTGGCCAAAGCGAACAGTTCATTCTGACGGGTTCGGCGACGCCCAAACACAAGGGAATTTCGCACAGCGGGGCCGATCAGATCGGCAGACTTAGAATGCGTCCAATGTCCCTGTACGAATCAGGAGACTCAAGCGGCAAAATCAGTCTCCGGGAACTGTGCACGGGAGAACTGGCACCTGTCGCAACTGGCGAGACCGATCTTCGCATGCTTGCCAGACTCACCGTTCGAGGGGGCTGGCCTGACAATCTGGCAACCAGCGATAAGAATCTTTCTATGTTGCCCAATCAATACCTGAATGCGGCAGTTGAAGATGCGAGTCGTATCGACGGGATCAGACGCGACAACAGAAAAATTAAGTTGCTGCTGCGTTCCCTTGCCCGCAGCGAAAGCGCCGCGGTCCCAAACAGCAGACTGAAAAAACACATCAAGGAAAACGACAATGAGGATATTGACGTTGAAACCATCACCAGTTATCTGGATGTTTTGAGGCGGATTTTCATCACGGACAATCAGGATCCATGCTCTGCGGAGTTTCACTCCTCCGTCCGCATAAAGAAAGCACCAAAGCGCCACCTGTGCGACACTTCGCTGGCCTGTGCACTGCTGGGCGCCACACCGGTGGGGTTGATTGAGGATCTGCAAACCTTTGATTTTCTTTTTGAAGCGCTATGCGAGCGGGACCTGAAGATCTACGCGCAGACTTTCGACGCCAGGCTTTGCCATTACCAGGACTACGCCGGAAACAAGATGGATGCGGTGATTGAACTGCCCGACGGCGCTTGGTGCGGCATTGAAATCAGACTTGGCGCGAACAAGATCGACGAAGCGGCTGCAAACCTGAAACGAATTCGAGACATGATTGTAAAAGACGGAGGCAACGCTCCCTCGGCGCTGATGGTGATCTGCGGCATGTCAAACGCGGCATACCAAAGACCTGATGGAGTATTGGTGGCGCCTATTACGGCGCTGAAGAACTGAAATCCCGCTTTTGCAAAGTATTGACGCAGGCTGGTTATAGAGAACTTGGCAGCATTGCACGTAAACTATCACAGCAGCTCAAGAAACTCCCGTCGCCCCTGCTTGAGAGCGATGCCCATTTCCCGGGCCAGATCGGAGCGGGTAGGATGCATAAGACCTGCTCGTCCGTTTTGGTCGCACAGCCGGCGATAAAGTTCAAGAGGACCGCCGGCAAGAGGAAGCAGGGATCGGTATCCAAGATACGCGTAGCACATGGCCAGCGACAGCAGAAGAACGCAGTCGGAGCTGACAAATACCGCAAGCAGCCTGGTGTGCCGGTACACATAGGCCATAACCGCAAACAGAGCCAGCAGCGGCGGGATTGAGTGAACCGCAAAATCAAGATAGGCCTGAACTCTGGACTCAGGAAAAATATGAAGCAGAAGTCTTTCCCGTGGAAGAATCCTGGAGTATTTCGCTCCCATCGCAATCAGCTTCAGCATTTCGTTCCTCCCTGCTTACAGTCCCGCTTTGCTGATCGTAAACGCAAATTTTGATAAAATAAACACGGGTGTTTTTAATTTTTTCATTTATCTGACAAAGAGGATTTAACCGTGAGTAATACTGTAAATGACGCTCCAGCAGCCTTTTGCGAATTTTTGACCGCCAAGGCTCATGAAGCCGGCAAGAGAATCGTGCTTCCGGAAGGCACCGAGCCAAGAACGGTTAAGGCGGCCGCCATCTGCGCCGAAAAGGGCATTGCCACCCCGGTGCTGCTGGGAAACAGAGATGAAATTCTCAAGGTTGCCGCGGAACAGCAGGTCACACTGGGGGACGGAGTTGAAATCGTCGATCCTGAAAACAGCCGCGAAAAGTATGTGCCAAGACTGGTTGAACTGCGCAAGAGCAAAGGACTGACCGAAGAGGACGCCAGAAAGCTGCTGGCGGACAACGTGTACCTTGGAACCATGATGATCGAGGCGCAGGAGGTGGACGGTCTGGTATCAGGCGCCGTTCACACCACTGCCAACACCATCAGACCGGCACTGCAGATCATCAAAACCGCGCCGGGCAACTCTCTGGTATCCTCCGTGTTCTTCATGCTTCTGCCTGATCAGGTGCTGGTATACGGCGACTGCGCCATCAACCCAAATCCGGATGCCCAGCAGCTGGCTGAAATCGCAGTTCAGTCCGCCAAGTCAGCCAAGGCTTTCGGCATTGATCCTAAAGTGGCGATGATCTCCTACTCCACCGGCACCTCAGGCAAGGGACCTGACGTTGATCTGGTGGCCGAGGCGACCAGAATCGCCCAGGAGAAGGCTCCTGAATTCCTGATTGACGGACCTCTGCAGTACGATGCCGCCGTGGCTCCTGACGTGGCAGCCCAGAAGGCTCCGAATTCCAAGGTGGCAGGTCAGGCCAACGTGTTCATATTCCCGGATCTGAGCTGCGGCAACTGCACCTACAAGGCGGTACAGCGCTCCGCCCACGTGATCTCCGTAGGTCCTATGCTGCAGGGTCTGAGAAAGCCGGTCAACGATCTCTCCCGCGGCGCTCTGGTTGAGGATATCGTTTACACCATCGCGCTGACCGCGATTCAGGCGACCCAGATGTAAAATCGGGCAACGGCCAAAACAAAAATGCCTGCTGTCGAACCATAGCGGCAGCAGGCTTTTTTAAGCGCGCATGGTCTGTTTGCACAACGCACCAGACCATCACACCGTGTTTTCATACAGCCGGTTTTCTGACAACAAAATCCCAAAGATTATACCGCCACGGACCAGGAATCTTTATATTGTTTTCCTTCTCCGCCAGATACAGAAAATCATATTTGGCAAAGAGATCTTTCAGGTGCTTCTCGTCGGCGAAATGCACCTGCCCAAGATCTTTAAAATACCCTTCGCTGAAAACATACGTATTGTCGTCAATCTTTTCAGATCTGTCCCGTTTCAGCGAACTGTGAGACGTGGAGAACCAGTCAACTCCGATGTAGATGCCGCCTGGCTTTAAGGCTTCGTATACCTGCTTCAAAACACTCTCTATACCGGCTGTTGAATTGTGGGTAAGAGCGCCGCGGTCAAATATAAGTTCAAAATCGCCGCCGAAAACGCTGATGTGGGATGTAAAATCGCCCTGTTTTACGTCTACCATAGCGTTGCCCTTGTACTCGTCGTTGAGAGCGGCGACGACGGTACCGCTTCCATCCACGGCATGATAATCAGACTTCAGGGAAACAAAGAAAGGAATATTGGCGCCAGCTCCGCAGCCAAGCTCCAAAACTTTCATTCCCTCATGAATTGCGCAGTGCCTGTGCACCAAAGAAACCAGCGACGACCACGGCCACCTGCTCAGGTGATGACTGCTGCTGTAGATTTTTTCCCATTCAGTGGAAAACGCCATATCTATTCTCCTTTATCCAACCAGTGAAACCATGAGCCGCCACGCCCCAGCCATCCTATATATTCAGAGGTCGTTCCGGCATGAACACTACTGCTTTTGCAATATCAGTCCACCGCCTTCGGGGCAAAGTGACGAACATCAAAGCCGCCGTTGGCCACGTCTTTGCGATAGGCATCGACCTTGGCGTTAAGCTCGTTCTTGTTCTGGGCGAAATCGGTCTCGTACACGTGCTTCATCGGAACCTCGCAGGAACCTTCGTCGGTGGTTCCATCGGAGAAGTACCACACGCAGGAGAAATCCTCAGGCGATGTGCCGTCGGCGCCGTTCCAGACTTTCTCCAGCGAGTAGGTTCTGCTGACCTTCATGGACTGCAACAGTTTCAGCTTGTAGGTGACGCTCTTGCCGCTCTTGGATCTCACCTCCAGAGTCTGCTCCGGCTCAATGGAAATCGATGAGGCCTCGTTGTAGAACTGCTCTCCGTTGATGAAGAAGGCAGCGTCGATGGCGTTGGCCTCGAACTTCGGACGTATGCGGACATCCTTAGGGAGGAAGTCGAATTTGGCGATGCGACAGATGATTTCGTGATATTTGGCATTGATGCGGCACGCCGAATTGTCCAGTTTTTCATTCCATTTCTTCGGCAGCGAGGCGCTGATGACTCCGTTGACCTCGTATACCACCGGTCTGTCTTCCGGCACAAAATTCACGCCGTTGCGATGATAGTCGTTGCCGTAGCACTGAACCTCGTAATCAGGCCTGATGACGCAGACCTGGCTGTTGCCCTGAGACACGTCGATGGCGTCGCTTTTGTTGTTCAGCCCCTCGTAATAGAAAGGAATGCCGCCGCACTGCACCCGGTTGTTGCCGTCATTGCCGTGATAGATCACGCAGTTGCTCTGAGATCCCACCGACAGCTTGCGCGCATCCTCGATGCCTACGGCCTCGGATTTGGAGAAATCGAAATTAAGTTTCGGACCGAAGCACTCCGTTTTCTTTTCATCGCCGGCGATAACGCAGATGGCATCGTTTCCGGCGGCAAAGTCAGTCACCTTCTGCGCGTCCTCCACTTTGCCCATGGCCTCGCGCATGGCGCGGAACAGGGAGTTGTCAAGGTTGAGTCCTATGAGGTGAACCTTGCCCTTATAATCAAGGGCAACCGTGTAGAATTCCTCGGTCTGAACCTTTTTGATGTCTTTCAGATCTCTGAAATCGCCGCCGTCAGGATTGGTGAAGGCGATGTAGGCCTGTTCCTCGTCCTCTGCGTTGATGCAGAAAGTCTTGCCGTCAAGATTGACATAGCAGATGGAGTTGATGCTGATGGAGGCGGACTTCACCAGACTCTCCACCGGCTTGAAGCGTTTGGCGTCGGCGCCGTAGCAGCGGAAGACATGCTCGGGATCGATGCTGCAGGTCACGTCCTGGCTCCGGGACAGAAAGATGTCGTCAGCCAGAGTGCCCACAATGGAATTGCTGCCGTCGGTATTGGCGAACCCGCGGGTCTTGCCCCAGCAGGCCACGGTGTTGTTCAGGCGGATGGCGCAGGCATGCTCGTAGCCTACCACCACCTTTTTGGCGCGCATAGGTCCGGCGAAATCAATGATCTTGCTGACACAGCTCTTGTCAGCCGAATTGCAGGCCTGAACGTACATGACGGTGGCGCATGGAGATTTGCTGTTGAGCTTGTCGCAGGAGTACTTGAACATTCCGGACTTCTGATCCCGGTTCAGCACGCTGCACTTCTCGCCTATGCACACCTGATAGTAGTACTCAGGCCCGAAGGTGTCCTGAACGTAAACGTCAAGAAACAGATCGCCATCATCCACCAGCATCTTCACCTCAGGACCGACGGATTTCTTCTGCTGCAGGATTTTCTGATCGGTTTTGACAGCTGCTACGGCAGGAGCGGCAGTCTTGTGAGCGCTTGCTGCGGCTTGATTGGCTGCGGCAGGCTTGGCCGGCTGCGTCTTGTCATCATCATCGCAGCCGCACAGGAAGGCTGCAGCCAGCATCGCAAAGACCAGAGCTCCGCGGCCAAGGAAACCCGGCTTGTTCAGATTGAAAATCATTGATACCCCTACTGTTGAACATCGTCTGAAGGCGGAAGTCAGTCAGGCGCGCACCCGTCGACACTGACAAATAAACACAGTCCGCCTCATTTTTGACGAATTATAAAACAGATCGATTCCCAAAACTTTAACCCAGTCCGTAAATATGACAAAAGACCAGCGCCGGTCCCGTGCACCGCGTCCGTCAACTACGCTATAATTGAATCAATGCAGGTATTCAATGTAGGACATTATGAACATTCTGATAGCGGGAGCCACCGGGCTCATCGGACAGAGACTCCTTCCCGTGCTGCTGGATCAGGGACACCATATTACCGTGCTGACCAGGAACAAAACCAAAGCCGGCAGCCATCTCGAACTTGAAAACCACAACATAGTCATAACCGACTACAAATCGGGCTGGAACAGCAACATCGACGTGGTGATAAATCTGGCCGGCTCTCCAGTAACGCGCAGCTGGACCAGAAAGCAGCGCGCGCGAATCGTCAACAGCCGCCTGCTGAGCACCGACTACATCTATATCAGGTGCCTGCAGAACAAAATCAAGCCCAAACTGTGGCTCACGATCTCCGCCACCGGCTACTACCACGATGACAAAGGCAGGGTCCTTGACGAGAGCAGCGTGTGCGTCGACGGAGGATTTCTGTTCAGAACCTGCGAAAAGATAGAAAAGAACTCGCAGAAGGTGGCCAACATCGTCGAACGCCACTGCATTCTTAGAATCGGTCTGGTAATGGACAAAAAACACGGATTTCTGAGCAAACTGCTTCCCCTGTACCGGAAGCATCTGGGAGGAAGGATCGGAAACGGCCGGCAGTATCTGCCGTGGATCCACATCAGCGACGTGATCGGCGCCATTGATTTCATCATCCGAAATCAGGGATGCCGCGGGATCTACAATCTGTCCGCCCCGGAGCCATGCAGACAAAAGGATTTTTCAAAGGTCCTGTCGAAAGCGCTGGGAAAAGCGAATCCTCTGGTCATTCCGAAATTCGCCGTCAGATTGTTCCTCCGGCAGCAGAGCGAACTGCTGCTGAACAACCAGAACGTGATACCGGCCAGACTGCTGGAAGCCGGCTACGTCTTCAGATACCCGCACCTTGACCAGGCCATTTCGGATCTTGTCAGCGCAGGCGATCCCGAATCTCAGCTCTGATCCGATTTCAGTTTTTCAATGCTGACCACCAGGACGCGACCGTCGCCGTAACTGAACCTGATGTTCAGATCATAAAGAGCCACCCCGTAAATTCTGCCGTCGTCAGCGCAGCTGCGGTATGCCGGACGGTGATCATAGGAAAGAATGTCCGCAACCAGTTCCCTGAGACACGGATAATCCCCTTCCGCCAGTTCGGAAAGGAAGCATTCCGACTCTTTTGAGAATTCAACTCGCGCTCTTGCCGGAGGATCAGTCGCGAATCCGCTGGAGGCATCGCTTATGCTGTCGGAAAAGGCGATATAGGGTTTGATGTCGTAAACCGGAGTTCCGTCCACCAGATCGCCCCCTGCAAAAAACAGCGACAGTTCCCCGGAGTTTTTCTTCATGCCGGCAAAACGCACGGCGGAAAGCCCCAGACGGTTTGGTCTGAAGGGAGATCGGGTGGCGAACACTCCCAGCCTTGAATTTCCTCCAAGACGGGGAGGCCGGACGGTAGGACGGAACACCTCGTCCCCTCCCACCAGACTGAAGCCGAAAATCAGCCAGAGATGGGTATACTGCTCTATGCCTCTGAAGGCATCGGGATTGTTGTAGGGAGGATCAAGTCTGAGTTCGGAAACGACCCGGGCGGCAAGTCCAGGCTGTCTTGGCACGGCGAATTTTTCCCGGTACGGCGAGCGGACATACCCGATGGGTGTCATTCGCCGCTGCCCGATGCGTCCGCTTTCACCGCCTGGGCGTAGCAGGTGTACTCGGCGCTGCAGGCCTCGGTGGCCTCAAGATACACGCACTTCACCGAAGCGACGCCGGTGGCGCCCAGATCATAGGCTTTCTCAAGCATCTGTTTTCTGGCGACTCCTTCCTTGGGAGTCGGATAGAGATCGTTGACCTGACAGTCCAGACCCTCCACCAGTCCCAAATCCTCGTAGGAGGTCATGGCGGCGAGGTCGGCTGAAGAATATTCGTCAACCAGACTGCTGCGGAAGTGCTGCCTGAAATTATCCGGGTCGACATTGGTGGAAAACGAAAAACTGCCGCAGGAACAGAGAAAAAACGATGAAAGCAGAAGAGGAAGAAAAGAGAATTTAAACATGATGATGTGGAAGACTTGGTGGAGCCAGGCGGGATCGAACCGCCGACCTTTTGAATGCCATTCAAACGCTCTCCCAACTGAGCTATGACCCCTCAAGAATTGCCACCATTATAACAGATAAAATCTCTATTGCAACCCCGAAAGCAATTTTTCTGCAGGATTTGTGTCGATGAGGTTCTGATAGCAGTCGTCGACCCGGCTCATCATCTCGTACAGGTAGTTCTGATTGTCCCGGCAAAGGGCGCACTGCTCCGCCACGGTGCCGTCAGGGAAATGCGATTTGTCATCCTGGGCCTTGGCCACCGAGGCGGCCAGTGACAGCACCGAGGCCACGTAATACTTCACAATGCCCTGGTTGGTTCCCATAAACTCGTCACCCGCCTCGACCTGGGCGAGATCGGTGAAAATATCCATGGTGGCGTCAGGCAGCTCGCTGAAGAACCAGTGATAGGCGACGTATGGTCTGATATTTTCGATAGGATCCTGCAGCCGGTCAGGAATGTTGGTAAGAATGTTTTTGTGCACCTGCTTCTTTTCGGAAAGCGGCCCCTTGAAACGGCCCTCTCTGATCTCCCGGCAGGCATATTCGAATTTGACATCGGCAAGATACTTCGCCCCGGAAAACATGTTGGGCAGATTCCAGAAATCGTCCTTGCTGAAGGCATACGGGATCACGCCGATGGAAGGATTCGGAACAAACTCCAGATCGCCGTGGGTGTAGGCTCTGCTTATCACCTTGCGGGTGTTCGGAAAATCGCTGTTCATGTAGACATCGAAATCGAAATCCCAGTAGGCGCAGAAATAGGAATGATAGTTTTCGATAACCGAGAAAATGGTTTTGGCGCAGTCGGATGCGTTGAAAGCTATCACGCTTTCCGGATTCACCATCAGCAGATTGAGCAGTTTGCCGCTTACCCTGCTTTCCCTGGTCTTGAACTCCACATAACTGTCCTTGGGGATTATCGGCGAACCGTTGGTGTCAGCCACATATATGGAGTAGTATTTCGATCCGGAATTGGCCAGCTCATGAAACTTCCCGCTGTCAAGCCACGGCTTCTGACGGGCCATGGCCGGGTTTACCGGAGTGATCTTGTCCTTGGCGGAAAGGTGATAAAGAAGGGCGTAGGGATGAAAGGATCCCAGGATCTGCGCGTACTCGTCCGCGGTGAAGGGAGGATAAATCCTCATGTCGAACATGATTCTCAGATAATCCGGCTTCTGCTTATAAAAATCCTCCACCGCCGTCATGTCGGTCACATCGACTCCGGAAAGCCCGGCGGCGATGAGAGCTCTGAGAGCGAACTTTGAACGGTTGCTATTTACTATTACACCAGCCATGAAAACCTCAAAACAAAAACGACAACAAGACCGCCGCCGATGATATCCGAGCCGTCCCGCGTATGAAGGATTATAGAGCAAGCATCACAGGAAATATTTTCACAGGCTCAAAAAATTTGCACAAAGGGTTTTCTTTTTGGGAAAATTCCTGAAGATGATCAACCATCAATTAAAAGTCGCAAAGACTTGAAATAATCATTGGCGGTGTTATAACCGCATAAAACAGCGTGATTGGAGAACTGAAAATGCAAACTGTACGCTTTTCAAACGAATCGGAGGGGGTAAAACTCTTCCAGTATATTCCACCAATACCGCATCCGCGTTTAAAAGAGGTGCGGCATGAATCTTAAATCATCATTCGTTCAAGACTTGGAAGCGCAACCGCTTTCCATCCAAAACACTCTTCAAAAAACTCCGAGCCCACACTGCTCAGCAATCTTTTGCCTCAGCCTTATAGCCTACCAAAGCGCAAGGCATTGGCAAATTTCACCTTCTAAAATTTCCAAACGCAAAAAAATCATCATTGCTCAGTAACAGTCATGACATTAAACGGCAATAGAATTGCGTAACATTTAAATTAGACAGGAAACATCATTTTTCCGCAATTGGAACAACCTGAACTAAGGCAAACGAATTTTCCAGCCTGCCGGGAAATTTCTGAACCGACATCGGTTTCCGCCCTAAAAATTTCAACAGCCGGTTTATTGGCAGGCCAAAACAAGGACGACCTAAAATTGAATGCGCCATTCAAATCACTAGCTCAAAGCTTCATTGAAACCGCCTTGAAACACGGCGACAGAAACGCTCTTTTTATCGAGCATTCAAAGCGGTACGTCACGTACAGAGAGATGCTGAGATACAGCGTTTCGGCAGCATGCCAGCTCCAGAAAAGCGGATACGAGATTCAAAGTCCCTGTCTGCTTTTGGCAGGAAACGGTTATGCGGCATACGCGGGACTGATGGCGGTCACCATCAGCGGCGGCATATTTGTTCCCACCAATGTCCGCTATCCAGCGGAAAGAAATCTTGCCATCGCCGAAGGCTCCAAGGCCAAGCACGCCATACTCGATCCGGCTCTCATCGGATATTACGCACCGGTCCTGGACAGGTGTTCCCCTCTTGCCGTGATTATCCCCGAATGCGGAGATGCTGAAGAATTTCATAAAAGGTGGCCTCGGCACCGCTTCATAACTTTCGATCCGGACCATGAGATTTGTCCGGATGATGTCCTCAAAGAAAGAAATCCGGATGATATTCTGTACATTCTGTATACCTCTGGCAGCACCGGAGTTCCCAAGGGAGTGGCAGTTCCGGATCGTGGAATCAACAGTTATCTGGAATGCGCCGCAGAGGGAGTTCATGTCTCGGCGGAGGGAAGATTCATGCAGCTTCTGGATCTTACCTTCGATGTGGCTGAGCATCCATTGTGGAGAGCGCTTCTTGGCGGAGGCTGTCTGTATCTTGCAAACGAAACGTTACTATTCACACCCCATGGATGGGTGTCAAATGCAACGTCCCCACCCATGACGGCAGCATGACAGGAGCGGAAAACTGAGCCGTAGCATCCGCCCCTCCTACCCTGCTGAAGGAGGTGACGAAGAGTAACGATGTTGA
>JAFURY010000167.1 GCA_017480795.1 Succinivibrionaceae bacterium
GAAAAAACGAGGGCGACCTAAAGGATCAAAAAACAAACCTAAGTCGCAATGATCTTCTATGTGTAAATAATACACATAATACTTGAGGTGCGGTTACAGGTCACAGAAAATTTTTAGTAGGATTTTTGGAAAAATTCACGTTTATATTGAGAATGATCATGTTTTTGGAGAATTTAAAGATTTTGGCAGCTCGGAACCGATCAATCGCAAGTATCATGCCCGGTGAAAGCGCATGAATCCATGCTCCGATCTGCCGGTTGCCTGCGATCCGAAGATTGGCGCATTACTCTGAACGGGATTGAGATGGGCTCATGACCGTCACAGGTTTGATGAACAGCGCATGACCGGGACGGCTTGATGATCGGAGCATTACCATGGGCGGGATAAATACTGGGGCATGATCTTGGTCTCGCCTTAAACTCGGCCGGAATTGAAACCGGTTGGGATGGCATCCATCCGGGATTCATCCGGCGATTTTCAGCCAGACCGGCCATGGTCGGCAGTCCGCCCATGCAGATGCATGCCGAGGCGCTTTCGCCTGCGGCCGCTTTGCTCCTCCTTTGGCTACAGATTCCGCTCCTTTCTGAGGATATCGCTACTTTTTGACGATGTCGCTCAGAGTCTAGGTTTTTCGCCAAAAATCCTTGTCCCGCCTTGCTTTTTCGGGTGTCGTCCACGTGCTTGTAAGTGTATAACAGTGGTTGTATGATCGTGTCGGGCGGTACTCGGGATGCACTCGGGTACCTCCCGACCTCAAGCAGAACAAACCAAGGCGACAACAGCATGAACGATCTCAAAATCAAAGCCCTCAAGCCGAAGGATACGAAATACCAGGTGTCCGAGGATGGCGTCATCATCACCGTCTATCCTTCCGGCCTCAAGACATTCTCATACATCGTCAAGAAGGACGGCAGGCGAAAGTCCGTCCTCATTGGAGAATATCCGGCGGTCTCATGGAAAGAGGCTCGCGACATCAAGGAGGCTCAAAAGACCAAACGAGCGGAAAAGCGAAAAGCCCTCAGACAGTTCCAGACAACGGAAAGAACCTTTGCCGAAGTGTCCGAGGAATGGATGGAACGGAAGATCAAGGCGGGGATAAGGCCGAACACCATCAAGACCATTCAGACCAGGCTGGGGCATCTGAACAGCCGGATCGGGGATTTCGCCGTGACGGAACTGAAGACGAACATCATTCTCAAAAGCCTCTCCGACCTTGAGGATCGTCCAACGACTCTGAAGCGGACGCTCGCCACTGCGACGGATGTTCTGGATTATGCCGTGAGCCTCGGATATCTGGAGATGAACCCCTGCGTCAGAATGACCAAATTCGCCCCTGCCGCGAACGTCGCTCACAGACCTGCCGTAGAACCCGCAAAAATCGCCGCTGTAGCCCCGATCTTTGACCATGCAAGGGGATTGACCGTCAAGGCTATCAAGTGCGCTCTGTACACGCTTCTGCGCATATCCGAGGTGTGTTCCATGAAATGGGAATACGTAGACTTCAAGGAAGGGATCATCACCATTCCGGCGGAGAGCATGAAAATGAAGCGGGTCTTCAGAGTTCCACTCACGACTCAGGTCAGACAGCTGCTGGAGTCGATACCGCATAAGACCGAATATGTCTTTGCCTCCGAGGATTCCAAAACGGGTCATATCCATCCAAGGACTGTCAACAACGTCTTCAAGCGGGCGGGACTTCAGGGAACGCAGACCGTCCACGGCTTCCGCTCCACCGGCAGAACATGGTTTGCGGAAAATCAGGTGGAAATTACCTTGAAAATTAATCACTTCTGAACAGATTTTGGATCGCTTACTGACCTTTTTATGGTCAGCTCACTCTACAAATTTTGGATCGCTATCGATCCGTCTCTCTCCACCCTTCCAAATTACCATAGCGCCCGAC
>JAFURY010000168.1 GCA_017480795.1 Succinivibrionaceae bacterium
CGATGGTCGCCACGCCGTTGAACACCAGCCGGTATCCGTGGAGCGTGCTTGTGCCGAGGACTTCGGCTGTGGGGCAGCGCCGCTGCATCTGCCCGATGTGAAGATTGGAGCCGTATGCTAAGTAGATCATGTGTTTTCCTCCTCTTTGATAATGGTGAAGTCGTCCTCGTCGGGGATCAGGGAAAGCGATCTGCCGTTGTCCCATTTCATGTGGACATTTCCGGCATCGTCAACGTAAACAACCGAGCCGGTCGTTCCGGGCGGCACAGGTGCGTAGGGATCGTCCATGTGATTCAGGCGGATGCGGGTGCCTGCGGGAAAACGCTCCCGCAAGGTTTCAAGCTCTCTTTTATTCGGAAACTGCATCGTTTTCTTCCTCCTCGGTCTGTTCGGACTTGGCAGCGTCACGCTTTGCCTTCTGCTTTGCTTCCCAACGTTCACGCTCTGCATCGTTGCGGAATGCGGTATGCCCGGAAAGCGGTGCCATGAGGCGCTTGCGGTCCGCCTTGAAGTCAGTGCCGTTCAGCCCAAGGCGGATCAGCCAGATGCGGAGCGCATACTTTTCGTTGCTGTCGTCCACATCCTTTGCCTGCACGCGCTTCTGCGTGAGCGCCATCTTGTTCATGGCGGCTGCCAGCTTGGTGAAGGTCTGCACTGCTTCCGCATCGGTCGCTGCACCGAATCCGTCGAAGATCACCTTGTCATCGCCGAAGCGGATGCCCTTCAGTTCGGGATTCGTTTCCTCCCATTCTCTGATATAGGCGATCAGCTCGTAGATGCTGCGGAAGGTCTTGTCATCGAGGATTGCATCGGCGAGGCTCTTGTCGGCGAAGAACTGTCCGCCGGTCGCCTTGCTGAGAAGTGCGCCGCGAGAATGGATCATGCAGATGAGGTTCGTGAGGCTCTGCACTGTGTGCTGGCTCAGCGGGAAGCTTATCTCTGCGGTCAGCGGTTCTGGGAGCGCAGTGGTTTCCTCCGGCTCATCGGCGGGTTCGTCATCATCCGAATCCTCGGTGTCTGAGACAATGGTCACATCGATCTCGACATAATCCTCTTCGGTGTCTGTGGCTGTCTCCGTCCCCTCCGGCGGTGTTATCGTCTCGCCAGTGTAGCCTGCTTCGGCAAGCCCGTCAAGCACCTTCTCCACGATCTCGGTGTCGCTGCGGTCGGTGAAGCTGAGGACTGCATCCTTGCTCAGTGTGAAGATGTCGATCTGGTAGGCGCAGCTTGGAACGCCGAGGTACTCGACCTCTGCCCCAATGATCTCCGCGATTTTCTGCGCCAGTGCCTTGCGCTGGCTCTTTTCAATGTTGAAATTGATTTCCATATTCTAACCTCCGTTTTCATCACCGCCCCTTGCGCCCTGTGCGCTTGGGCTGCGGCGTTTTCGTAGTCACATATTACCGTCTTTTGCCCCGGAATGCAAGACTGTAAAACGGAGAATGTACGGGGGAATTATCCGCCGATGTTTGTGCATATCACGGACATTCCCCATCAGAACAGTTTACATAGTATCAGTCTGTTCA
>JAFURY010000091.1 GCA_017480795.1 Succinivibrionaceae bacterium
CAAATTATTTTTCAAATTTGATCCTTGTATCACATTTTTTGGGTATTTTAGGGTAGTAGACAGGGTTGTTGCGTGTGAGGTGTATTGGCTGGTGCTATGCCCATCCGGGGAGGCTGTCCCCGGGGGTGTGAATAGTAACCCATCGGCGCGGTCCGTGGCGGGAAAGCGGGCGGTTTTTTTGACCGCGGTCATGTTATAATACATGCGTTTTTTTGAATTTAGTTTGCAGGCATTTCATGGAAATTTTAACTGGCGCTCCGGCTCTCTCCGGATTTCGAATCAACAAGCTTCTTGACGGCTTCAAAGCAGCCGGAATCAGAGTGGACTCGGTATATGCCGAGTTCGTCCATTTTGCGGATCTTTCGTCGCCGCTGTCCTCCGACGAGCTGGCGGTGCTCCAGCGCCTTCTGACCTACGGTCCCGCCGTCCAGGCGCAGGAGAAGGCCGGAACTCTCTTTCTGGTGACACCTCGTCCGGGCACCATTTCTCCATGGTCCTCCAAGGCCACCGACATCGCCCGCAACTGCGGACTTGAGAAGGTAAGACGCCTTGAGCGCGGCATCGCCTACTACGTGCAGGGGGCTCTTGACGCTCCGGGCGCACGGGATGGGGTAAAGGCCCTTATCCACGATCGCATGATGGAGGCGGTGCTTGACGGCTTTGACGACGCGGGCCGACTCTTCGCCGCCTCCGAGCCGGCTCCCCTCACCTCCGTGGACGTCATGGGCAGAGGAATCGATGCTCTGAAGGAGGCCAACGTCTCCATGGGCCTTGCTCTGAGTCTCGACGAAATGGAATACCTAACCCGCTCCTTCACCGAGCTGGGCCGCAATCCGAACGACGTGGAACTTTACATGTTCGCCCAGGCCAACTCCGAGCACTGCCGCCACAAGGTGTTCAACGCCCAGTGGGTCATCGACGGCAAGCCTCAGGAGAAGTCACTGTTCAAGATGATCCGCAACACCTACGAAAAGACTCCCGACTACATCTTCTCCGCCTATCGCGACAACGCCGCGGTGATGGAGGGCAGCGAGTGCGGGCGATTCTATCCCGATGCCTCAAACCGCCAGTATTCCTTCCATCATGAGCCGGTGGATATTCTCATGAAGGTGGAAACCCACAATCATCCTACCGCCATTTCTCCGTATCCAGGCGCCGCCACCGGCTCCGGCGGCGAGATCAGAGACGAGGGCGCCACCGGCGTCGGCTCCAAGCCAAAGGCCGGCATGTGCGGCTTCAGCGTCTCCAACCTGCGGATTCCGGGCTACTGTCAGCCGTGGGAGCATGATTTCGGCAAGCCCGATCGCATCACTTCGGCTCTTGGCATCATGATCGACGGACCGCTGGGCGCCGCCGGCTTCAACAACGAGTACGGACGGCCAAAC
This sequence comes from Succinivibrionaceae bacterium, assembly GCA_017480795.1. Taxonomy (GTDB): domain Bacteria; phylum Pseudomonadota; class Gammaproteobacteria; order Enterobacterales; family Succinivibrionaceae; genus UBA2804. The sequence goes on from JAFURY010000091.1 coordinate 1,386, forward strand.
ATCTGCGGCTACTTCCGCACCTACGAGGAAGAGGTGGAAAGCCACAACGGCAGGGAGATCCGGGGCTACCACAAGCCAATCATGCTGGCCGGCGGCATCGGCAACATCCGCCGCCAGCACATTCAGAAGGGCGAAATTCCGGTAGGCGCCAAGCTTATCGTTCTCGGCGGCCCGGCCATGAACATCGGTCTCGGCGGCGGCGCGGCCTCCTCCATGACTTCCGGCTCCAGCGCCGAGGATCTGGATTTCGCATCCGTTCAGCGCGACAACCCTGAAATGGAGCGCCGCTGCCAGGAGGTCATCGACTCCTGCTGGCAGATGGGCAAGGACAATCCTATTCTCTTCATCCACGACGTGGGCGCCGGCGGACTTTCCAACGCTCTGCCGGAGCTGGTGAACGACGGCGGCCGGGGCGGCGTGTTCCAGCTGCGTGCGGTGCCAAACGACGAGCCGGGCATGAGTCCTTACGAGATCTGGTGCAACGAGTCCCAGGAGCGCTACGTGCTGGCGGTGGCCGAAAAGGATCTGCCGCTGTTCGAGGACATCTGCCGCCGGGAGCGGGCGCGCTACGCCGTGGTGGGCGATGCCATCGAAGAACGCCGCCTTGAGCTGGACGACTCCCATTTCAACAACCGTCCTATCGATCTTCCTACCGACGTGCTGCTGGGCAAGCCGCCTAGAATGCACCGGGACGCGAAGACCCTCAAGGCTCATGGAAAGCCGCTTGACACATCGCGCATCACGCTGCAGGACGCCGCCGAAAGACTGCTGAGACTTCCTGCCATCGCCGAGAAGACATTCCTCATCACCATCGGCGACCGCACCGTCACCGGCATGGTCTGCCGGGATCAGATGGTGGGACCTTGGCAGGTGCCGGTGGCCGATGCCGCCGTGACCGCTGCCAGTTACGACAGCTACTACGGCGAGGCCATGAGCATGGGCGAGCGCGCTCCTGTGGCGCTTTTGAACTACGGCGCCTCCGCGCGTCTTGCGGTGGCCGAGGCCGTGACCAACATCGCCTGCTGCCATATCGGACCTATCGAGCGCATCAAGCTTTCGGCCAACTGGATGGCCGCCGCCGGTCATCCGGGGGAGGATGCGGGTCTTTACGAGGCGGTGAAGGCGGTGGGCGAGGAACTCTGTCCGGCTCTTGGCATCACCGTGCCGGTGGGCAAGGATTCCATGTCCATGAAGACATCCTGGCAGGCGAACGGACAGGAGCGCGCCGTGACCTCTCCGCTTTCTCTCATCGTCAGCGCCTTCGCCCGGGTGGAGGATGTGAGAAACACCGTCACTCCGCAGCTGAAGACCGATGCCGGTCAGACCGCCCTGATCCTGGTGGATCTGGGTCGCGGCCGGGGCCGCATGGGAGCCAGCAGTCTTGCCCAGGTGTACCGTCAGCTGGGAGACGCTCCTGCGGATCTGGATTCTCCCGAGGATCTGAAGTCCTTCTACGACGCCATGCAGTTCCTGGTGGCCAGAAACAAGATCCTGGCCTATCATGACCGTTCCGACGGCGGTCTTTTCGTCACAGTCGCCGAAATGGCCTTTGCCGGCAGAACCGGCGTGAGGGTTAGTCTTGATCAGATCGACGGAGACGATCTGAAGGCGCTGTTTTCCGAGGAGCCGGGCGCCGTGCTTCAGGTCAGCGTCGCCGAGAAGGAGAAGGTGCTCAACATTCTCTCCGGCCACGGCCTTGGCGCCTGCACCTACGTCATCGGAACCCTGACCGACGACGATCGCATCGCCTTCACCCGCGACGGCAACGTGGTGCTTTCCGACAGCCGGACCCGCTACCGCAGCATCTGGGCCGAGACTACCTATCGCATGCAGGCTCTCAGAGACAATCCCGCCTGCGCCGAAAGCGAGTTCAAGGCCAAGAGCGACGAGAAGGATCCGGGACTTTCCGTCAGGCTCACCTTCGACATCAACGAGGACATCACCGCTCCTTACGTTCATGCGGGAGTCGCGCCGAAGGTGGCCATACTCAGAGAGCAGGGCGTCAACTCCCAGAACGAAATGGCCGCCGCCTTCACCAAGGCCGGCTTTGTCGCGGTGGACGTCCACATGAGCGACATCCTGTCAGGGCGCGTCTCCCTGAAGGATTTCAAGGCCCTGGCCGCCTGCGGCGGCTTCTCCTACGGCGACGTTCTCGGCGCCGGCGAGGGCTGGGCCAAGAGCATTCTCTTCAATTCAAGAGCCCGGGACGAATTCGCGGCCTTCTTCGACCGCAAGGACACTCTGGCCCTGGGCGTCTGCAACGGCTGCCAGATGATGAGCAATCTCCGGGAACTTATTCCGGGCGCCGATCTGTGGCCGCGCTTCGTCCGCAACGAGTCCGAGCGCTTCGAGGCCCGATTCTCCCGGGTCGAGGTGACCTCTTCGCCTTCGGTGTTCTTCCAGGACATGGCGGGATCCATGCTGCCTATCGCAGTCTCCCACGGCGAGGGCAGAGCGGAGTTCAGAGACGAGGCTCAGCTGAAGGCTCTTTTGGATTCCGGACTGCTTGCGGCGCGCTTTGTGGACAACTACGGAAACGTCACCGAGAGGTATCCGTTCAATCCTAACGGCTCTCCTGCCGGCGTGACTGGTCTTACCAGCCGCGACGGACGCGTCACCATCATGATGCCGCATCCGGAGCGGGTGGTGAGAGCGGTGTGCAACTCCTGGCATCCTGAGGACTGGCAGGAGGCCGGTCCGTGGCTTCGCGCCTTCCGCAACGCCAGAAAGGCTCTGTCGTAGCCTTTGACGCCGTCGTTCGGGGGAGCCGGGGATCCCGCTCTCCCCGTTCTGACCGGAATGCGCGCGCCTGCGACATGACGTTGCGACAGCGGCGGCAAAACCGCCGTTTTTTGCGTCTGTTTTAATGCGTTTTGCCATGGTCGGTGTCATAATGAGACAGTTGTGAAATCGTCGCCGGACGGATCTGTCAATCCTTATATCGAATCGGAAAGTTTATGCCAAAGGAAGCGGTCACTCTCCAAAGTCTTCGCCAGCAGGGCATCACGGTCAACGACAACCTGCTTCATGTCGGATATCAGCCGTCCATGCTTCTTCCCGTGGCGGTTTTTCTGCTCGTCTGCACCGCGGTGGCATGCTTTTTCGCAGGAGACTTTCTGATGAATTCGGTGAACGGGACGGAGCAGATGCCTGGCCTGCTCACCGGTCGCTACGAGGTTCAGGGCACGGTCTGCAGGGGAGGATCCGGACGCACCGGGTCGCAGGACGCCTGCCGTCCCGAGAGGCGCTATCAGCTCTACTATTCCTATACCGTGGACGGACGCACCTACAGCGACAGCGTTTTCATGGAGGATCCCGATTCCTCCATCACCGTCGTCTACCGCCGGAACAATCCCGCCCTCCATTATGTGAAGGAGGCCCACAGTCCCGAGGGGATCTGGGGCTTTGTGGCGATTCTGGCGATGCTTTACTGCATTTTCATCGCCGGCTATCTCAAGCGCATCGTTCATCATGCCGCCGCCGGAGATCTGGCCCTTAGGGGCGCCCGGCCCCAGGAGCTGGTGACGGTGGACGACGGCGGCGCCATCGCCACGCTGGTGAAGGCGTGCGACAGCCGGGGGCAGGAGCAGTGGTTTCTGGCCGACCGCCGCAGCTTCCGTCCCGAAGAAACCTGGGATGTGATCTGGAAGAAGGATCGCAGCAGCTACGACGTGTATTTTCATCCGAAATTTCATCTCTGACCGATGGAATCCTTGATTTTGGGCCTGACGCGCTCCTGGCCGTCTACATATTGTGGACGGGTTCTCGGATCCGGTTTTGAAATTTTGAAGTCGCGATTAAAATCGGGATTTTTAATGTGTTAGAATCCCCTCAGTTTGGATATTTGCGCAGTTTAGTATGTCAAGTATAAAGTATCTCGCTGTTCTTGCCGGTTTTGTCGGCCTGTCGGTTGTTGGAACCACACTATTTTCCGCATACGCTCATGACAAGTACGTGGAAAACGCCATTTCCAGAATCAGCGCCAGCTCCGCCGGCGACCTGGAGGTGAGGGAGGTGTCCGCCGACAACGGATTTCTCGCCAGAATGAAGACCTACGAGTTCAGGTACAGGCGCGGCGCTCTGGCCTTCACGCTGATGGTGCAGACGAATTTCTATCCCTTTTACGAGAAGAACGAGTTTCTGATTTCAAACATCTCCGGCGACCTCATCAAGTGTCCGTACTGCGACTACAAGGATCTTTCCATCGAGGGCGGCTGGGACGCCAACTATCTCTCCAACTCCTACAGCGGCATGTACCGGCAGGGAGGAAGCAACAGCTCCTTTTCCAGCAAGAGCGGCGAAGGCGCCATTTCCGTTTCCGGCATCAGCGGCGATTTCAGGGGAGCCTTCGGCGACCGCCTCACCCATTTCGGCGTGAAGGTGGATCAGATCATGACCGACGATGCCAGAACCGGATTCAACACCGTCGTCAAGCGCCTGGTGGGGGATGTGGACATTTCCGCCAGGCCCGGGGTTTTTCTGCTGAACACCCAAAACTTCATGGTGAACGTGTACGAGTCCAAGAACGTTTCCACCGGGGAGAAGATTTCCCTGGAGCGCGGCAGCATCAGCATCGAATCCTCCCAGTCCGGCGGGCTTGCGGATCTGAAGGCCACGATTGATCTCAAGAGCTACCAGCACAACAACCCGAAATGGGACAATGATTTTCAGATCAGCAACGGCACCATGGACCTTATGGTAACCAACGCCGATCAGACATTCTGGATCGATCTGGCGTCCATTTTTCACAATCTTTTTCATATGGACGGCGGATTCCGCTACGACGTCTTCGACCGCATGCGCAAAAACGGAACCGCGGTGGACATCCAGCGCATGATGCTGGTGTCGAAGGAAAGCAGGGGGCTGCTGAAGATCGACAAGGGCAGCCAGATCAGGTTCGCCCCGGGCAAGAAGAACAGCAAGGAAGCCCTGGACATGGTCGTTCAGTTCAAGGTCAACGACGGTTTCATCAACGATTTTCCCGACGGCAAGACATTGAAGCAGAAGTTCAATAACAACGACTGGCTGGTGCATCGCTCCACCGACTCCAAGGACGAGTACTCCACCCAGCTGGTGATCAGGCAGGGTCACTGCGCCATCGGCGAGAACGAGCTGGAGGGCTGCTAGCCGCCAGAGCCCCTTGGCTCGAAATCAGTCGTCAGGATCGGAAAACCGGCTTTCGCCGGTTTTTCAGCTTTGCGCCGCAATTTTTCCGTCGCAGACGAAACCCCGCCGCTAGGGCGGAGATCCGAACGCTGAGATCCGACGTGGGGATTCCAAAGCTAATCGCCTATGGTCAGCAGCTCGCTGACCGGTTTGCGCTTCGGAGCCTGAGGAGTACCGTCGTAGTAGCCCATGGCCACCAGCGCGGCGACTTTGAAGACTCCGGTGTCAAGTCCCAGAATTTCAGCCACCTTGTCCTCGTCGAATATTCCCATGATCACCGATCCCACGTTGTGAATATGGGCGGCAAGGCACAGGGTCTGCACGGCGATGCCGGCATCGAAACTTTCCCAGCGATCGCCCTTGGAGGTTGTGAAGCCGCCGTCGGCGTTGTAGCCCGCGACGCCTTTACGGGTGATGGCCGCCACCAGCAGCGGGGCGGAGGTGATGTTGCGCCTGTTGCCGGCATGATCCATGATTCCGCTTTCGGCGATTTTTGCCTTTTTCTCCCCGGTGAGGGCGATATAGCTCACCGTCTGGCTGTTCTTCCATGAAGGGGCGTAGGCGGCCAGGGCCACAATCTCCTCAAGGACCTTCCGATCCACCTGTCTGCCGTTGAAGGTTCGAACGCTTCTGCGTCCGGCAAGGCATGCCGAGGCATCCATAATTCTCACTCCCTGATCTGTCCGCGCCTCCGTTGCGTTGTTCCTCAGGCGATATCGCGTTGCGATGCCGGTCGCCTTCTCCGCCCGTTCCGCCGCGGCGCGTCTTACGAAAAAAACGGAGCGGGCGACTTCTTTTTAACACAGACCGCTGACGATTGAAAACATTTGCGCCGGATTTCTGTGATGCTTCCTGCGGCGCCGATTAATGAAGTCTGCCCTTCCTCCGTTTTGGCGATTTTTGCGTCTCTGTCTATGCTATAATTCGGCCCGTTGGCGACAGGCAAAAAAGCCGCTGCGCGCGTGTCCGCCTTTTCGCGGAATCCGCGCCTGGCTGGCCTGTTCCCTCGGGCGCCCCATGGCGCCTGATGACAAAGTTTCAAGAGGAATTTTATGAGCGAAATCGATAACAAAGAGGAAGAGGCCAGACTCAACCGGCGGATTGTCGTCATCTGCCTGTACGCGTTGGCAATAATTCTGGGTGTGCTCAACGGCTTGTACGGCAACGAGCACACGATATATTTTGCGGACGTGATCTCCCTGATCTTCATCCGTCTGTTCAAGTTTGTGGCCATCCCCATCATTGCGGTGTCGGTGATCTGCACCATCGCCTCCGCCAACGGAGCCGGCGGCAACCGTCTCATGCTCAAGCGGGTGCTGGTTTACACGCTTTCCACCACCATCGCCGCCGCGGGCGTGGCGGCGGTGCTTTACAACATCTACTCCCCCGCCAGCTTTTCGGTTCAGCCAGGCTCCTCCATGGCCGACGAAATGGCCGATCTTCCGGCCGGCAGCATGTCCTACGTGGACAATCTCATCGCCACCTTCCCGGACAACCTCATCGCTCCGTTTGTGGAGGGCAAGGTGCTGTCGGTGCTTCTCATCGCTCTTATGGTGGGAGTCGCCATCGGTCGCATGAAGGACGGCAAGGCTCGGGAAACCATTGTCTCCTTCTTCGCCGGCTTTCAGCAGATCCTGTTCATCATGATCGGCTGGCTCATCAGGATCCTGCCCCTGGGCATTTTCGGCTTCATCACCCAGTGCGTGGTGGAGTTCAAGTCGGGAGTCGATCTCAAGGGCCTGGGCGGGTATTTCGCCACGGTCATCACCGCGAATCTGGTGCAGATGTTCCTGGTGCTTCCGCTGTTTCTGCTGTTCAAGGGGCTTAATCCGGTCAGAATTTTCAGGGGCATGCTCACCGCCCTGATGGTGGCCTTCTTCTCCAAGAGCTCCGCCGCCACCCTGCCGGTCACCATCAAGTGCGCCGAAAGCCGCTGCGGCGTGCGCTTCTACGTCAGCCGCTTCGTGCTTCCTATCTGCACCACCATCAACATGAACGGCTGCGCCGCCTTCATTTTCATCACCGTCATCTATCTCATGCAGAACGCCGGCATTGAAATCACCTTCGGCACCATGCTGGCCTGGATCTTCATCGCCACCGTTGCCGCCATCGGCAATGCGGGCGTGCCTATGGGCTGCTTCTTCCTGTCCATGAGCCTGCTGGCCTCCATGGACGTGCCTATCATGCTCATGGGTCTCATCCTGCCGATCTACAACGTCATCGACATGCTGGAGACATCCCTTAACGTGTGGTCGGATTCCTGCGTGGCCAACATGGTGAACCGGGATGTGGACAACAACATCCAGTCCAGCTACCGCAAAAGCTCCGATCCTAACGTGATTGCCGGGGAGAAAGCCCGCATCACCGACTCAAGCAGCAGCGTTCAGCCGTAGCTTTTCCGATCGCGTTCCAGATTGAGATTTCAGATCCGGTTTTCCGCCGTCCTTCGGGGCGGCTTTTTTATGCGCGCAAACGCGTCGCCTGCGCGCCGGCGACCCTGTTTCTGAGGCCTCTTTTCCCAAGAGAACCGAAAAAAATGATATAATCCGCATGTTTTGAAATGAGAATTATCAATCGGTAAATTTTTGATGGAAATTAATAAAGTCGATATATCCGACGAGCTGCGCAGGAGCTATCTTGACTATGCCATGGATGTCATTGTTGACCGAGCGCTGCCGGATGCCCGGGACGGTCTGAAGCCGGTGCACCGCAGAGTGCTTTACGGCATGCACATGATGCACCTGCATTTCGTCCAGAACGGCAAAAAGACCGCCACCGTGAAATCCGCCCGCGTGGTGGGCGAGGTAATGGGTAAATATCATCCCCACGGCGATGCCGCCATTTACGACACCATGGTGCGCATGGCCCAGCCCTTCTCCCTGCGCTACCCGCTGGTGTACGGCCAGGGCAACTTCGGCTCCATCGACGGCGACGGCCCCGCCGCCATGCGTTACACCGAGGTTAAGCTGCAGCAGATTTCCGACGAGATCCTGGCGGATCTGGACAAGGAAACCGTTGATCTGAAGAAGAACTACGACAGCACCTTCGACATTCCGGATTACGTTCTTCCCACCAGAATTCCCAACCTTCTGGCCAACGGATCCTCCGGCATAGCCGTGGGCCTGGCCACCAACATTCCCACCCACAATCTCACCGAGTGCATGAACGCCTCCCTTGCGCTGCTTGACAACCCGGACATCACCATCGACGAGCTGATGAAGCATATTCCGGCTCCCGATTTCCCTACCGGCGCCATCATCTACGGTCGCGCCGGCGCCCGTTCGGCCTATCACACCGGACGCGGCAGAATCATCATCCGCAGCCGCTGCGAGGTGGAGACCGATCCCGACGGGGTGAACACCATTGTGGTGACGGAGATCCCGTACAACGTCAACAAGGCGGAAATGGTGAAGCAGATTTCCGCCCTGGCCTCCGAGAAGAAGATCGAGGGTATCGCCGAGGTCAGCGACGTGTCCTCGGACACCATCAGAGTCGAGATTCGGCTGAAGAAGAACGCCTTTCCGCAGGTGGTGCTGAACAATCTCTACAAGCATACCGTCCTGGAGTCCAGTTTCAGCATCAACATGGTGGCCATCGTTCAGGGCAGGCCGAAGACTCTCAATCTGAAGCAGGCCCTGGAGTGCTTCATCGATCACCGCCGCGAGGTGGTGACCAGAAGGACCGCCTACCTGCTGTCCCAGGCCCGGGATCGGGCCCATATTCTGGAGGCCATGCTGGTGGCGCTGGACAATATGGACGAGATCGTCCGCATTATCCGGGAAAGCCAGGATCGGGCCACCGCCAAGGCGTCTCTCATGAGCCGGGCCTGGACCGCCGGCGCCTGCGCCGATCTGCTTGCGCGCTTCGGCAACGCCTGCCGTCCGCTGTACGTGCCGGAGCAGTTCGGCTTCAGAGACGGCAAATACTATCTCACGGAAACCCAGACCGACAGGATCCTGGACATGCGTCTGGCCCAGCTGGTGAAAATCGCCAAGGACGAGGTCACGGACGAATATTCCGAGCTTTACAAGGCCATCGCGGGATATCTGGAAATTCTCAACTCCGTGGAGAGGCTTCACGAGGTCATCCGGGAGGAACTCATCGAGACCCGTGATCGCTATGGCGACGCCCGACGCTCTGAGATCGCCGATGCCCTGGAGGGGGAGATCTCCGTGGCGGATCTGGTTTCGCCGGACGAGGTCATCATCACATTGTCCAAGCACGGCTACGTGAAATACCAGAAACTGGCCGACTACCGCGCCACCCACCGGGGCGGCCAGGGAAGACTGCTGGCCAAGCCGAAGGACGACGACTGCAACGTCATCACCACCATCGCCAACGCAAGGGACGATCTGCTGCTGTTCACCAACCAGGGCCGGGTGTACAACGTGAAGGTGTACGCTCTGCCGGAGGTCACCAGCTCCGCCGCCCGGGGCCGCTCCATTGTCAACATCATTCAGCTCAACGAGGGCGAGCGGGTGCTGAACATTGTGCCTATCAAAAGCTACGACGAGAACTGCTATCTGCTGTTCGCCACCAGGCGTGGTCTGGTCAAGAGAAGTCTGCTGTCGGACTTTGAAAAGATCAGGCTCAACGGCCGCAAGGGACTTGGCATCCGCGAGGGTGACGAGGTGGTGGCCGTGGCCATCAGCAGCGGCAAAAGCGACGTAATTCTGGTGACCGAAGGCGGCAAAATCATGCGCTTCAACGAATCAAAGGAGGAGGCCAGAAGAAAACTGCTGGCGGCGAAAGCGGCTTCGGGCGAGGTCGCCGGAGAGGAGCTTCCGGATTCGGAGACCGAGCTTTCAGCAGGCGGCCAGGAGCCCGGAATCGACTCTGGAATCTCTGAGAGCGCGACCGGCGCGCCGGATGACAGCGCCGGGGACGACACGGCCGGGGACGAGGATGGCGGCGATCAGGCCGAAGGAGACGAGAACCTGAGAGTCTCCGGCCGCGACAGCTCGGGCGTCAAGGGCATAGCCCTGAGAAAGGGCGATCGGGTGGTGTCCATGGTGGTTCCGGAATCCGACGAGGTGAAGATTTTCGTGGCGGACGCCAACGGCAAGGGCCGCAGAGTCCAGCTGGACGACATTCCAATCAAGGTCCACCGCGGCGGACAGGGATCCAACATCGGCACTCGCGGAAACAGCAGCAAGGTGGTGGGAGCCCTGCAGGTGGCCGACGGCGATCAGATCCTGCTTTCCACCGACACCGGCATCGTGATCCGCATGAACGCCGACGAAATCCGCGTCACGGGCCGCTACAGCAATGGCGTGAAACTCATCAGGCTTCCCGAGGGCGCCTCCATCAGCGCGGTGGAGAGGGTTCCGGCCTCCATCATTCCGGAGGACGAGCAGGTGGAGCATGCCGTGGGGGACGCCGACGACGAGCAGGACGGGCAGAGCGCCGATCAGAACGCGCCGGAGGACCTGCAGGATCGGGATAAGCCTGAAAGCGGAGAAGGGGACAACAGTCAGGAGTCAAAGGAGTAACAGCAATGACAAGAGTTTATAATTTCAGTGCCGGTCCGTCGATGATGCCGGAGGATGTGATGAAGCTTGCCCAGAGCGAGTTTCTGGACTATCGCGGACTTGGTTCGTCGGTGATCGAGATCTCTCACCGTTCCAAGGACTATGTGGCTCTGGCCGCCGAGGCGGAGCGGGATCTTCGGGATCTTCTGAAGGTCCCTGACAACTACAGGGTGCTGTTCATGCAGGGCGGCGGCCGGGGACAGTTCGCGGCGGTTCCCATGAACCTGCTGACGGGAACCGGAAAGGCCGATTACATCACCACCGGCAACTGGTCCAAGGATGCTCATACCGAGGCTCTGAAGTACGGCGACGCCAGGGAGATCAAGGCGGATTTCAAGGGCGAGGACGGGCTCATCCGTGTCAGAGGCGATCTGCAGTTCAGAGACGATGCGGATTACGTGTATTACTGCGCCAACGAAACCGTCTGCGGCGTGGAGCTGTTTGATATCCCCGATGCGGGAGATCGGCCGCTGGTTGCGGACGTCTCCTCGGAATTTCTGTCAAAGCCGATGGATGTTAGCCGCTTCGGCCTGATCTACGCCGGAGCCCAGAAGAACGTGGCTCCTGCGGGTCTGACCATCGTGATCGTCCGGGACGATCTCGTCGGCAGAGCCATGAAGTGCTGTCCGAGCATTTTCGACTACAAGATCCTGGCCGACAAGGACTCCATGTTCAACACTCCGCCTACCTTCTGCTGGTACATGGCGGGCCTGGTGTTCAAGTGGCTGAAGGAGCTGGGCGGACTTGAGGAGATGGAGAAGCTCAACATCGCCAAGAGCGATTTCCTCTACGGCTTCCTGGGCAGCTGCGATTTCTATTCCCTGGCGGTGGCGCCTGAGTTCAGATCCCGGATGAACGTGCCGTTCTTCCTGAAGGACGAGAGCCTCAACGAGAAGTTCCTGGCCGAGGCAAAGGTCGCAGGTCTCACCTCTCTCAAGGGTCACCGGATCCTGGGGGGCATGAGAGCGTCCATTTACAACGCCATGCCGATGGACGGCGTGAAGGCGCTGGTGAAGTTTATGGAGGACTTCGCCGCAAAGGCTGGCTGATAGCCAGATCTTTCGGTTTGAGAGCCGGCTGCGCGGTTCCATGCTTTCCGCGTCTTGCTGGCCGGTTTGTTCTCAGGGCGGTATCCGGGGTTTCGGATGCCGCTGTTTTTTTTGCCGGACGCAGGCGCAATACTTGGGACGTGACACGAGGCAGGATATGAGATACGAGATACGAGATATGGGACATGAAATCGTTTTTGCCATGTCGGGTTCATGAGCTCCTGACGTGGCGAAATCGCCAGGTCCTGCTCCTGCGGGCATAAAGTTCCTCATGCAGGAAAGCTGCGCGCCCGAGCGTCCTGCGCTGGAGCCGGAAACGGAAACGGAAACGGAAACGGAAATGGAAATGGAAATGGAAACGATCCAAATAAGAGCTGACTGTTTTCTGTACAGTAGTAACCCCTTGATTTTGGAAACGGGTTACATGGCCTTGTTTCAAACGAAATTTCGGTTATCCTTGAGAAATTGCCTGAGAGGAGTATGTACATGGCTGAATTGCGTTATGACTGGACCGTGGAGGAAGTCGAGGCTCTGCTGGATCTGCCCTTTGCCGATCTGATGTACCGGGCGCAGCAGACCCACCGGGAGTCCTTCGATCCCAACCGGGTGCAGGTGAGTTCCCTTCTGTCCATCAAAACCGGAGCCTGTCCGGAGGACTGCAAGTACTGTCCCCAGTCGGCCCATTATTCCACCGGCCTTGAGCGGGAGCGGCTGCTGTCTTACGAGGTCATCATGCAGAAGGCCCGGGAAGCCAGAGCGCAGGGAGCCACCCGTTTCTGCATGGGCGCCGCATGGCGCAATCCCAACGATCGGGACATGCCCTTCATCGTGGACGTCATCAGGGGAGTGAAGGCTCTGGGCATGGAAACCTGCATGACCCTTGGCATGCTTACCGACAGCCAGTGCGCCATGCTGGCCGAGGCGGGACTGGATTACTACAACCACAATCTGGACACCTCTCCCGAATTCTACAATCAGATCATCACCACCCGCACCTACGAGGATCGTCTGGAAACCATCCGGCTTCTGCGGAAACATCATATCAGGATCTGCTGCGGAGGCATTCTGGGCATGGGAGAAACCCGCAGGGACCGGGCCAGCTTTCTCCGGCAGCTGGCCATTATCAACCCTCATCCTGAAAGTGTTCCCATCAACATGCTGGTGAAGGTCAGCGGCACTCCCCTTGAGCAGGCCAAGCCTTTGGACGGCCTTGAGTTTGTCCGGGTGGTGGCCGCCGCCAGAATTCTGATGCCCAAGTCCGTGGTGCGGCTTTCGGCAGGCCGGGAGCAGATGACCGACGAGCTGCACGCGCTGTGCTTTCTGGCGGGAGCCTCGTCGATTTTCTACGGCACCAAGCTGCTCACCACAAAAAACGCCGAGCAGCGGCGGGACGACGAACTCTTCGAACGTCTGGGCATTTCCGCCACCGAAAACCAGACCGCCGGCACGGACGAGGAGGATCTTAAGATCATCTTCAGGAAGATCCACGAGGGCGCCCACAACGATCAGGAGGAGCACCACGGGTGCTTTCGTCTTGAATGAGCGGCATCAGAAAGGAAGATATCCGCGCCGCCCTGGCGCGGCGCCGGCAGGAGGGGAATTTCAGAAGCTGCAGCTGCGTTCAGCGCCGCAGCGGGGCTCATATCTGGGTGGACGGGCGGGAATACATCAACTTTTCCTCCAACGATTACCTGGGCATGGCTGCAAGCGCGGTTCTTGAGGAGGCCTGGCGACGGGGACTTGAAATCTGGGGTGCCGGATCCGGGGCTTCGCCTCTGGTCACCGGCATGAGCGACATCCACCGGGAGCTTGCCGCCTGGATTGCCGATTTTCTGGACATGGAGGCGGTTCTGCTGTTCAGCTCAGGTTTCGCCGCCAATCAGGCGGTGATCAAAACCTTCTGCGGTTCGGACACCGTTTTCTATATGGATCGTCTGGCTCACGCCTCCCTGCAGGATGCCGCCATGCACTCGAAAGGCCGGCTGCTGCGCTTTACCCACAACTCTCCCGAGTCCCTTGAACGCTATATGCGCAAATACGGACCCGGACTGGTGGTCACCGAAGGCGTGTTCAGCATGGACGGCGATCAGCCGCCGCTGGCAGAGATTCTTGAAGTGGCCGAGAGGTACGGATCCGACGTGATGCTGGACGACGCTCACGGCTTCGGAGTGCTGGGAGAGCAGGGCAGAGGCACGGTGAACGCTCAGAATCTTACTCACGATCGCTTCGCCATTGTCACCGGCACCTTCGGCAAGGCCTACGGCACAGGAGGCGCCTTTGTGGCCACCAGCGCTGAAAATGCGGCCTATATGGAGAATTTCGCCCGGGAGTACATCTATTCCACCTTCATGCCCCCGGCTCAGGCCTACGCCACGCTGCGCTCCATGCAGTACGTCGCCGAAGAGCCGTTTATGCGGGAGCTGGTAGGGCACCATGTCCAGAGCTTTCGCAGGCAGCTGAAGGATACTTCATTCACGCTGCTGCCGTCGGAGGTGTCCATCCAGCCATTAATCGTCGGAGAATCAGAAAAGGCGCTGGAGCTTTCCGAATTTCTCAAAACCAGAGGGTTTTGGGCTAGCGCCATCCGACCGCCTACGGTGCCCAAGGGCACGGCCCGCATTCGCTTCACTCTTACCGCAGGGCACAAATACGTGGAAATCGATGCGCTGTGCATGACGCTGATCGAGTGGGATCTGTGTCATAAGGCCGAGAGGCGCTCATGAACGATTCCTTGTACGCAGGTTTTGAACAGCAGGCCGCTCGCTACGACCGTTTTGCCCTGACGCAGCGACAGGAGGCCATGGAGCTGGCTCAGTTTGTGGCGGACTGCTGGATTGACAAGGAGCAGAAGACCAGGCTGGAGCATGGAGGAAGCGTTCTTGATCTGGGCTGCGGCACCGGCGAGCTGGCTCTTGCCGCAACCGGCCGTTTTCCTCATTGCCGGATATTCTGCGCCGATGCCAGCAGCGCCATGCTGGAGCAGGCAAGACTCAAACTGCCAGCGGCCGCGATGCTGGAGCTGGATTTCTGCCGGGACGGATTTTTGCGGAATATGAAATTCGACCTGGTGATTTCGTCCTTTGCCATACACTGGTGTCATGACATTCCGAAGCTGATCCGTGAGGTTGCTGACAGTCTCGCCTACGGCGGCGCCTGCGCCTTTTCAGTTCCGGTGTCGGGATCCTTTGCCGAACTCAAAACTATTTTCTCCGCGCTGGGCAGTCCTTCCCTTATCAATGATTTTCCGGATCCCGAGGAACTGAAAAACGCCATGAGCCAGCGCTTCAGGGTGTATGACTGTCAGGTTCGCAGCGTCACTTCATACTATTCCTCCTGCAGTGAAATTATCAAATCCATCACCGGCGCCGGAGCCTCCGGCCGCATGCTTCGGGATAGCGGCGAACCGCCGGCAAGGCTTACGCCTTCTCTGCTGAAAAATACTTCGTCATGCTACGAGAGTCTGAGGACGGAGGACGGATATCCTTCCACCTATCGTATCTGCCGGCTTCTGGGAAAATATCCTGTCAAGTGAAAAACACTTGATTAAATCGATCCTGCGCCACATCGTAGAGACGCCTAGCTTGTCTGAGCGCATCATTGCACGCTTATGGACACAAATATGTATGTCCATGTTCAAAATTCAGACATCGGGATTGATAGTTGGACGGAAGAAGAGAAAAATGAGATTCAGATAATTTGAAAATTTGACGTGTATAGAAACAGCAAGGTCACAGACCCTTTGTTTTCCCGACAAAATCTGTGACCTAGTCCTAGCAAAAAATAGGTGCTACTATGCTAACACTATCCTCTTCCGTATGCACTTTGTTTTTGCAGATATTTGAATGTCGCCTGTGCATTCAAGCCAGTAATGAGAATTAAAGAAAGCATCAACCTGTTCAAGGCTAACGAAAAGATTCCACGCTGGTCAGCCGCAAGTCGAGCGGTCAATTTTGAAGAGATCCCGGAAGCGATGAAGCCGTTTGCAAAATATGATGACTTTCAACACGGCACCTGTTGTTCTTTCCGATCCTGCAGCTATCCGCTAACGGTTGCCGCTACGGCATGCCGGCGTCTCATTCGTTCTTTCCGATGAAATCCGGAACTGTCGTCTGCCGTTATTCCACAATCCCTGGCGGCGGTTATCTCTTCCTGCGGGAGGTTGCACGGACCGCGTGGATGCGCCGCTTCAGGATAAAATCGGCTGATGCCAAGACGGTTTTGGGCGTATGTTTCCTTTGCGGCTTAGGCTGAGCCTTTAGGTGAACAAGCCGTCAGAACGCCGCTGATTGCAGTCGGCAGGCAGTTGCGCAGGCAATTAATATTGCAGAAGTTGCATAAGGTTGCAAAAACAAAAGCGTGATTGTTGACTTATGTGATAACATAGCAGTGTTCAGAGCCTTGTACTCTATTATTACACGGACGCAGCCGATTGCTGTAGGCTGCGACTGTTTATGCAGGGTGGATTTCCGCCTCAAGGGTTTAGTTTGTGTCTGAAGTCGCCGTGATCTGTCGTTAGGCTTTGCTCTGATGGGTTACGGTTTCAGGTTTTTTTATTTAAGGTGAATTACATGGCAATCGACAAGCAGCAGTTTACTCAGAATCTCAAGGATCTGAGGAAGAAGAGAAAACTGAGTCTCAGATCTCTGGCCGAGAATCTCGGCTGCTCCTACGGTACCGTCAACAAATATGAAAAGGGAAGCGCCGAGCCTTCCTTTGAAATGCTCAACAAGTTGGCAAACTTTTACGGCGTAAGCGTGGCATCGCTTCTCGGAGAGTCCTCGGAATACGAAA
Organism: Succinivibrionaceae bacterium; assembly: GCA_017480795.1. Lineage (GTDB taxonomy): Bacteria > Pseudomonadota > Gammaproteobacteria > Enterobacterales > Succinivibrionaceae > UBA2804. The sequence continues at coordinate 17,923 of JAFURY010000091.1, forward strand.
TCCTCGGCTCCAAGAAGCCCGTTGTGTCCTTCATTCCGCTTCTATCCGCCAGCCAGCTGTTAAGAGCCTCCACCATCGTCAAGGAGGAGCAGCTGGATTACGTTCCAGTGATCTCGGAATACTCGAAATGCTACGCCCTTAAAATGAAGGGAAGCAGCATGGAGCCGCAGTTCCGAGCCGGAGACACTCTCATCATCAATCCTGAGGCTCATCCTGTAAGCGGAAGCTTCGTGGCCGTGGCAGCGGAGGAAGACACCGAGGTGTCGGTGCGCAAACTGAAGGAAAAATATGACGACGACGGCTCGTCCTATTACGAACTGGTTCCTATGAACAGCGACTTCTCGATGTTCAGCACCCATCAGAGAAAAGTGAAGATCATTGGCGTGGTTATCGCGCAGATGGCTTACTTCCAGTAATCTTCAGCCTGCGGTTTTTTTCGCGTACCGTGCAGCAACTGTTCGCTATTTAACCGCTGTCATTTTTCGGAAGAGATCCCGGGATTCCTCTCATCGGCGCACGTTTGGCGCCGCGATAGGAACCGGGATTTTCTTTATGCAGCTTTTGTTGCATTGACCCGGGTTTGTCCCGCAGGCGTACGTGCTTGCTTCGGAAATCTTGAATCGGCGCGAGAACCTCAGATCAGAAATCTTGAATCGGTGCGAAACGGCGGATTAAAAATCTTGAATCGGTGCAGAAACGGCGGATCAGAAATCTTGAATCGGTGCAGAAACGACGGATCAGAAATCTTGAATCGGTGCAGAAACGGCGAATCAGAAATCTTGAATCGGTGCAGAAACGACGGATTAGAAATCTTGAATCGGTGCAGAAACGACGGATCAAAAATCTTGAATCGGTGCAGAAACGACGGATCAAAAATCTTGAATTGGTGCAAAGCGCAGGGATATAATCAAAAATGGTCGATATTCATGTAAACTTAAATTGGCTGGAAATTATGTTCCTTAAGTCGCGAAACCGTTCCAGAATTTTTCTTTGATCGTTGAAAAGTTGGTGAAGTTCTTTACAGAACAGTGGGTTCATTAGAATATGAAGAGAAAAATTACACAACAACTTCTTGATTGGAAGAATAAAGCGCAGGGCAGATGCGCTCTTTTTATTGATGGAGCACGAAGAAGCGGTAAGACATTTGCGGTTGTAGACTTTGCCAAACACAACTATAAATCTAGTATTCTGATTGATTTTAATGAAGTTGGAGATGATGTAAAAAGCATCTTCAACATGAACCTAAGGGATATGGACGATTTTTTCATGTATTTGTCGAACGTTTATGGCACTAAACTGCATGAAAGAAACTCTCTGATAATTTTTGACGAGGTCCAACTTTTTCCGCGCGCCAGAGCAGCAATAAAGTTTCTGGTGGCCGATGGTCGTTACGATTATATAGAAACCGGTTCCCTCGTGTCTATTCATGAGAATGTTAAGGATATTGTGATCCCTTCCGAGGAACGGCATATCAGACTCCACCCTATGGATTTTGAAGAATTTCTGTGGGCCATGGGTGAGGAACAACTCATGGAGTATATAAGAATTTGCTTTGACAAAAAAAAGTCTATGGGTCCGCTTGTGCATCGAAGGGCGATGACTTTGTTTCGTCAGTACCTTATTATCGGCGGTATGCCTCAAGTGGTTGCGAACTATGTGGATACAAAGGACTTCAGATCTGCGGATCTAATCAAACGGGATATTTTGAAACTTTACCGAAGTGACATTGAGAAGCATGCCAAAGGTTATGAAAAGAAAGTCGCTGACATTTTTGATCAAATTCCGCCCCAACTGGCAAAGCATGAAAAAAAATTTATTCTGTCATCCTTGAGTGCCGGAGCGAGATTCAGAACTTATGAAAGTTCTTTTTTGTGGTTGCAGGATTCTATGATAGTCAATGTGTGTTACAACACTAGAGAGCCTAATACAGGTCTTAAACTCAACAGGGACAGTTCCACATTCAAAATGTACATGGGTGACACAGGGCTTCTTGTCAGCCATTCGTTTGATGAAAATGATATTGTGTCAGAAGAACTTTACAAAAAGCTGTTGCTGGGAAAACTCGAAGTGAATGAAGGCATGATATTTGAGAATGTGGTGGCGCAGATGCTTGTTGCGGGTGGTCACAAACTTTATTTTTACTCAAAGTCATCACGAAATGATTCTGAAAGCCGAATGGAAATCGATTTTCTTCTTGCAAAGTCAAAAGTTACTAACAGACACAATATATCAGCAGTTGAAGTTAAATCAGGCAAGAACTACACCATTAGTTCTCTCAAGAAGTTCCGCCAAAAGTTTTCTGACAGGCTTGATCAGTCCTATGTTCTGCATACCGAGGATCTGAAGGTAACCGGTGATATCGTGTATCTGCCGGTTTACATGACCGGTTGCCTTTGATCGGATAAACCGCCGATGGTGTTTTTAGACACAACAGCTTTTGGACTTTTTTTTGACAAGCCATTATCTTCTGTCATGCCTTTTGTCTCAGATTCGTGGGCTGGCGACTCCCTTGACGGGCGTATTCTGTTTTTGCCGGTGGAGGACTCGTTTTAGAAATGTGACGAAGAGCGTCTGTTTGGATTATAATCATCTAGGATGACGGTTTTGCTCAAAACCGTTCTTTTAAAGTTTCTAGTCGTTGACATTGAGTGATTTAGGTCACACTCAAAAATTCCTGTGTTTCTGCCAAAAATGACAAATTATAACACTTTTCATAAAAATGATTTTTTTGTAATGTTGGCTTGAAAGAACTGTGGAGTAGGAATCAGAAAAAAGAAAAGACATGTTGTACAAATAAAAAAAAACAAATTTTTAAGGAGTACAACGATGTCTGAAAATTCTGGTTCAAGTTTATTAAATGATGCGGGTGTTGTCGATAGTAATCTGTCACCATGTACACCAGTTTCCTCACAGATCACAGAAAGCGTTCGCGAAAC
>JAFURY010000169.1 GCA_017480795.1 Succinivibrionaceae bacterium
CGGACATTCCGCTGGCCATCAAGGAGAAGATTTTCGGCAATCAGATCGACGACAACGGTGTCCTGATCCGCTCTTCCACGGACAAGCCCCCGTACTTCGCCGTGGGCTTCAAGAGCGAGAAGTCCAACCACAAGTTCCGCTATGTGTGGCTGTACAAGGTGCGGGCCAAGCCCCTGACCGAGAACTACGCCACCAAGGAGGGCACCACGATCACCCGCCAGACGGGCGACGTGGAATGGACTGCCATCAAGCGCACCAATGACGGGCGCTACCAGGCTGTTGCCGATGAGGGCGAGAACGGCTTCACGGCTGAGAAGGGTGAAACCTTCCTGCAGTCCGTGTATACGCCTGTGATCACACCGCCCAGCCCGTAAGCATCACCACACCTGCTGCCGCACGGCCATGACGCTGTGCGGCAGCTATTTTCTGAGTTTTGGAGGTATGAATATGATCACCTGTACGCTCGGTGAAAAGAAATACACTGTGGACTTCGTTTCCGGCAGAGCCCTGCGCGAAATGGAGCCCGCTTCCAAAATGTACGGCAGGCTGGTGCGCCTGTCCCAGGACGCGACCGAGGGCAAAGATGTCTCCCAGGAACAGCTGACTGTGACCGATGCCCTGGACACCATGGTGAAATGGTTCTGCATCCTGTTCAACAATCAGTTCACGCTGGATGAGGTCTACGACAACTATCCCGCTGACCGTCTGATGCATGACATCGCGCTGGCGCTGATGGCCACCCAGACCCAGACCACGGAGGTGCTGGACACTTTCCCTACGATTCCGGCGGTGCAGGAAGCGGAGCAGATTCTGGCGGAGGCGGAGAATCCGGAAGTGACGATTCCGCAGGAAGCCTGACCCTGCCGGAATACATCTATGCCACCTATAACGAACTGATGAAGAACGGCTGGCGGATGAAGGAGATCGATGAGATGGACATGCTGGGTTTCCTGCGCCTGCGGGCATGGGATGCCACACGGGAGCAGGAAAAGAAAAAGCCCCGGCAGCGCTTCATTGATGAAGTCTGGCCGGGTGTAAAGCCATAATCAGTTCAATCGGCTTTTCTCAATAATTTACGGTAGGATGCGTCAATAGCAAATGCGCCAAGCGGTGCGGTAATCAGAATAGCAATCACGGAAACAGTCAGAACTGTATTGCCACAGGAAAGACCCATAGCAAGAGGCACGCCGCCAATCGCTGCCTGTACAGTGGCCTTCGGTGTATAGGCCAGCATACTGAACAGGCGCTCTTTCTTTGTGAGACTGGTTCCTAATGTGCATAGGCAGACGCCTGCCATCCGGAACACAAGCACCAGAAGGATCAGCACCACGGAAGCTAAACCCGCGTCTTTTACGCTCTCAATGGCCACAGACGCACCCACAAGCACAAACAGGAATACTTCGGCAGGTACCCACAAATGATCAAAAGCCTGAGACAGTCCTTTTGCCAGCTTCTCGTCTTTCTGTTTCATCACGGTTCCCGAAGCCATGATCGCAATGAGTCCGGCAAAAGGTATCATGGCCTGTACTCCTTCCAGCCAATTCAGAAAAAAGCTGATAATAAACATGACGATCACCTTCATCGGGATATTCATCTTTGTTTTGCTGAAAAGGAAAGACAAGCTCCACCCGCATAGTGCCCCTATAAGAATGCCGCTCAGAATGGAGATAGGAACGTTCACAAAACTCATCGCAGAAACATGATCGCCCATAGCAAGGCTGGTGAAGGTGGTAAACAGAACGATCACAAACACATCGTCCACAGATGCGCCTGCAAGGATCATTTGCGGGATACCTTCCCTCACACCATATCCTTCATCTATTAGCCGGATCATTCTGGGCACAACGACTGCCGGTGACACGGCACCAATAACCGCACCGAGAATGGCTGCATCCAAAGTGGAAAGACCAAGCAGTTTTGGCGCGAGCAAAACCATGCCGATTACTTCACAGCATGCGGGTACAAAGCACATCAGGACAGCAGATCGTCCCACCTTTTTCAAATCCGAGATATCCAGCTTCAAGCCAGCCCGTATCAGAATGATAATCAGAGCGATTCTGCGCAGATCTGAAGAGATGGCGAGCAAGCTGGCGTCCAGTAGGTTGAGGACGCCCGGCCCAACGAGCACTCCAGCGATAATCATTCCAAACAGTGAAGGCACATGGATTTTCTTGGAGAGCCATCCAAACAGCAAGCCGGACAAGAGCACAATGGAAATACTGATCAGCATAGTCATTCCTCCCTGAAATGCAGAAAGCTGATGATTTCTGCATCACAAAAAATGATACAGAAGTCATCAGCTTGAAAAGCGGTTTCAGCGGAACGCTGTGGGAGACCTCATTCCCTGGAAACTATTATACGCTTGCTATGCAACAAAAGCAATGGAAAAGAAGGTGAATTCTTATGGCTGAAACCCTGCGCGAACTGGTGGTCGCGCTGTCGCTGGATTCCAGCAATTTCTCGCGCAATATGCGCACCATCAACCAGCAGATCAAGGAAGCCGAGTCCACCTTCCGTCTGGCCGGAGCTGGCGTACAGAACTATGAAAAGACCATCGCAGGCACGGAAGCCAAGCTGTCCATGCTGGGGCAGAAGCTCACCCAGCAGCAGCGGGCCGTGGAGCAGTACAGCCGGGCGCTGGTGGCGGCGAATGATAAGCTGAAGGAAAACTACGACCGCCATCAGGATTATACCCAGCGGCTGGAGCAGGCCAAGGCCCGTCAGGAAGACCTGCGGTTTGAAGTGGAAGCGGCTACCGTCGCCTATGAGAATTACCGTGATTCCCTGGGCGAAAC
>JAFURY010000092.1 GCA_017480795.1 Succinivibrionaceae bacterium
ATCCCGAACATGGAGGTGCGAAACAGCTTCGAGAAGAAGATCAGAAGTTTCTTTACGGGCAATCCTGTCATGAAAGGCCTTGCCCGGACGTTTATAAAGGGACTGCTGGGAGGAGAAGCCGAAACCGTTCAGGAAAGCCTTGAGAACCTGCTAAGAAAATACGTCTCCATCAGAGATCTGTCCGCCAAGCCTCCGAAGGAGAACTACTATCACGGTTTCGTGAACGGACTGCTGGCAGGCAATGTGGCATATATCGGGGAGCACAAATCCAACATGGAGACTGGAGACGGCTACGCCGACATTATTGTCGCTTCCCCAAGAGGCGATACCGTGGCGATACTGGAACTGAAGCAGACCGATAGTTCTCTTGGGGCGAGAGTGACATCCGCAGCCGGCGCGCTGAAGCAGATACAGGAAAAAAGATACGCTGACGAATTTATGGACGATCCGCTGGTGACGAGCGTATACGCCTACGGAATCTGTTTCCACAGAAAGTACTGCGCCGTTGTCGGTAGCAGGCTGAAATAGCAGAAGGCTGGCAGAGCCGAATTGTCAGAGCCGTCGTGCCGGACTGCTTTGATCTGTGGCCGGATGGCTCTGGCTTTTTGCGCAGAGCTTGTTTTGACTGCGCGATTTGAGCGCAAGCCGTGTCTAGCTGAAGATTTTTTCTCTGAAGATGAAGAACAGCGCTCCGCCGATGCACAGACAGGCCCATACGTAGTCCCACTTGAAGTTTTCCTTCATGAAAAACACCGCGAAGGGAATGAACACCGTCAGGGAAATCGCTTCCTGAATGATCTTGATCTGGGATACGCTGAGGGTGTGACTGGCCATTCTCACAGCCGGGATCATCAGCACGTACTCGAAAAAGGCGATGCCCCAGGATATGATGATCGCCATCATCACCGGGTTGTCCGAATGGGACTTCAGGTGGCCGAACCATGCAAAAGCCATCATCACATTGCTGTTGATCAGAAGAAAAATGGCAATCCACACGCTCATATAATCATGTCCGTATCAGTTTCAACCGCCGGTGATTCTATCACCATTTGAGACCTGTAGCACACTTTTTGCGCGGGAACTGAAAATATTTCTGGCGTCTGTCCGCCGGCATCCGCGCAGGCGCCGAAACGATTTCGCAGATCCGGCAGAGCCTGGCGCAGCGGGTAATAGCCGTAAGTTCGCAGCCTCCTCGGACAGAGAAAATATTCGGGAAAATATTGGCCGGCAAAACCGGTACTCATTGCCCGGAATGCGGTTCTGGGCATTTTCCTGAAGGATAAATTCCGGATCCGAAGCGCCGCGCGGCAAGGCGTCTCAAGGCTTGCGCCGGAAATTCAAGTTATCAACATACCCGGGAGAAAAGTTATCCCGCGCCTCTGGAACGCCTGTTTGAAAACAAATCCTTCATCCCTTTTGCAGACGGCCGGAGGTTACCTTTCTGTCATCTTCTTTCAGTTGCCCTGCCTTGCGCCAACGCTGCGGAGACGCTCCGGATCTGCTCAAAAATCGACCCGGACAACGGGACGATATGTGGTACAATTGTCGCAAAGATCTTTTTACAGTTTTTAGGAGTTTTACAGATGCTTTCTAGCAGGGAACTTGCCAATGCCGTCCGGGCTTTGAGCATGGATGCGATTCAAAAGGCCAAATCAGGACACCCAGGCGCCCCTATGGGCATGGCGGATATTGCCGAGGTTCTGTGGAGACACTTTCTCAAGCACGATCCGAAGAGACCTGAATGGTGCAACCGCGACCGTTTTGTGCTTTCCAACGGCCATGGCTCCATGCTGCTGTATTCTCTGCTTCATCTGACAGGCTACGATCTTTCAATCGAGGACATCAAGAACTTCAGACAGCTTCACTCCAAGACTCCTGGTCATCCGGAATACGGATACGCTCCCGGCGTCGAAACCACCACCGGACCTTTGGGTCAGGGCATCACCAATGCGGTGGGAATGGCTCTTGCCGAAAAGATCCTGGCCGCCAGCTTCAACCGTCCGGACTATCCGGTGGTTGATCACTACACCTATGTGTTCATGGGCGATGGCTGTCTGATGGAGGGCGTTTCCCACGAGGCCTGCTCTCTGGCGGGCACGCTGAAACTGGGAAAACTCATCGCCTTCTGGGACGACAACGGCATTTCCATCGACGGCAGCACCAGCGGCTGGTTCTCCGAGGATACCGCAGCCCGCTTCGAAGCCTACGGCTGGCAGGTGCTGAAGGTTGACGGCCACAACGCCATTGAAATCACCCGCGCCATCAACGAGGCTCAGGCCGATACCCAGAGACCGACGCTGATCTGCTGCAAGACCGTTATCGGTTTCGGCGCGCCTAAGCAGGGCACCAGCGGCGTGCACGGCTCGCCTCTTGGGGACGAGGGCATCGCGGCGGCAAGAAAGAATCTGGGCTGGAGCTACGCTCCGTTCGAAATTCCTCAGGAATACTATGACGAGTGGGATGCCACCGGAAGCGGCGAGCGCGAGTACGCCATCTGGAACGAAATGTTCGAAAACTACAGAAAGGAATATCCTGAGCTGGCCGCCGAGTACTCCAGACGCATGAAGGGCGAACTTCCTGCCGACTGGGCCGAAAAATCGGCTGCCTTTGTGAAGCAGCTGCAGAACAATCCGGCCAAACTCGCCACCCGCAAGGCCAGTCAGAACGCTCTTGACGCCTTCGGAGCTCTGCTGCCTGAATTCCTGGGCGGCTCGGCCGATCTGGCTCCCAGCAATCTGACCATGCACAAGAACTCCAGATCCGTAACCGGCGACGATGCCTCGGGCAACTACATTCATTACGGCGTAAGGGAGTTCGGCATGAGCGCCATCATGAACGGCGTAATGCTTCACGGCGGCTTCAGACCATACGGCGCCACCTTCCTGATGTTCATGGAATACGCCAAGAACGCGGTGCGCATGGCGGCTCTGATGAAGCTTCCGGTGATCTTCGTCTATACCCATGACTCCATAGGCCTTGGCGAGGACGGTCCGACCCATCAGCCGGTGGAGCAGACATCTTCTCTTAGAATCACTCCGAACATGAGCGTATGGCGTCCGTGCGATCAGGTGGAATCAGCCATCGCCTGGAAGGCCGCGGTGGAGAGAAAGGACGGGCCTACCTCGCTGATCTTTTCCCGTCAGGGCCTCGCCCAGATGGATCGCGACGAGCGGCAGCTGGCCAATGTGGCCCGTGGCGGCTACGTGCTCAAGGACTGCGACGGAAAACCGGACGCGATCCTTATCGCCACCGGCTCCGAGGTGGAGCTGGCGATGTCCGCGTCCGCCATTCTGTCTCAGGAGGGAAAGAAGATCAGAGTGGTTTCCATGCCTAACACCTTCGAGTTTGATCGTCAGGATCAGGCCTACAGGGATTCCGTGCTGCCGCCGGAGGTGGTCTCAAGAGTCGCCGTCGAGGCCGGCATCTCCGATTACTGGTACAAGTACGTCGGACTCAAGGGCCGCGTGGTTGGCATGGATCGCTTCGGCGAATCGGCTCCTGCCGAGGTGCTGTTCAGAGAATTCGGCTTTACCGCCGAGAATGTGGCCGCTGCCGCAAGGGCGGTCATGGCGTAGCGCCGAAGAGATTCGGAACGGAGAAAGGGAGAAAGACTGGGGGCGCCCGCTTCCGGTCTTTTTCTTTGACTGACAAACGCAGCGCGCCTCTTCAGACCGTTTCGGCGGGGCGGAGGCGATTATCCTGACGCGCCCAGCCGGTGGACGGGAGCGGAGCGTCGGCTCTATTTTCCGTTTTCTTTCAGGTCGTCTTCGGTCCCGCCGTCGTCCGCCGGAAGATCGTCGTAATCGTCCAGCTCGTCGTCGCCGTCGTCATCCTCATTGTATTCGGGGTCGTTCTTGTAGGCGCTGGTGGTGTGGTTGGACATCAGCAGCAGAACAATTCCAACCACAGCAACTCCCGCGGCGATGTACAGACTGTATCTCAGAGCGTTGGGATTTGTGTTGATATATCCGGACCAGATGAAAAACGGGCAGACGATGAACAGCATGGCCAGGCCCATGGAGGAAAATGTCATGCGGTCGGTGCCGTAGGGATCCCGGGGCATCGGCATGTTGTAGTAGGCCAGCAGATCCTCGATGAAAGGCCGGCCGGGGAGCGTGTCCATCTCCGACAGCAGGATTCTCATTTTTCCTCTGGTGGGCAGCCACACGCCGATCCGGTTGCGCAGCACCGGCTTGGTTTCGAGGGCGGTCTCGATTTCCTGATGGGTTATGAAGTCCCGGTTCCGTCCGCGCTGATAGGATATTCCGTCCATGGTTATGACGATGCGATATCTTGAGCGCAGCAGGTAAAGCCAGGAGAAGTAGGCGTAAATGATCAGCGGAAACAGCCACAGACAGATGACCTGGGTAATGCCCTGTGGATTTTTCATGTTCAGTTCGTTGTTGGCGGCCATGAAGGCGGTGGATATGGCCGCCACCAGAATCATCAGCGCCACCAGCACGATGAGGGTGAAGCGGATGGATCTCAGCGCTCTGGTGGAGTAGGTGAGCTCCAGATTTTTCAGAAGAGAAAAATCCCCCTTGCGGGTAAGAGGAATTTTGGGTGGAAGATTGCTGAAATTGCCCATCATGGATCTTTTTCCTGGCGGTGCTCAGCTACCGGAGTATTTCTTTTTCATCCTGGCGGCGCATTCCGATTTGGGAATGCTGATGGTCTGCAGATGCTGATCGTGATTGTTGGTGAATTTGAAGCTGACCCTGTCCACGTACTGCATGAAGATCTGCACCTGCTTGTTGTCGCAGGCGTAGTCCGGCAGCGATGTTTTCATCTTTGCCGTAATGTCGTCGCGGGTGGTTCTGATATGGTAGGTGAAGCCGTCCTTCTTGCCGTAGGTGAAGTCGGTGAGGGTCTGATATTTGCCCACTCTTATAGGCAGACGTTTCCGGTAGTCGGCGGCCATCTGCTCCGGCGTCACGCTGGCGTTGTAGTACCCTGAAATGTCGGACTGGATGTCCTCCTCGGAGATCCTGCCCTTCCTTTCTTTATCGCCGGTTCTGGCTGCGGTCGCATCGGATTCCGCGGTTGCATCCGATCCGGTCTCGCCGGGCTTTGGGTTTTCCTTCGGAGCGCCGGCTGCGGTTTGAGGCTTCTCGGCAGGCGCGGCGCTCTGCGGCGCAGGGGCGGGCTCGGTCTTGGCGTTCGTCACTGCCGCTGTGGCGGCAGGCTTTTTCGGGGCGGAGTCTGACGGCGTCATATTGACGGGCGCCGCCGGAAGAAGGGCGTTGGCATCAAGATCTATTTCGTCGCTGTCCGCATCCTCCCCGGCCGATGAGGTTTCAACCTCTTCGTCGTCATCCTCGAATTCGATGGCGATTTCGTTTCCGTGTTTTGCGGGTTTGGATTTTCCTCCGATGATCCCGATGCCAAGGCCGACGCCAATACCGATGCCAAGCAGCACCGGCAGCAGTATTAAAGTCTTCTTTTTCAATTTTGTCCCCGCGGAAGTTGTTTCTGAATCCGTCTCTTGCTCGTTGCCGGTGCGTCCTGGCGTGGCGGATGCGCGATAGCATCTATGATATTGACGCATGAGTCTGCTTTAAGTTCCTTTGCCGAGGCTCTTTGCCTGTGTTTTATGAGGACGGTCAGAAAACCGGGTTTGTCAGGCGCCGATTGAATCTGTGTCTAGTCCGAAACTCCGCCGAATCTCCGGCAGTCGTCGCCTGTCACGCTGAAGCTTATGACGGGGGCGGCGGCCAGGGTATAGACAAAGTCGTAGCTTCTGACGACCTCAAGCCGTCTTGCGTCCAGGGGATTGTTGCAGAATCGAAGAAGCTGGATCCTGCGGTATTCTTCCAGCTTCGCTTTTTCGCCCTCAGCATCCACGTTCACGGTGTACTGATACGAAAAGATCAGGTTGTGGCGGTCGCCGGCGGTGATGGAGACCAGGGCGGTGTTCTGGGAGATGACCGGCAGATGGAAGATCCGGTTCAGACTGTCTGCTGTTTCCTTGAGTCCGTATTCGGAAAGGAACCCGTCCTCGGTGCCGTAGATATGTTCCAGAAAGAAACTCTCCTTTTTCTCGATGAAATCAGGTCTGTCCCTGTTTTCGTTGTACCAGACGAAGGAAAAGAACAGAGCCGCCACCAGCAGTATGAGAATGGAGCGGATGATGAAATGACGTTTCGGGTTGAGCATGGCTTTTTGAATTCTGTTGCACCGGTAAAATTATAACCTTTGCGGGATCTGAAAACAAAAGTTGAAGAATGAAGAATCGTCCGGTTTGCCGACGGGGCTAAAGAGGCGGGCGGAGGCGGATGCCCTAAAAAACAAAAGGGCAGAGTTACTATTCACACCCCATGGACGGATGTCAAATGCAACGTCCCCACCCATGACGGCAGCGTGACAGGAGCGGAAAACTGAGCCGTAGCATCCGCCCCTCCTACCCTGCGGAAGGAGGTGACGAAGAGTAACGATGTTGAGATTTGATCCGGACAGAGGATCGTTCCTGGAACTGTCTCTATTCCAGCGAGTGTTGCACCGGTCGGGACATTATGTGTTTGACAGTGAACGGATGCTTCAGGCTTATTTG
>JAFURY010000170.1 GCA_017480795.1 Succinivibrionaceae bacterium
ATCAGGATGCAGACATCATCCCGATGGATGAGATTGAGCCGCCTCTGTGTGATTACATCTGCCACCTGGCTGATGTGATCGACCGCATGGAGGTGGCTCTGGATACTGCCACACGCTGTGCAGATTGTGACACTTGCGAACGTATAGATGACAAGTGCCAAGGCGATTACACCGGATGTGGAGATTTTCCCGCATGCAACTATTGCGTTGATGAACGTCATATGCATGACGTGGAGGCAAAGCATGATGACAGATAAAGCCCGCGCGGCTGTGGATATCCTGAGAGATTATCGACATTATGATAGACGCATTGATGAGATACAGAGCAGGATCGCCATGTGCAGAGACATGGCCACGCGGGCGACGTCATCATATAATGCCGGCTGTGCATCTGGCACATCCGGAAGGAGTCGCGTGGAGACGGCTGTTACGCAGATCGTTGATCTGGAGCGCCAGATGCAGCGCACCATTGCCGATGCTGTACAGCGGCGCACAGCTGTACAAAACGCTATAAACTGCCTTGGATCAGAGGCAAACAAGCGCATGCTGGAGCTCAGATATATAGATGGTAGGTCGTGGCAGTACATTATGCAGGTGATGTACATCTCACGCACTACATCATACCGGATACACATTCAGGCCCTCGAAGAATTTTGGGATGCGTATCAAAAACTTGAAACGCCATGAAACAAATAATAATATAAAATGGTTTTATGAGAGAGCAGGTTAGTGCCTGCTCTTTTTGTAATGGAGGATATCATGGCCAGATTTGCCAGGGATTTTTATATATCTCCGGAGTGGATCAGATGCCGGAAGGCATACGCTCAGAGTAAAGGTTGGCTGTGTGAGAGATGCGCTGCGTGTGGTGATATAGTCCCAGGTGATGAGGTGCATCACAAGATCAGGCTCAGCCGACAAAATCTGAGCGATCCATCGATCGCTCTAAATTGGGACAATCTTGAGCTTTTGTGTAAAGATTGCCATTTGCGGGAACACGGTAGGAGGATCGCACGCACCGATGCCGGCGGGCACGTTGACATTGGCGAGCTGATCACGCGCAGACGGTGAGGCTGTGGCTGGCCGCAGTCCCCCCTATATTATACAATGGGGCGGGGTACCTGCTAGCTCCGGGTCTAGCGTAAAAAATACCGGACATGGCCTATATACCCCCTGCCGTTTGGGGACTTCCACCGGGGTTGCCCGGGCTTGTGATGAGGAGGTGGAGACATGGCCAAAGAGGTCACCGAGCAGTCTGAGATCAGACGATTAACAAGGGTATACAAAAATCTGCCAGCCGGGAAAAAGGCAATCGCACAGGGCCTCATTGCCGAAGCTGCCCGCCTCCGGGTCCTGCTGGACCAGCTCTGGGCTGACATCGAACAGAATGGTATGACGGAGATGTTCCGACAGTCTGAAGACCAGGAGGCCTATGAGCGGGAACGCCCGGCAGCCCGCCAGTACATGACGGCAAACAAGAATTACCAGACCATCATCAAGCAGCTGGATGCGATGGTACCGACGGACACACCCGGTCAAAAAGGCAGCAAGCTCGGCGGACTGCTGAAGGGGCTTGACGAATGAACGCCATCCTTGAGTACTACCAGGCTATCCGGGACGGGAGCATTACTGCGCCGCGGTATGTGATCCGATGGTATGAGATCGTCGTCCGCGGGCTGGAGGAAAAGCGGTGGTTTTACTCAGCAAAACGAGCTGCGAAGGCGATACGATTCGTCGAGAATTTTTGTCACCATCACGAGGGGGCGATGGCGCCAGGGCTTATTGTGCTGGAGCTTTGGCAGCGGGCGTTTTTATCTGTCATTTTCGGCGTGCTGGATTCTGCCGGCCACCGGCAATTCAGGGAAGTATTTCTCGAGATCGGACGGAAAAACGGTAAGACGCTGCTGGCCGCTGCCATCGCTGAGTATATGATGGTCTTTGATGACGAGTACGGCGCCCGTGTCTTTTTTTGCGCCCCGAAGCTGGATCAGGCGATGCTGTGCTACAACGCCTTTTTTCAGATGGTCATGGCGGAACCGGAGATCTCGGCACAGTGCAAAAAGCGCCGGACGGATGTCTATTTTGCCGCATCCAACAGCAGCGCGCAGCCTATTGCTTTCAGTGCAAAAAAATCGGATGGCCTGAATCCCCATCTTGCCGTATGTGACGAGATTGCCGCGTGGATCGGGGATCCTGGCAAAAAGCAGTACGAGGTCCTAAAGTCCGCACTGGGTGCACGGTCACAGCCGATGCTGCTGACGATCAGTACCGCCGGATACATCAACGACGGGATTTTTGATGAGCTGCACAAGCGGGCAACCGCGATCCTGGCCGGCACCAGCAAGGAGAGCAGATATGCCCCGTTTCTCTATGAAATTGATGACCCGGAAAAGTGGAACGACATCGCGGAGCTTGCAAAGAGCATGCCTAACCTAGGCGTATCCGTGTCGGTTGATTACATGCTCGAAGAGATTGCGGTCGCAGAAGGCTCATTTTCGAAAAAAGCAGAATTTCTCTGCAAATACTGCAACATCAAACAAAACTCATCGAGCGCGTGGTTTGATGCTGCAACGATCAATAAGGTTTTTGGCTGGAACTATACGCTTGAGGACTTCCGGGACACGTACTGCCTGGGCGGCATCGACCTCTCACAGACCACCGACCTTACGGCGTGTTGTGCGCTGATCGAGCGCGAGGGAATCATCTGGATTTTCTGCAAGTTTTTCCTGCCAGGTGAAAAGCTGGAAGAAGCTACCGCCCGGGACGGGATCGCGTACAGCGCCATGATTGAGCGCGGACTCTTGCAGCTCTCCGGGGACAATTTTGTGGATTACCAGGATTGCTACCGGTGGTTCACTGACCTGATCGAAAAATACCAGATCTATCCCCTACAAATCGGATACGATCGGTACACGGCGCAGTACCTTGTACAGGATATGGAGCAGTATGGTTTTCACATGGAGAGCGTTTTCCAGGGCTATAATCTGACCGGCGTCGAAGACAACCTTGAGGGCATGATGAAAAACGGGCAGATCCGGTGCGCGGATGACAATGATCTGCTCAAGCTGCATTTTGTCGATGCGGCTCAGCAGATGGAGACCGGCACCAGCGCCCACGCCCGGAAAAAGCTGGTAAAGATGAGCAAAAACGCGCACGTTGACGGAGTTGCCGCCATCCTCGACGCGCTATGTATGCGGCAGAGTCACTGGGCTGAGCTTGGCGACCAGCTGAGAAATGAGGGCTGATGAGATGGGTTTTTTTGATAAGATTTTCGGCCGCCCGAAGGACAGTGGAGCCCAGCAGGCGCGCCAGACTTTTGACTTTCTTGAGGGCTACACGCCCGCCTGGCACACATTCAAGGGCTCCATCTATGAGAGCGAGCTGATCCGGGCGGCGCTGGATGCACACGGCCGGCACGCGGCGAAGCTGACGCCGGTAATCAACGGCGCGGCATCCCCATCGCTCCGCAACCGATTGATGCTGCAACCAAACGCCTGGCAGACATGGCCAAAGTTCCTCTATCGGCTGGCCGTGACGCTCTACGCCAGGAACACAGCTTTTGTTGTGCCGGTGCTCGGCGAGTACGGAGAGACAAACGGGATCATCGGAGTGGTGCCGCACAGCTGGGAGCTGGTTGAGTACAAGGGAGAGCCATATCTCCGCTTCCGGCTTGCAAAAAACAAAACGGTGGCCATCGAACTGTACCGCGTGGGAATCCTCACCCGATACCAGTATGAAAACGAGATTTTCGGTGCCTCAAATGATGCGATGCGGCCGACGCTTGACCTGATCGCGATCCAGCGCCAGGGAATCACCGAGGGCATCAAAAACCACTCGAATTATAAATTCTATGCCCGCTCCGGGAATTTCTCGAAAGACAGCGACCTGGCAAATGAACGAAAACGTTTTGACGCTGCGAATTTCCGCGGCGATACCGGCGGGGTCCTGCTTTTCCCGAACAC
>JAFURY010000093.1 GCA_017480795.1 Succinivibrionaceae bacterium
AGTACCACCTGTTCCCATTCCGAACACAGAAGTGAAATGTCGTTGCGCCGATGGTCGTGTGGCTTTCGCCATGTCAGAGTAGGTAATTGTCAGGCACCCCTTCAGGGAGAGGATCATCTGATCTTCTCCCTTTTCCTTTTTCTGACTGTACCTTTTCCGGGGCTCCGTCTTGCGACTCCGGTTTCATCCTCATGGCTGATGACGCCCCCTTTCCCAAATGCCGGCGGCAGGAATTTTCATTCTGCTCGAGATTGCGTTTGTCCACCGGATCTGATCCTGAAGCGGGGCTTCAGCTGCGTCTTGTCATGCTGCCGCTTGATGTCTGGAAGCGGTCATCTTTCCATTTTCCAGTCGTCAAGCTGTCTGAGAATTCTGTCCGCCAGTTCCTGCTCCTTCCTCTGATAGGTGTGGCCCGTTTTTTCAATGAAGACAAGGTTGTTCCGATGCGCGGCGGGCATGTGCCGGTTGAGGTTCTGCAGAAACTCGCACGGATCGCCGTCGGTGAAGGTGTCGTAGGTACCCACCAGGAGCGCGCCGGTATGGACTATTTTTTCCGCCTGGCTGAAATCGCCGTTCCGTGCGGTGTGGACGTTGTTCAGAATCCCGGAAAACAGCCAGTCCCAGGCGGTGTGCGCTATGCAGTCCACCCAGCCCATGAAAGGCGCGGGCAGCATTTCATCTCCCCGCCCGCTTTCCGCCATCTCCCGTATGATCTGTTTTTCCCGGTCGGTCACCTCTGACGTCATGTAGGTCAGATTGGCGGGCGAGAGCAGAAAAAAACGATCCACATCGGCGTCAGGGTGCTCTGAAAGATACCGGATCACCTTGTTGGCGCCAAGGGAGTGTCCTGCCAGAACAATCCTCGTGTATCCTTCGTTCCTGGCAAATCTCAGATAGGCCTCAATGTCATCCTCCGCGTAGCTGAACCGCTCGTTCCAGGAGCCGGCGAGCTCCGGCTCTCCGGTTCTGGCGTTTACGGTCCTGATGCTGCCCCAGGCGTCGCAGGTCTGGGCGTAGACAAAGTCGTACCCTCCGCCGTTAAGCGTTTCGCCGATGTTGTAATAGAACGGATTGGAGCGGAAGTTGCCGTGGATGCCGGTGATGGCTATCATCGCCGTGTCCGCCGTCTTCTGTCTTTCTTTCCTGAACAGAACGCCGTTGAGCACCGTGCCGCGTCTGGCGGCAACGTCAATTTTGAACATCATCTTCCGCTCCTTTGCGCCAGAACGCACCTGTGGGCCGGAGAACTGTAGCAGCGGTTGCAGGATACGCATCCGGATACCGCCTTTGGATCTCTTCTCCAGATCATTGGCAGATCCGGCTGGCAGAGCAGGGGTCTTGAGAGTGAAATCAGTTCTATTTTCGAGCTGTTCAGAACCGCCTCGATGGCATCAAGGCTCCGGAAGCCGCCCACAACCATCACCGGACAGGAAACCTTTTCAGCGATGCTCTCTGCGGCCGGGGCGAAATAACCCTCGTTGACACGGGCTTTTATTCCTCTTGCCGATGTGCCGTTGCCGCTTACCTCGATGGAGTCGATGCCGGCCTGATCCAGTATTTGGCAGATTCCGGCACTCTCCTCCTCATCAAGACCTCCATGGATGAAATCACTGCAGTTGATCTTGACCGTGACATGCAGCGCGGGGGCTTTTCTGCGGATCTCTGCAAGAATTTCAAGAAGAATCCTGGCGCGGTTTTCGGCGGATCCGCCGTAGCTGTCGGTTCGGTGATTGACGGCGGGGGAGATGAAACGGCTTAGAAAGAAGAAATGCGCCGCATGGATCTGCACGCCGTCAAAGCCGGCCTCCGCCGCGCGGGATGCGGCGCATCCGAACAGATCCGCAACCTTTCCGATCTCCTCCGGCGTCATTTCATCAGGTTCGACCTGGCGGTACGCGTCAGCTTCCCTGCGGTAGTAGGCTCCCAGGGCAAGCTGGACGATGACGGGGCAGCTCTCCTGATGGATGACCTCCGCAAGCTTACGGTACTCCGGTATCAGACTGTCCTCCGACAGTCTCATCATGCCGTCGAAGTAGAAGTCGTCTGATGAAACGCTGGCGAAGCCGGTGATGATGGCGCCTATACCGCCTTTGGCAAGGCTCCGGTAAATATCGTAGGTCTGCCCGGGGAGACCGCCGTTAGGCGCCGCTATGCCCTCCCAGGTGGCGGAACGCATCAGCCGGTTTTTCAGAGACAGTCGGTTGAGTTCAACCTCATCGAACGCTTTTTTCATGATTGCGCCTCCTGATACTTTATCTTTGGTTGCATATACATCATAATGAGCAATGAAGAAAAAACAAGAAGGCAGAAAATTCTTAGTCACTATAAAAAATATAGTATTGGAGGGGATATGACAGACGGTTTATTGCCGGAAAATCAGAATATCTACGAAACCAGGTGTCCGATTCTCTACGCCATGGATCTTTTCGGGCACAAGTGGAAACTGCCGATCCTGTGGTATATCGCCGCCAGCGAGCGTCAGACTCTGCGTTACCGGGAACTTGAGCGCAAGGTGGTGGGGATCACCGCCACCATGCTTACCAAATGCCTGCGGGAGCTTGAACGGGACAGATTTATCAAAAGAAAGCAGTACAGCACCATCCCGCCAACCGTGGAATATTCCCTGGAGGAACGAGGCCGGACGCTGCTGCCGGCGCTTGAGTCCGTGTACCGATGGGCGGAGGAACAGATGAGAGAGGATCAGACGATGGAGGAGAAGCGCCAGTGAGCCCGCGGCACCGGGGACCGGACGGAATCCGCGGATCATCCCGGCTCTGGCGATACGGATCCGCATAAGACTCATGCGTCGCGCCATCTTCCGGTTCTTGGACCCTTGCGCTTCAGAATCCGCCGAAAGTCTGCCGAGAACTGCGCCCCGGCCACATATGAATTTCAGATGACCGGCGCATGCAAAAAACGAACTCCTGAGGCCGCGCGGGGGCTTGCGGCGTCACCGGTCGGTTCAACCGGAGAGGGGTTCGGAGGAAGCAAAGCGGATCCGGAATCGGATCGGTCCGGTCTGAGACGGGGACCTCAATGTCATGGTCGCGCCTATGGCTTCCGCTGACCCGGGTTAAGCATGGTTCGTTAAAAGAAAGACCGGAGATGAGGAATGGGCGACGATCGGTTTTTGTGACCGATCCTACTGCCTGAACGTCAGCTGCTCGGTTCTGATGAGATTTTCATAGGCGCCGAACGGCGACTTGCCACTGAGAACTCTTCTGGTCATGTCAAGGGCCGCCATGGCGATGATCTTTTTGCGATCCTTTTCCTTCACGGCTCTGGATTTCAGACGCTGCAGATAGCCTGTCCTGCCGTTGAAGTAGGCGATGCAGAAGCCCTCCTGTGTTTCCGCGCTGATGGCCAGCGTTCTGATCTTTTCCCTTTTGAGCCGCGCTATGAGGTCGTCCGGCTCCGTAGGCAGCTGGATGAAGTGACCGGTGAGACCGTGCATTTCCTGGGCAAGGAGCGCAATCACCATGCCGTCGGTTCCGTCCTCCAGCACCTGCAGCGGGATCACTCCCGTGAGCTTTGAGATCTGAGCCGGAATGTTCAGTTCGCCCTTGGCGATGAGATGAGGCTCGATTACCGACAGCAGCTGCTCCTCCGCCTGCTCCAGAGTCTCCTCGTCTGGATCGGTGGCGATGATTTTGACCTCGATGGTGGGGAAATTGGCGCGGTAGCCCAGCACGATATTGGACGGCCACTGCATCTTGCTGAGAATTCCGCCGAGATTTGATTCGCTGACTCCCATGGTGAAGAAACTTCTTACCACGGTTCTTGGAGTCTTCAGGATCTGCTGCAGCTCAGGGAGGATGATGGTGTCCATCATGTGCTTGAATTCGCTGGGCACGCCTGGAGTAAAGTA
Source organism: Succinivibrionaceae bacterium (assembly GCA_017480795.1). Taxonomy (GTDB): domain Bacteria; phylum Pseudomonadota; class Gammaproteobacteria; order Enterobacterales; family Succinivibrionaceae; genus UBA2804. The sequence goes on from JAFURY010000093.1 coordinate 3,869, forward strand.
GCACAGAGCCTTGTTGATCCTCATCTTGAAGCCGCAGGCGGTTCCGATGGGATTGTTGAGAAGCTCGGATCCGGCCGGAAGCATGGCCTGCTTGAGGTTGGACGGATCCATCACGAATCCTCTGGACTGGGCGTAGGCCTCAATCCGATCGGCCCACATCTGATTCTTTTCAAGTTTCACGCCCGCAACCCAGGCGGCGGCAGCCGTGGTGTTGTCGTCGGTGGTCGGTCCCAAACCTCCGTTGACGATGAGCACGTCCGCGGCGCGGGATCTCTCGTCGATGACGGCGACTATATCGTCAAAACGATCTCCCACCGTCTGTCTGCGGTTCACCTGCACGCCGACGGCCAGCAGTCTCTGACAGAGCCATGAGACATTGGTGTCAGTTATGAATCCTGCGATTACCTCATCTCCAGTGGACAGGGTTTCAATGATCATGACGCTCCTCTGAAACTTGAATTTTCTGATGATTATAATTCGTTTGTTTTGCGCGGCGCAATAGTTTGCCCGGCGTCTGTCATCAGCCGGCGCTTTGCCGATTGCCGTTCCGTCACGCCGGGACTTCCGGACGAAAACCCGGCTGAGAGTTCTGCTCTCTGAAATCTGCTATAATGATCACATCTTATCGGCATCCGCGAGGAACACGGAACAAACTACAGTAGGAGAACCTTATGCCTATCAAGATCCCTGATACTTTGCCCGCAGCGGAAATTCTGCGGCAGGAGAATATTTTTGTAATGACCGAAAGCAGGGCCGCCCACCAGGACATCAGACCTCTGAAGCTGCTCTTGCTCAATCTCATGCCGAAAAAGATCGAAACCGAAACCCAGATCATGCGCAAGCTGTCCAACTCGCCGCTTCAGGTGCAGATCGATCTGCTGAGAATCGACGATCACGTGTCCAAAAACACTCCGAAGGCCCATATTGACACCTTCTATCAGGACTTCATGCATGTTCAGGATCGCTACTACGACGGCATGATCATCACCGGCGCGCCTCTGGGACTGGTTCCGTTCGAGAAGGTGTCCTACTGGGACCGTCTGGTGGAGATCATCCAGTGGTCCAAGTTCCATGTGACCAGCACTATGTTTCTGTGCTGGGCTGTGCAGGCGGCGCTGAACGTCTTCTATGATATTCCGAAGCTTACCATGGACACCAAGCTTTCAGGCGTTTACCTGCACGAGACCTCCAGTCTCATGGAGCCGCTCATCCGGGGCTTTGACGACGTGTTCTGGGCTCCGCATTCCCGCTACGCCCAGTTTGACACCGAGACCTTCAAGACCTGCACCGATCTGACCATTCTGGCCGGATCCAACGAGGTTGGCGTGTATCTGGCGGTAAGTCCGGACAAGCGTCAGGTGTACGTGACGGGGCACGCCGAGTACGACGCCGACACGCTCCACAACGAGTACATGCGCGATCTGGCGGCCGGCATCAATCCGAAGATCCCGGTGAACTACTACCGCAATGACGATCCTTCCATTCCGCCGAAGGCCACCTGGCGCAGTCACGGCTTCCTGCTGTTCAGCAACTGGCTGAACTACTACGTGTATCAGGCCACGCCTTATGTTCTCAACGGAGACGGGCAGGGCTCATGACAGCGGAAAGACCTTCACTGGAATCGGAACTGTCCAGACGCATCCTGGTGCTGGACGGCGCCACTGGCACCCTCATTCAGTCCTACGGACTCAAGGAGAAGGATTTTAGAGGAGGTCGTTTTTCCTCCTGGTTCAGGGAACTCAAGGGCTGCAACGATCTGCTCTGCCTTACCCGGCCCGACGTGGTGAAGGACATTCACCGCCGTTATCTTGAGGCCGGCGCGGATCTCATCGAAACCAACAGCTTCAACGCCACCGCGGTGGCCATGGCCGACTACGGGCTTCAGGACGTCTGCTACGAAATCAACCGCGAGGCCGCGCGTCTTGCCAGAGAGGTGGCCGACGAGTTCACAGCGCGGGATCCTTCCAGACCCCGCTATGTCATCGGCGTCATCGGCCCTACCAGCCGAACCTGCTCCATCTCTCCGGACGTGAACGATCCGGCGGCAAGAAACATCACCTTCGACGAGCTGGTGGAGGCATACACCACCGCGGTCAGAGGACTGATGGACGGCGGCGCCCATGCGCTGATGATCGAAACCATCTTCGACACCCTCAACGCCAAGGCGGCGGTGTACGCCATTCTTACCGAGTTCGAGACCAGAGGCTCCCGCCTGCCGGTGATGATTTCAGGAACCATTACCGACGCCTCTGGCCGCACTCTTACCGGCCAGACCCTTGAGGCCTTCTACTATTCTCTTCGTCACGCCGGAGCGCTGAGCTTCGGTCTCAACTGCGCCCTTGGTCCAAAGGAGCTTGAAGCCCACGTCTCCGAGCTGGACGGACTCTGCAGCGAATTTGTTTCCGTGCATCCCAACGCCGGTCTTCCCAACGCCTTCGGCGGCTATGACATGACTCCCGAGGAAATGGGAGCCTTTGCCGCTAGCTGGGCTAAACGGGGCTGGATCAACATTATCGGCGGCTGCTGCGGCACCAATCCGGATCATATAAGAGCCATTTCGGAGGCGGTGCGTGGCGTGGAGCCCCGCAGGCGGACCCCGAAGAGAGTGCAGTGCCGCCTGTCGGGACTCGAACCTCTCGTCATCAACGAGGACACACTCTTTATAAATGTGGGCGAGCGCACCAACGTCACCGGTTCTGCCAGGTTCAAGCGTCTTATCAAGGAAAAGAATTTCGACGAGGCGCTGGACGTCGCCCGGCAGCAGGTGGACGGCGGAGCGCAGATCATCGACATCAACATGGACGACGGCATGATCGAGGGACGGGAGAGCATGGTGCGGTTCCTCAATCTGGTGGCCTCCGAGCCTTCCATCTGCCGCGTGCCTCTGATGATCGACTCGTCCAAATGGGATGTGATGGAGGCCGGTCTCAAGTGCGTCCAGGGCAAGTGCATCGTGAATTCCATCTCCATGAAGGAGGGGGAGGAACTGTTCCGGCAGAAGGCTCTGAAGATTAAAAAGTACGGCGCCGCTGCGGTGATCATGGCCTTTGACGAAAAGGGACAGGCCGACACCAGAGCCCGCAAGCTGGAGATCTGCGCCCGGGCCTATCATATCCTGGTGGACGAGCTGGGCTTTCCGGCGGAGGACATCATTTTCGATCCCAACATTTTCGCCGTGGCCACCGGCATGGCCGAGCACGACAACTACGCCCTGGATTTCATCAACGCCGTGGCCGACATCAAGCGCACGCTGCCTCACGCCATGATTTCAGGCGGAGTTTCCAACGTGTCCTTTTCCTTCCGCGGCAACAATCCGGTGCGGGAGGCCATCCACTCGGTATTCCTTTACCATGCGGTGAAAAACGGCATGGACATGGGCATTGTCAACGCCGGACAGCTGGCGGTGTACGAGGAGCTGCCCCGGGAACTGCGGGACAAGGTGGAGGCGGTGGTGCTCAACACCCATCCCGGCGCCACCGATGAGCTGCTGGCCATTGCCGAAAAATACCGCAACGCGGGTCAGACCTCCGCGGCTCCGGGTGCGGCGGCGGACAGCGGCTGGCGTCAGGGCTCGGTGGCATCCAGGCTTGAATACGCCCTGGTGAAGGGCGTCACCGAGTTTATCGATGCCGACACCGCCGAGGCTCTGGAGCAGCTGGGATCGCCGGTGCAGGTTATCGAAGGCCCGCTGATGGCGGGCATGAACGTGGTGGGCGATCTTTTCGGCGCCGGCAAGATGTTTCTTCCTCAGGTGGTGAAATCGGCCCGGGTCATGAAAAAGGCGGTGGCCTATCTGCAGCCTTTCATCGAGCAGCTCAATCATGGCGGCAGCTCCGGCGGCAAGATCGTCATGGCCACCGTCAAGGGCGACGTGCACGATATCGGCAAGAATATCGTGTCGGTGGTGCTGCAGTGCAACAACTTCAGCATAATCGACCTGGGCGTGATGGTGCCGGCGGAAAAAATACTGGATACCGCCGAGGCGGAGCATGCCGACATGATCGGCGTGTCCGGTCTCATCACTCCGTCTCTTGATGAAATGGTGCATCTGGCCAAAGAGATGGAGCGCCGGGGCATGAAGATCCCGATGATTCTTGGAGGCGCCACCACCTCGGAGGAGCATACCGCGCTTAAAATCGATCCCGAGTACAGCGGCCCGGTGGCTTACACCGCCAACGCCAGCCGGGCGGTGGGCGTGGTGCAGAGCCTGCTTTCAAAGGATTTGCGGGACGGCTACGTGAAAGATCTCAAGGCCAGATACGCGGCCATCCGCGAGCGGCTCGCCGGCGGCGCCTCCGTGATAAGGAACGTTTCCTACCAGGAGGCTCTGGCCAACCGCTTTGCGCTGGATACCGGCGCCAAAGCTCAGGCGCCGGAAATCTCCGGCGGACAAGTGTTTGATCTTCCTGAATTCCGCGCATCCGAGCTGGAGCCGTATATCGACTGGCAGCAGTTCTTTGTCGCCTGGCAGATGAAGGGACGGTATCCCGACATTCTGACGGATGCGGACAAGGGCGAGGAGGCCTCGAAACTGCTGGCCGATGCGAAAGCCATGATCAGGCGGCTTGACGGCGATTCAAAGCGTCACATCGCCGGAGTTTACGGCATCTTCCAGACCAGAAACCGGGGAGATGACGTGGCGCTTGCGGATGCCGCGGGAGGCGAGACCACTCTGCATTTTCTGCGGCAGCAGTTCAAGGCAAGAGACGGGGAAGCCAATCTCTGCCTTTCGGATTTTCTCGATCCCGCCGGGGATCATATGGGGGTTTTCGCCGTCACCGCGGGGCTTGCCACGGACGAACTGAAGGATGAATACCGCCGCGCGGGGGACGAGTACTCGGCGCTTCTGGTGCAGACGGTTACCGATCGTCTGGTGGAGGCCGCGGTGGAGCGGCTGCATCAGTATGTCCGGACCGATCCCGCATCCGGCTGGGGCTACAGCAGCGGCGAGAGCCTGACGCCGTCGGAGCTGCTGAAGGGGCGTTTCCAGGGGATCCGTCCGGCGCCGGGCTATCCGGCCTGTCCCGATCATCGGGAAAAGCGCTTCATCTGGGATCTGCTTGACGTAGAAGGACGCATCGGCATGCGGCTCAACGAGTCCTATTTCATGTGGCCGCTGTCCTCGGTGTGCGGATATTTCTTCGCCAACCCGGCGGCTAGGTACTTTGCGGTGTCCCGGATCGGTCGGGATCAGCTGGAAAGCTACGCGCGCCGCGCCGGCATTTCGGAGGCCGAGGCCGAGAAACTGCTGGGACGTCTGCTGGCCGAGAATTAGGGGCGCATGTGAGCGGCCTGGATACGACCTGGTGCATCGCCCAGCTGGTGGGCTTTGTCGCGCTCTTCTGCGGCCTTGGCGCCTTCGCCGAAAAAAGCGATCTGGCCTTCAAGCGGAAGATGACGCTGTTCTGCCTGGTTGAAGCCGTTCACTTTCTGATCCTTGGCGCCTATTCGGCCTGCTTCGGCTGTCTGCTGAATTCCCTAAGATCCTTCGCAGCCGCAAGAACTCGCAGTCCGCTGGTCATGAGCGTTTTTCTGGTCATTCTCTGGAGCGTGGGGCTGCTGTCGGTGACGGGCTTTGACGTTCGCAGGATCGCATCGGCCTGGAACGAGGGTTTTGCGGCGCTGGCGGCGGTCTTTCTTCAGGAGAAGTTCCGCTTCCTGCCTCTGCTGGGCTCTACCGTGGGCACGGTGGGGCTCTTTCTGGCAAGCGGCATCAGACTCAGGTGGATGATCCTCCTCTGCAGCGCCCTCTGGCTGGTTCACAATCTTATCGCCGTATCCATCGGACCTTCCATCATGGAGATCTCCTTCATTGTCATGAACGGGATCACCATCAGAAAACTTTATCGGGCAAAGCGCGAACATGACAGAACCGAGCAGACCTGAACTGGCGGCCGTCACGCCGGCCATGATGATGCAGATCAGACGGATCGAACGCTACTGCTTTGCGCCATATCTGTACCGGACGAATCGATATTTCGCCCGCCGGCGCATAAGAGGAGTCTTTCTGGCCGCTTTTCTTGACGGCCGCCTGGCAGGCTACATCGCCTGCGCCTTCCATCCCTCCTACATGAGCGTTTCGGATCTGGCGGTGTCGGTGGATTTCAGACGCAGAGGCGTAGCATCGACGCTGCTTGGGGAGGTCCTGAAGCGCAAACACCTGCGCGGCAGGCGGAACATCAGGCTGATGGTGGATCCAAGCCACGCCGATGCGGTGGCCCTATACGAGAAATTCGGGTTCAGAGCGGGGAAGGTGCGTCTGGCGTACTATGCCTTCGGCGACGGCATGATGATGACGAAGCGGATTGACGAGGAAGGGTGGTCGGGCGCTAATCTCTGAGATCTCTGCCGTATTTGAAGGATCGGCTGTCCTTGATGTAGATATTCTCCTGCAGGCGGTCGTAGCGCTGAATGCTGTTTTTTATTCCCGGTTCTCCCGGCACCGGCGCATCGTAGTTCTGCATGTCCGTTTCTATGACATGGCAGCTTCCGTTGACGCAGACATGCCGGATGCCGGCATCGGCCGCTTCTGCTGAAAAAATGGCCGCGACCGCCGCTAAAAGCTTCACAGTGTTCATAAATTCTCCAGATCTTGCGGATGAAACTCGGCTTCATCTCCGAAAGCCGTGATTGTAGCCTACTTCCCCCACTTTTGCATCGGTAAAATGTTTTTTTCATCCATAATCCCGGATCCCCGGTTACTATTCACACCCCATGGACGGATGTCAAATGCAACGTCCCCACCCATGACGGCAGCGTGACAGGAGCGGAAAACTGAGCCGTAGCATCCGCCCCTCCTACCCTGCTGAAGGAGGTGACGAAGAGTAACGATGTTGAG
>JAFURY010000094.1 GCA_017480795.1 Succinivibrionaceae bacterium
AGAGCCGGGTGATGAGGGCCGAAGCATCCATGCTTTTCTGAATGCTCACCATGTTGCGCCCGTAATAGATGCCGCAGCCGGCGCTGCTGTCGGCGTGCCGCAGGTTCACCGTCCACGGGTCGGTCTCGGTGTCGAAGTCCCACGTGTACTCCTCCGTCAGCACCTCGCCCAGCGACAATAGCGCGGACAGCAGGCTCACGTTCTCGAAGTGATACTGGAATTGATCGGAAAACTCGCAGACCCCCAGCTGCCACCGGGCCACCGTCTGCCGGGCCAGTATGTACTCTATCACGTCCCGCGTATACACCCCGGTGCCGCCCAGCTCATGGTAGCCAAAGAGCACGTCGTCCAGCAGCGTGGCCATCACGTGCTCCAGGTTATATGTCCTTCTCCCGCCCATGGCCGTCTCCTCGCCGGAGGGCGTGCCCACGATGCGGTAGAGCCCGGTCTTGCGTGGGCCGTCCGGCAGCTTCACCAGGTTGTGGGCCGCGCACCAGCGGTTGCCGGGATCCCCGGAGGCCAGCGTGAAGCTCGCCGTCCAAAGGTCGTTGTGCTGGAGCGTGTAGCCGATCTTGTCGGCGGTGTCCAGTATCGCCAGTGGCTGGCCGGACTGATCGTAGATCGTAAGGGGCTCCACTCCCCTATCACCTCCTCTTGGCGCTTACCAGCGCCCTCTCGCGCTCGCCGTGATGACGGCGGAATGTGTGCCGCCCGCTTCGGAAGTGAGCGACACCCTGAGCGTGTTCACGCCATTGTCCAGGTAGACCGGCGCAAAGGCCGTCGCGTATTGGAGAGCGCTGGAGCTGCCGATGGTAGCCCCCGCGGGCGGCTCCGATGTGATCTCCAGCTTCTGGCCGCGCGTGAGCCTCATGTCCTGAAGCGTGATGTCTCGGCAGCTCACGCCCGTAATGGCCGCGCTGCCGTTGTTTTCTATAGTCAGCTTCAGCGGCGCGGGCAAGCCTGTCTGCACCGCCAGCGGAAGCTGCACGGACGTGGTGCCCGTCGTAGCTGTGACCGTCGCGCTGTGCTCCTCCACGTTGTAGGCGTAGGGCTGCACCAGAAAGCGGATCTGAAGCTCGCCGCCGAACCAGTTCCGCAGCGTCCACTTGCTGGTCGCGGACAGCTCCGCCATGTAAAAGATGTCCGGCTCATAGTCGAATATCAATTGCTGTCGCCCTGCCGTCAGCCATGCCGAAATATCCCGCAGCAGCGCCTGGGCCTCTGCCTGCGTGCGCGGCTCCTCTGCCGGGTACAGCGAGCCCTCCAGGTTGAAGGGCTGCCAGGTTTCGCCGGACAGCAGCAGCGTGCCGCTCATGCCCGCGATTTGGTAGCTGTTGCGCTTGATTTCCGGGATGGCGATGTGCCCCTCCTTTTCAACGTACAATAGCCCCATGTCGCGCCGGGAGTGTACGCCGCCAAAGGTGAAGCCGGTCTCGTTTAATAGCACATTGCGTCACCTCCCTTCAGCAGTCGCGCCACTGCCGCAGGCAGGCGCGACCAGCCCGCGCGGAATCTTCGATTCCCAGCGCGGCGCTGCCGCCGACCCGCTACGCGAGGGCGGCGGTGCGTTATAAAAAATGGGGGAAGGCTTTTCTTTCCTTCCCCCTTTCGTTGGTTTCATGGGTGTGGCAGATATTTCAGCCGCACCCGCTTCACGGCCTGCTGGCCGCCACGGTTCTGCGGCCCCGCCGCAGGCTTCGTGCCGGTGCCCTTTCCCGGCCTGCGTATGTGCCGGATGAACAGGTGCACCGCTCGCGGGCTGGACTTCCAAAAGGTCTCGGCGTCCATGCCGCAACGAAGCGCCTCGCCATAAAGCCATAGCCAGGGAAAGCCGTCGGTCAGGTCTCCCCGGTCTGCGGAGGGTTTCCCGCGTCACCTTCGGCCCTGGGCAGCGCGTCGGTGAGCTTTTCCATCAAAAGCTCCCGCACGGAGGGGACGCTGGTCAGCCGGAATTTTTCCGCGTATTCATCCCAGGGCATGGGCTCCTTCTTCTCCGCTGCAATGCCGGAGAGCAGCGCCCCGTACAGGATCGCCATCACGGCTCCCAGCTTGCCAGCGCCCAGGCTCTTCAGAATCTGCGCGAAGTTGTCGCTGCGTCCGTACTGGATCTCGTACACGTCCTCGGCCACCCGCATGCACGCCAGGTCAAACCGCAGCGGGTATTCCTTCCCCGCCAGCTCGATGCGGTCGAGGGGCGCGGAGATGTCCGTGCCCCGGATGTCCTTCTCAGCCATTGCTTTCCACCGCCTCGTAGACCGACTCGAACCAGCTGGCCCTCGCGGTTTCCATCACGTTCTCGTCCGCCGTGGCCGCGATGCTCGCCAGCGCGTTGTCGTACTCGCGCCGCACGAAGGTGCCCTCGATGGTGGGGTGCTGGTAGGTCGTGCTGTCGCTGTCGGTGTGGCCGGTCTGGCTGGGCTCAGAAAACTTGCCCTTGTACAGCACCCACAGCTCCTGGCTGTCGTCGTCCAGCGTCAGCGCAAAGGCGATGGCCAGGTAAGGGGCCACCTGGTTGCCCTTGATGATCTGCACGCCGTTGGCGTCAGTTTCGCGGCCCAGGATCTCCTTGCGCACCGCGTAGGGGATCTTGTCCGCGTTGATCGACACGGTGTAGCTGTCCACCCGGCGCTCGTTCCGGGTCGCCACGTTCGAGGCGTACACCTTGCCCTCCTTGTAGTTGGGCGTGATGGTCACCTCAATGGTCTTGGCCAGCGTTTTCATCGCGCCATAGGTCGGGCGCAGCGCCGGGCTGTCCTGCCCGGTCATGAGGGCGTAGTTGATGTCAAGTACACCGCTGAAATAGCCCTCAGTGTAGTTGCCGTTATTCGCCATTTATTTCTCCTCCTTTACCGCTGCCACCACTCGCAGGTGCAGGCGATGTGGTGGATGCCGGTGTCCTGTTCGTAGTCGTCCGGCCCCCAGCCGAACACGCGAACACCGGCGGCCTTGAGTAGCTCGATTGACATAAAAAAGGCCGTTCGGTGTTCGTCGTCCTGTGAATGTGTCCAGGCGTGCAGCTGCACCAGATGCCGCACCCGCGTCACCGCGTTGGACGCGCCGCGCCCGTCCCCGCTCACCTCGTTGAAGGTGACCCAGGTCTCAGCCGATGAATCGCCCGGAGGCTGGCTCACCGGCACGGGCAGGTCTTTCAGTGCCTGGTAAAAGTGCTGCTGCACCGCGTCGTTGGTCATTAAATCAGCCACGATTCTGCGCCTCCTCGAAGGCCCGCTGCATGGCCTGCTTGACCTCGGTTTCCGCGCGGCCCACCGCCGGATTAAACCAGGGTTTGGCGCTCATCGCGGAGATGTCGCGCCCCGGATCTCTGGCCTGCGCCGATCTGCCGTATTCCAGAATATTGCCGATCTTGGCGTAGGGCTCGCCCCGCGAGTTCTTCCCGGTGGGGCCGACGTCGCAGTGGTAGCCGTCGGCGGCGTTGTATTCCACCTTGCCCGACTTGATGCTCCGCTTCAGCCCGCCGCTCTTCTCCGGCGCGGCTTCGGTCAGGCGCTTTGCCAGCGCCTTGCCACCGGCGTCCACAGCTTTTTCGCAGGCCTCGTTGACACCCTTTGCCAAGCCGTCGAATCGTTCAAGCTCGGCGGCAATGCCGCCCGTTTGAAATGTGCCCACTACTTCACCGCCTCCCCGGTCACAAGCCGCGTCTTTATGCGGATGTAGTCCCGCATATAGCCTAAGTGGTTGACCTCTAAAATGTTGTACTGTGCGCCATGGTGCACAAGCCGCCACTCGGTCGTTATGTCCTCGCGGTACCGCAGCGTCCAGGTCACCACGTCCTCGGCGTGATAGGCCTGGGCCACGTAAAATTCGCGCCCGGAAACGTCCGCTTTCCCGGCGTGCACCGTCGCCACGGTTTCCCAGTCGGTAATCCTGCGCCCCTTTTCATTGACGCGGCTCACCGGCTTTTGCAGCGTCACCAGCTGCCGCAGGTCGCCTGCCTTGATGCTCACTTTTTATCACCCCTGACAGGTGCGGCGCTCGAATCTTTGATTCGACCGCCCGCAGTCGCCGAAGGCGACCGTGAATCCCTCTGGGATTCACGCCTCGGCCGCAGCTGGTGGACGCTGGTCACGATGTAGGAGGGGATCGCCGCCAGTGCGTCGGCGTTCCCTCGGTTGTCGTACATCCAGGCCGCAAGGTTGGCCACCCAAAAGCGGTAAAGCGGCCCCTCGGTCGTGCGGGGCACGTCCGCCTTTTCGTACCATTCCACCGCTGCGTCCCGGATGGCCTCCAGCAGCTCGACGCTTTCCTCGGGGTCAGCGCCCGCTATGCGCCGGATGTACTCAACGTCCACCGCCATGCTGCTCACCTTCCTAAATCGGGATCCCAGTCTCCTGCGCCTTTTCCAGCTCGTCCTGCATGAACTGTTTGAACATGTCGGAAACCGCCTTCAGGTCGTCGGCGTCCTTGATGCCGCCCTGGGGCAGGTCGATGGAAAAATTCACGCTCTTTCCGGGCCGGAGGGAGCAGGTCGCCGTGGCCACCTGCCTGCGCTCGCTTCCTTCCACGGAAATGGCGTTGCAGGTGGTCTGCTGGGTGTCCATTCTCTCAATAGCCATGTCGCGTCCTCCTCAAAAGCGCCAACGTTGGCGCTTTTTAGTAGCGTCCGGCGTTAGCCGGACTGAGGGCGAGGCCATTTGGCTGGCCCGCCCGAAACCCGCGCTTGCCGCAGGCAGTAGCGCGGGGCGTCATACCGTGATCGTCTTGCGTACCATCGCGCCGCCGTCGAATTTGGTCACGCCCAGGCGCACAATGCCGCGCACTTCGGTGGAGTCGCTCTTCCAGGCGTTGCCGCCGATGTCGGTCGACGCCAGCTCAAAGCCGCCGCACCTGAAAAGCGTGGCAAATTCCTTGCCGTCGCCGATGAACAGGTCGGCCTTGGTGACCTCGTTGGAGCCGCTGCCGGTAGTGGTGTTCGCCATGGAGGCGTCGCTCACCGCGTGCACGCCGCGTCCCTTGAAGCGGTGGGTGGTGGCGCTGGTCGGGTCGGGCTGGAGCAAGGGGCGCTTCATATCGTCCTGGAGCTGATCCAGCGCGTCATAGCCCGACTGGTTGGTGATGATCGTGGAAATGGCGCTGATGGCGGGATCCAGCTCCACGTTCAGGGCCTTCTTGAGACCGGCCACAGGGTCGGTGGTGATGTCCGTGGCGGGCAGGGTCTTGAGCAGGGTGATGAGCAGGCTGTTCTCCGTGATGACCAGCTTCTTGGCAAACCACCGGCTGATGTAGGCAAACAGGTTCGCCACGTTGTCGGTCAGCAGCTCGTTGGACACCGGCAGGATGAGGCCGCGCTTTTCCACACTGTACAGCACCTTGTTAAACACGGGCTGGTCGCCGCTGGTGATGGTGCCCATCTCGTTCACCACGGGGAAGCCGGTGGTGGGGGCGGTGTCCTGCACCCGCCAGCCGGTGGGCGCGGTCACGGTCTCCTCGTTGAACAGCGGGGCCAGGGGATTGAGCGTCCGCTTCAGCTCCCGGATGGAGTGGTCGATGTCCTCCGGCACCAGGAAGCCGCCGTCTGCGCCGGTGGGCGTGCCGCCCGACTCGGTCAGCGCGTCGTAAAGGATCCGGGCCTCTTCGTGCTGCCGCGCCGTCCGGCGGTTCAGGCCGTTCTGGATGGCGAAGGCGAAGGCGCGGGCGTACTCGTTGGAGCGCAGCATTTCGCCCAGGTTCCGGCTCTGCTGGCCGCCCTGCTGCTGGGTCTGCTGCTGCCGCTGCATCCCGCCCGCCTGCGCCGCCACGGCGGTGTCGTAGGCTGCCTGGAGGGCCGCCAGCCGCTTGTTCATGTCGTTCAGCCGCGCCTGTTCGGCCTCCAGGTCGGCGATGCTCACGTTGCTGTCAGCCGCGCGGGCCGCGAGGGCCGCAGCGGCAGTCCTGATCTGATTGCCCAGGTTGGTAATCTGATTCATGAGTTCCTGCGGATTCATTTCTTTCTCTCCTTTCATGTCAAAAGCGCCAACGTTGGCGCTTTTCAAAACAGGGACGCAATCATGGAGGCCCGGCGTTCGATGTCCTCCCGGATCTCGTCCTCTAAGGTGGCGAAGTCCGAATTTTCAATTCGGCCTGAGCCATCCGCGCTTCGCGCGGACAGCTTTGCCCTGGGCAAAGCTGCCTCGGGTTCCTCGATGTCGCGGGCGGTATCGGTAAGCTTGACCGTCCGCAGCGGGTTGAGCTTCATCCCGTGCGCCTGGGCCAGTGCCACCGCGCGGCCCATGCCGAAGTCGCGGGCACGCATCATCACGCCGTCCTCTTCGTCGGGCTCTTTCTCATCGGGGTCAGGTTCGTCGGGTTCGTCCTCCCCTGTTCCCTGTTCCCTTTTCCCTGTTCCCTCGTCTCCCTGGTACAGCAGGCCGTCGGCGAAGCCCTCCTTCACGGCCCGGCGGGCGTCCATGTAGCTCTCGGCCTCCATGAGTTCCTTCAGCTTCGCCCGGCTCTTGCCGGTCTTGAGCTGGTAGGCGGTGATGATGCCCTCCGCGATTTCGTTCAGCACGTCGGCCTCATGCCGCATGTCGTCCGAATTGCCCGCGATGATGCTCCAGGGGTTGTGCACCATCATGTAGGCCACGGGGCTCATGAGCACCTCGTCGCCCGCCATCGCCAGCACGCTGGCCGCGCTGGCCGCCAGGGCCGTCACCTTCACGGTCACCTTGCCCCGCCCGGATGCGCTGTGCTCCCGAAGCGCCGAGTACATCTCCGCGCCCGCCATCACGTCGCCGCCGGGGCTGTTCAGGATGACGGTCACGTTCCGATAGTTTTTAAGCTGTTCCCGAAACTCCTTTGCGCTGATCGCGTCGTCATACCACCAGCTGTCGTCGGCCACCAGCACCCCGCGCACATCCAGCACGCCGTCCTCCGGCTCATGTTCGTCGTTTCGGAAATTCCAAAACCGTGCCAAGTTTCCCCACCTCACTTTCCTAAAGTCCGCCTTGCGGCGGCCTCTTTCTCCTCTTTGGTCTGGTCGTCGTTCCCACTGCCGGATGAAGCGCCGCCAAGCAGCAGCTCCGGCTGATCCACCATGATGCGCAGCGGCAGCAGGTCGCGGCTGCCCATCAGCTCGTTGCCGTACTTGTCCGGCGGCAGGTATTCCGACCGCCGCACCTCGTTGGGCGTCAGCCACCCGCCCCGGATCGCCATCTGGTTTTTGTTCGCCGTGGCCACCGTGTCGGCCCTGGTGAGCTGGCTGGTGTCGAAGCGGATGCGGTAGCCCGCCGCGAAGTCCTCCGGCGTCAGCAGCTTGCGGTTAAATTCCTCCTCCCACTGTTCCACAATGGGGATGATGGTCAGCTGGAGAAATTCCTGCATCTGCTGCTCTGCCGTGGAGAAGGACGTGTCGGTGTAGTCGCCCAGCAGGTGGGGCGGCAGGTTGTACACCGTGGCCACCCGGTTGCGGGTGATGCGCTCCACGTCCAGCAGCTGGCTGTCCACCGCCGAGCTGGAGAAGTTGGTGGCCGTCAGGCCGCCCTCCAGCACGATGACCGAGCGCCCGCTCTTTTCGTAGGTCTCCAGGAAGCGGTCGACCAGGTCGTCCTTTTGCTCCTGGTTGAGACCGCTGTTCGGCACCGTCAGGGCGATGGCGTTGTTCACGCCGTCCAGCTGGTCGAGGCTCAGCGCCTTCACCTGGGCGTCGTAGTCCAGGCTTTTGCGCAGCACATCAATGGGCCGAATGCCCTTTTGCCCGTTGGCGCTCATGTGCCGAAGGTTCAGCACCATGAAGCCGGGGGCGAACATGACCTCGCCGTCCTCTGGCTGGATCTGATACCACACGCTCTGGTCGTCGGGATTCCGCAGCGGCTGCACCCGCGTGGGGTTCAGTATGTCCAGCCGCTTCACCCCGCCCAGGCCGTCCGGGATCTTCAGCGCGTAGGCGTTGCCCTCGGTGTTCCTGAGCACCTCCATGGTCTGCCTGAATCCAAACGCCGTGAAGTTCGGGTTGGGTTCCAGGTTCAAAAGCCGCTCCAGCGGGTGCTCCGGCACCAGCGTGTAGTCCTTGTAGATGTGCATGGGCAGGCTCGCCACCGTGTTGGCAATGCGGCTCACCGCCGCGTAAATCGCCTCGTTGCCCTGGATGGTGTTATCTGCCCTGGGGCGGTTGATCCAGCGCAGGTTGGGCGTCCGGCGGTTCTGCCGGGGCTCGTCCCGCGCCTTCGCTTCGTTCTTGCGCTTCTTAAATGGCCACATCCCTCATACCCCCTATTGTGTCCTTCGGTGGTTGCGCCCGCTGCCCAGGGAGATGACCCGCACGCGCGGGGCCGTCTCCACCAGCCCGGCTGGCTGCTTGTCCATCCTCACGCAGTGGGCGTCCAGCCAGGCCATGAATCCGTCGATTTTCCGAAACTTGTTGCGCTTCGTGGGCATCCAGTTGGCCTTGTCGGTGTGCCGGCGCTCGCCGGAGATGCGCACGTTGTCGGTATACCAGGCCAGCATGGGGTCGTTGTTGGAGACCACCTTCCCGGCCAGCAGCAGCTCCTTAATGTCCTTCATGGGGTCGTTCAGCGTCACCGGCCCCTGGCGCACCACCTGAAGGTCGAAGCCCTTGTTTTCCAGCATCTGCTTGAGGCGGGTCGCGTTGGCGGGGTCGAAGCCGATGGTCACCAGCTCGTAGTCCCTGGCCTGTTCCACAAACCAGTTGAACACGTCCTCCTGCTGGATGTACTCGCCGTCCACGATAGTGAGATACCCCTTCATGGCCAGCCCGTAATAGTCGATTTTTTCCTGGTCGAGCTCGGCCTTGCGGCGCGGGAGCCATGAGTGCAGCTTCACGAAGCAGCGCCCGTCGTCCAGCGGAAACTCCAGCGCCGCTGCGGTGAAGTCCTCCCGGTTGGACAGGTCGAAGCCCCCATAACACCGCCGCCCCAGCAGGCTTTCCATGGGGATGGTGTCGCGGTTGCGCCGGATGACCTCCGGCTGCACGAAGGCCATGTCGTCGGCGTTCACCATGATGTTGAGCTGCTTGCAGATGAAGTTGGCCCGTTCGCTGGGGATCAGCTTGTCCCGCTTCCATTCGGCCTCCAGCCGGGACAAATCCAGCGTGTACCCGATGGACGGGTTCGCCTTCACCCACAGGCTGGAGTCCTCAATGTCGTCGGTGGCGTCCATCTCCGCGATAAAAGCGAACATTCGGTCTGACACGGTGGGGTCAAGGTGCCCCAGCAGCGCGTCGGTGAATTGCCCGTAATAATACACCAGCGGGCCGTCCAGCACGTTACCCATGGTCGTGATGTACATAATCAGGGGCTGCTTGCGCTTGACAGTCTTTTTCTTGATGATGTTCAGCAGCTTGAAGTCCCGGTATTCGTGGATCTCGTCAAAAATAGCCCCGTGCGGGTTTAATCCGTCGAGGCGTTTGGAATCGCTGCTTCGGTGCCGGATGGAAGCGTGGGCGCGGTCATAGTAAACGCCGTCCCGCAGGGTTCTGAATCGCGGGGCCAGGTAGCGGCTGGCCTCGATCTGGGCCTTGCACTCGCCAAACACAATGCCCGCCTGCTCCTTTGAGTTGGCCAGCAGGTAGATTTCCGGCCCCTGCTCCCCGTCCTTGCAGGCCATGAAGGTGGCGTTGCCTGCCATCATGGTGGATTTGCCGTTGCCGCTGCCCACCACGATCAGCGCCTCCTGGAAGCGCCGGAGGCCGGTCTCTTTGTCCACCCACCCGAACAGGTTGCACTCGATGAAGCATTGCCAGTCCATGAGCACCATTTTTTTGTAGTCGCCCTTGGTCGGTGTCAGAAACTGCTCCATGAAGTCCACCGGGCGGGCGGCCTTGTGCTCGTCGAATATCCACGGGTAGGTCGGGTCAGTCTTGCTTTTTTGAAGGTCATCCAGGAAGCGGCGGCAGGCCATCCTGGTTTTTTCACAGGTGACAATCTCCCCGTTGACAGCTCGCTGGGCATAGCCCATGCAGCGGTCAATCGGGGAAGCTGTCGAAGTCGTCATCTATATCGACGCTCTCCGCTCTGCGACCGTTCGGCGTGAGCCGCAGCTCCGCCAGCAGCTTGCGCTGTTGGTCGCAGTAGCTCCGCAGGTGGGCCAGGCTTTTGTTGTCCTGCCAGTATTTCTGCCGCCCGTTGTGGCGTTCCTGGCCGATGCCCCGCTGGGCGATGTCGTCCATGAGGATGCCCTTCACCTGCTCGGCGTAGGCGTAGTCAGCCACCATCATCTGGTCGGCGTCGGTAATCCCGCCCATGCGCCGGTCGCAGGCGTCGCACAGGTAGTCGTATACCTGCCGCGCCTTTTCGCTGGTGATCCTCTCAAAGTGCATATCCCGCAATACTTCATTCATCTGCCGTTCATCTCCTATACTTTGATGACCCGCATCCCCTGCCGGGTCGCGGGCGGTTCATCTTTCCGGGCCTGCCGCCCCTTCTCCGGGTGCTCTCTATTATGGCACTCATTGCACAGGCTGCGCAGGTTGCTTAAATCCAGCGCCAGGTCGGGCCGCTCCTCCACGGGGATGATGTGGTGCACCATCTGCGCCCGGTGGGGCCTTATGCCGTACCCCGCCCGGAATCTGTCCATGCAGTCCTGGCACATCCCGTTGTCCCGCTGCAAGGCCATGGCCCGCACCCGCTTCCAGGCCGCCCGGTGGTAAAATGGGAGGCTTTCCTTGTGCTCCATCAAAACACCGCTTCCTCGCCCCGGTTCCAAAGGTCGTTGGGATCCGGCTCCCGCTTTTCCGGCTCCCGGCTCTGCCAGTAGGTGCAGAATTTCCCCGGCTCAGCGTCCGCGCAGGTGTCGCGCAGCCAGCAGAAGGCGCAGTCAGGCAGCGGCGTTTGTCTGGTCTCCGGCATGGTCAATCACTCCTTTATGTGAAAAGCGCCAACGTTGGCGCTTTTGAGCATGAAAAACGCCCTGCGTGTGGGCGTCACGCTGGGCGTTACCGGGGCGGGGATGTATGGTATTTGGAAGGAAGTAATTCGTTGAAAAAGGCTTGTCTGGCACTTGCTGGGCCTTGCGGCCCGTCCCCCGCCTCGGGTCGATTATATATATAGCACACTTGGGGGGTAAACATCAACTACTCATTGGGTTGACATCGTATAACATCGTATAACATCATATATACATTTTCGATTAGAATTATTTATGCTTCGATTTTATGCGCTTATACTCCCCCTCAACATACCATTCCGGAAGCAGCCGCGTGACCTCTTCAGCGCTGATTGCCCGCAGCCGACGGGTGGCCATGGACTTGCACCGGCTGACGTGACCGTAGCTCCTGTTTTTGTTCGCGCAGATTTCCTTAAGGGATTCTCTGCGGATATAAAACCCGGTCATGATGCTGCACTCCAAATCCGGCAGCTTTTCCAGCAGCTGACTCGCCGCGAGCACTTCGGCGTTGTACTCGTCGTCCCGCTGCTTGATTTCCCGCTCCACGGCGTCGATCTTCGCCAGCAGTGCGCTCGTGTGGTCGGCCTCGCCGGTGCTCCGAGACCCGATGCCGTCCAGGCTCGCCGTCATGTGCCCGGCGGCGTCCCAGTACATATCAATCCTTTCCTGAAGGCGGCGCTTGTCATCCTCTGCCCGCCTGCACCGCTCCAGGATCTCCATCGCTGTCAGTGTCATGCTGCTGCCTCCGTCTATCCGTTAATTAAACGGTAATTCGTCGTCGTCCACCTCGGTGAAGTCGTCATTGTCGGGGTAGGGCGCGGGCTCCTCCGGGCCGGGATCCCCGTTCTTTGCCCTGCCCAGGGCCTCCACGCTGTCGGCAATGATCTCCGTCACCCAGTGCCGCTTCTTGTCGTCCCCTTCGTAGCTGCGCACCTGGATGGAGCCCTCCACCGCAATCTTGCGGCCCTTCACCAGGTAGCCGTTGCAGAAGTCCGCAGTGCCCCGCCAGGCCACAATGGTCAAAAAGTCCGCGTCCCGCTTGCCCTCCGCGTTGGCGTATTTCCGCTGCACGGCCAGCCGGAAGGTGGAGCGGCTGATGCCGCTTTGCGTCGTGAAGGCCTCCGGGTCGGTGGCCAGGTTGCCTATCAAAATGACCTTGTTCATGTATCCATTGCCTCCCTAAATTCATTTAATAAATAGATTGTGTCCTTGATGGTGCTCTCGGCGTCTGGATCGCACCATATCGCTCCATCCTTCGCCCGTTCCAGACATTCAATCAAGCGGACGATTTCCCAATGATTCTCCCAGCACAGGATTTCTAAATGACTCAACTTCGGTTCGTCCACGCACTCGTCGCAATCTTCCTCCTTCTTAGGGCAAATATCCAATATACCCTGCTCTGCGAGTTCATACTTGAATAGCAAATTCATTTCCATACATTTTCCCATCTTCACCGACCTGCTGGTGGCGTCGTTCGTTAAATGGTATGGAGACGAAAACGCCCTGCATTTCACGCACGCACTGGGGAGCGCGTGTTCGTTATTTGTGTCTGCCACCCTTATCCCTCCTCAGTCGCTGCAATCAATTCATCCATGCTATTTTCGCCTCCCCAGCTTCGTACAAGAGATTCCTCAATCATCAAGTCCTTAATAAGCTGTCCGTCTATTTCTAAACGCTTAATCCATACTACTCCGCGATTCAAAGCCGCCACGACGTCCTCGTCATCGTCATAGAATAGCATATAGGCACCTTCAGGATTTGCGTCTTTGAGGCGATGTCTACCGCAAATCAACGTGGCCCCATCCCACTCCACCTTCTTGCTTTCGGCCTCTAAATAACACAGTTCCACATGCCATATAGGCGGTACTTCTTCACCATGGTCTAAGACAGGCTTGACATACCAAACTTTCACGTGCGCCATATCGCCGCCCTCCTTAATCGCCGCAATCGGCTTTCATGTAATTCCCCAGCTCCGCGCCCAGCACCACATTCATGTACCCGCAGCCGCCCGCCGGGTGCCCGTTCGATGGCGGGGCGAAGTCCTCCAGCGCCCGGCGCAGCTTGCACTTCTTGGCTTCCTTGCCCTCCCGCAGGCAGATGGCGCACTCGCTGGCCATGGCCGTGTTGACCAGTGTTGCCAAATCCTCGTCCTTAATCATCCTCCATTCGGGCGTCCGCTCCAGGGGCCTTTCCCGAATCAGGATCTCGCCGTTGTCGATCAGCTTTTTAAGGTACAGCCGCCCCTTATAGGGCACGGTGGTGTAAAGGTTGGTCAGCAGCCTGTCCAGCGTGGAGGCAATCAGCCGGTAATCCCGCCACCCGTTCGGGATCCGCTTGCACCGCTCCCGCAGCGCGTCGCCGCTTTCGTTGATCCGGCTCTCCATGCCCACCAGGTACTCCACGCACTTGAGCTCCTTGCCGGTCAGCGGCAGCCGGTCGGCGTCCGATGCCTTGCCCTCAATCGCGCCCTGGCGCTGCCGCGCCTTCGCCTGCATAATCTGCTGGTGTGTGTGCTTCATGGTCTTTACTTCCTTCCTTCGGTTCCCATGCTTCATGTTCGCCCTTGCCGCACTCAGCCTCCAGGTTGACCCGGCAGCACCCGCCGCCCAGGTTATGGCGGCAGGTGTCGCAGGTGTGCGTGCTATTCATTGTTGCCCAGTCCTTCCAGAATGGAAACCGCAACTTCCAGGGCTTCTATTGCTTCGCCCCGCGCTTTATCGCTAACAACTTCGCCGCCCAGTCTGTAAAGGCATATCAACGCCTGAAGTTCCCGAATAACATTATCGCGTTCCATTGTTTTTCCTCCCTTTGATTTCCTTCATGGTCTTGTAATCGTCCCACCCATTGACCTGGGCCATGGCCACCTCATACTCGCACCGGGGCAGCTCCTTCGCCGCGTTCGCCCCGAAGCGCAGCTTGATGGCCTTGCGGATGGCGGCGGCCACCGCCTTTTCGTAATCCCGCGCCGCGTACACCCGGCACAGAGCCGCTGCCCGTTCCCGTATGGCCTTATTGATGGCCCCTGCCTGGGCGGGCGTCACCTTTTCCAGCAGCCGCACCTGCCGCTGGAGCTGAGCCATGGTCTCGTTGGTCGTCCGCAGCAGGCCCGCCATGGTCTGGAGGGCCTCCCGCATCTGCTGCATTTCAGCCGCCACCGCCTCCGGGATCGCCAGCGCGTTCCCGGTCTCCATCCTCACCAGCTCGCCCACGTTCACACCCCCTCAATAACCACGGCCTGCCGGGCCATGTTCACCGAGTGCAGCACGTTCTCCGACCATTCCCGAAGCATGGCCGCATAGGTGGCGATTTCTTCCCGTTCGCCGTCGCTCATGGTCAGCAGCCGGTCGGAGTGGGGGACGTACCCCACCGCACCAATGAACGTCCGGGCGGCCAGCCCCACCGCGTCGGCGGTCAAATCCTCCCGCCCCGGCAGCTCGCCCCGCGCCGCCTGCGTCCGCATGTCCAGCAGCTCGGCCTGGGCCTTTTCACGTTCCTGGGCCTGGTATTCGGCCATCTGCTCCGCGTCCCGCAGCTGGGCGGTCAGGCGGTCAATTTCTGCCTGGGCCTCCGCGCTGATGCCCTTTGCCTTCGGCGGGTTGTCCAGGGCGTCCTGGAGGGCCTGCCGGGCCTTTTCTGTTTCGCGTTGCGCCGCAAGCACCTTGTCGGCATATCGCGCCGACCGTTCCTTGGCCTGCTTTTCTGCCTCCCGCGCCTTTTCCAAATCGCGCTTCAGGTCGTCGCGCTCCCGGGTGACGTCCACCCGCTCCCGGTAAATGCGCTTGTTGATCTCCAGGGCAGTGTCCCGTTCCCGCGTGACGCGGCTCTCCGTGTTCCTTTCTTCGTCCAGGCTGGCCTTCATCGCTTCGATGGTCTCGTTCAATTCCCGCAGGCTCTGGTTTTCCTCCACGGCCCGCTCGGCCACCGCTTCCCGCTGCGGCTCCGGCAGGGCCAGAATCGCCGTGATCTTGCTGATAGGCAGCTTGGCCATGGCGCTGTCCGGGCTCACTTCCCGCGCCGCTTTCATGAGGCGCTGGGCGTTGCGCTCGCTCATGCCCGTCATGCGCTGCACCCATTCCTCCCACTGGCCGTGGGGGACGAGGCCGCTGTCCTTCGCTTCGATGAGGCAGCGCCCCACCTCCAGGATGTTTGCATAGGCTCCCTGAATGTGGAAGCTGATGCGCCGCTCGATGTTCGCCAACGTGGTCATTTCGTTCATGACTTGGGTCGCCTCCCTTTATTGATGTCGATGAGTTCACACCCGCAGCCGTTCCGGCAGCAGATGGCCTTGTAATACTGGTTGACTTCCCAGGCGCTTTTGAATCCCTTGCGGCCCATGGCGCAGTCGATCCAGTAGCCGCCCTGGTAGCCCGTCCTCGCCTTGAAGTGTGGGCAGTTGGACGTCAGCCCGTCCTTGTGCTGTTTCACCGTCTCGCCCCCTTATGTGTCGTCCGCCCAGCGGTAACTGATGCCCCATGGCAGCGGGAGGGTCGGCTCCCGGTTGCAGTGGCGGTATATCGTCTTTTTCGCCAGCCCGGAGGCCCGGCACGCCGCCGCGATGGTGGGGTAGATGTCTATCGGCTGGCCGTCCCGGTCGACCTTGACCACGGCCCGCCGTCGGCAGATGGGCCTTATTGCGCCGCTCTCGCGCTTGGTCATGATGACCAGGTTGCGCAGGCTGTTGTCGCTGTGAAGGCCGTTCCGGTGAACCGCCACAGCATCGCCCTGCATCCGTTCCGGGCAGAAGGCCAGGGCCACCAGTCGCAGCACCGTGCTTTGGGTTCGCTGCCCGTCTTTGTAAAGATTGACAACGCAGTTCTTTTGCCCGTACCCCCTGCCAGTCACGATCTTGACCGTGTGCCATTTCCGGCTCCGGGCATACCATCGCCGCACTCGCCCGTTGCTGCTGACCTGGTACAGCCCCTCATAACCGGGCACGTCCCGCCACCGTTCCGGGGCGTCCGGTTCCCTTTTCAGTCCATGTATTCTCAATGCCTCGCCCCCTCAAAAGCGCCAACGTTGGCGCTTTTCGTCAGAATGGGTTGTCCGGGTCGTTGACTTCCTTGAAGCCGTCCATGTCCATTTTCATCTGCTCGGTTTCGGCCTTTGGCCCGTCCATAATGCCGCGCGGGATCCAGAGCAGGCGCTGGGATTTCCCGTCCACCTTTTTGACTCGCGTCGGCGTGTCGTCGCCCACGTCCGGCGGCAGCTTCAATATGCCGTCTGTCCGCAGGTGCTTGTAAAGGGCCTTGAGGCTCACGGGAAACTCGGTGCCCTGCTCCCGGCATAGCTTTGAAACGCAGCCGAAGGCCACCTTGGGCAGCAGATAATAATAGTCGTTGTCGTAATAGCCGACCATATCCACGCCGGGCTTTTTGCCCTTGGCCTCCTCCGCGCCGGTCAGGTCTTTCATCATGATGCTGCCGCTGGCCAGCAGCTCGACCATGCTGTCCAGGAAGATGCGGGTGGGCTTTTCGTCGTCCATGCTCCGGGCCTGCTGCTTGCTGGTCGCGGTCAGCACGTGGTGGGCGTGCTCCAGCATGGCTTTCACTTCCTCGTGGGTGTATAAGCCGATATTCCGAAAATAGTCCAGCATCATTGCGTAGCCGATCATGATGCAGGCCACGGTCTCCGGGGCGCGGCCCTCCATGCCATTGGCCTCGATGCACATTTGCCGGAAATGGAGAAACATCCCGTGCAGCCTGTCCGGCAGGGTGTCGGTCTGTGCCTGGAGCCATTTGATATAGCCCAGCATGGCTTTTTGAAGGTAGCCCTTTCGCGCCGCTTCCTGCAAGTCGGTCAAATCCTTGCCCACTTCTATATCCCCCCTCTCCACATCGACGATGAAATAACGCGCCAGGCCGCTCTGGCCAACGGCGGGCAAGTCCTCGCCGGTGATAATGGCCACGCTGCGCGGCGGGTCGGTTGATTTGATGGTGCTGTCCGCGTTCAGTCGTCCACGGGCCACGCCATCGCCGAAGGCGCGGGACAGCGCCTGGGCGGTTGCCGCCATCTGCTTCTTTTCCTGGATGCTGCTCACCGGGTGGTAATCATCCACCAGCAGCGGCATATCCTTGACCAGAAACGCCTTTTTCTGGATGTTCCGGCTGGTGTCGTTGAAGCTGGCGGGCGGGTTTTTCGCGTGGAAGTTTCCGAAGTGGCTCATGGCAAGGGACGCTGCTGTGGTCTTGCGGGTCTGCGTCTGTCCGTAGAGGAAGAGGCCGAAGGCGGGCACGACGTCCCTTTGCGTCATAAATTCCCGCAGCGGGGCCAGGTAGGTGGTGCCCAGCAGGGCCACCCCGATCTCCTCTTTCATGACGTATTGGAGGTTCATGCTTTTCTCCACCGCGTCCAGGAAGGTGATCTTGTCGAAGCCCTCCGCGCCGCTGCCGTCCAGCCGGTAGCCCTTCAGCGCGTCGCCCATGTCCACGGTCACGCCTTCCAGCCCTACGGCCCCGCCGTGGTAAAGGTAGCACCATTTCCCGCCGATGCGCCGCCAGCCCGTGTGGTTGTATTCGGTCACGCGCTTGGCCGTCATCTGGCCCACCTTTTTGACCGCCCAGGCCACCTTATCCTTTGTGGCCGTGCCGGGGGCCAGGCTCGCGCTGAATCCCCACTTGCCGGTCACCCAGTTCATGGCGTCCAGTTCCTTGGCGCTGATGACCGCCCTGGGCAGCTTGCGCCCGTTGCAGTCCCAGCCGTCCAACACAAACCACATGGAAGTGTTCACGCCGTCGTCGCGGGTCAGCTCCATGCGGGGGATGACCACAAAGTCGGTCAGCGCCTTGGTGGTGTCCTGGTTGATTTGGGAAATGCACCCGTTCACCACTCCGTAGCCGGTCACCCGGCTGTAGAGGGCGTTGGCCTGTTCCATGGGGGTCAGCCAGAAAGGCACCGAGCCGGGATCGAAGTCCCGCGTGGCGGCCACCTGCCGGGCCAGCGCCTCCATGGCTGCCTGGTCGCCCATGATCTCCACCATGTCGCTGATGTCGCCCTTGGCGGGGATCTCCGGGCAGGCTTCCTTGATGTCCACCAGCCGCACCCGCTTGGCGAGGGGCTTGGTTTTGAGCGCCACGTCCAGCGCGTGGTTCTGGCCGGTGAAGTCGTTCTCCTTCACGTCACAGTCCGGCAGGATGATGACGTCCGCGCCCGCCAGCAGCAGCGAGTAGCTGTCGCGCCATTTGCCCGCGCCGCCGGGATTGCAGGTCGCCACGTGCCCCAGGCGCATTAGGGTCTCGACGTCCTTCTCGCCTTCCACCACATACACCGGGCGGCCCTCCTGGATGGCGGCCTTCAGCTCCGGCATTTTGTAGAGCGTGTTGTCTCGCAGCTCGTCGGACACGCTCATCACGTAGCCCTGCTTGTTCGCCTTCGGGTTTGCCGGGTCGTAATGCCGCTGCCGAAAGGTCTTGCTCCGCTTGCCGTCCTTATACACGGGGTAGCGCACCACCTGGAAGAGCTCCTTCCCGTCCGCGCCGGTATAGCTGTACACCGCGTCCGGGTGTGCCCAGTCGATCTTGGCTTCCTCCGTCGGCTTCTCCGCAGGCTTCTCCGCTGCCGGTTTGGTCTGCGGCTTCGGGGCTGGCTTCTTCTTTTCCGCGCCCTTCTTCCATTTGCCGCCCGCCTTTGGTGGGTCGGGGTCGATGATAAGGTCGACGGGCTTTAATCCGACCTGTGCCAGAATGGAGTCGTTGGAGCAGCCCGCATGGCAGCAGAGGAAAATGCGCAGGCGTCCGTCCGTTCCGGGCTTCACGCGGGCAGTCAGGCTGGCGGTCTTGTCGTCGTGACAAGGGCAGCGCATCGTGTATTCCCCGGCTTTATTCGGCCCGGACACGTGGTCGAATCGCTGGTTAAATTCCCTTATGTCCATAGCGTCGCCCACCCTTTACCGCTGTTTTTTCATCTGCTTCTTGATGGCCTCGACCA
Organism: Succinivibrionaceae bacterium; assembly: GCA_017480795.1. Classification (GTDB taxonomy): domain Bacteria; phylum Pseudomonadota; class Gammaproteobacteria; order Enterobacterales; family Succinivibrionaceae; genus UBA2804. The sequence continues at coordinate 18,760 of JAFURY010000094.1, forward strand.
CCGCGTCCAGGTCAAAAACGTATTGTTTACCTACCTTGTCGAAGGGCAGCCATCCCTCGCGGACGCCGCGCCGGATCGCCGACTCGCAAAGCCCCGTCTCCCGCATAACGTCCTGTATGGTCGAACGTTTCACGATGGGCGGCAGGATCTCCCGCGCCGTGTCCAGGTCAACCAGCGTGCGGCTCCCCAGCATCAGCACTTCCAGCTGGCCGTCGGCGATGGCCCGGCGCACCCGCGTCTCGGATATGCCCAGCTCCTCGCACACCACCCGCACGGTCTGCAAGTTCATTTTGTCACCTCCTTCATGATGTCGATTTTTCCGTAACCGCTAAGGGCTGCTATGATCTCGTCCTTGGACATATCAGCCGACCATGCTTTAATTAGGATACGCTTCTTTCCGTCCTTCGTGTCGATTACCGGGGCGGCCAGGCCTACGGTCACGCCCTTGGGGTTGGGGCAATGTCCGCCCCACTTGAGCCCATTCATCATTTCCTGCATGGTCATTTCGTTACCTCCTTCACTGCGTCCTCGATTGCCGCGATGCTGTCGTCCATGACCCGCCGGAGCGCCACCGCCTTTTCCTTCACCAGCCCCACGGCTTCCAGCTCGCCGCCGGTGATCTTCCCGTCGCTGGCCAGCCGCGCGAAGCGCAGCGCCATCTCCCGCATGTCGGTGGCCTCGATGGCCCACCGCAGCGCCGCCTGGGTGATGCAGCAGGCGCTGGTGCCGCCGTAATCCGGCAGCAGCGGGCAGTTCTCCTGGATGTGCTGCCGCTTCAGGTCGTGGTCGCCGTAGGCCTCCACCATCCGCTGCACCACGCCGCAGGGTGGCAACGTCCGTCCGTTTTCGTAGTCGCTCAATGCGTCCACGCTCACGAACAGCGCCTCGGCGGCCCGTTCCCGGCTCGAATACAGGGGCTCGTCCTGGGCCGCCCGCATCCGCGCGTTTCTGTAGATGTTGTCGTGTTTTTTCATGCCCTTCCCTCCAATAAGGGTATAAACCCTGTTTTTTCGCCCATTTCCATGGTTTATTTCCCTTGAATGTATCGTGCGCAATACATATAATGTGTTTAGTGTCTATCATTGTACGGTTTTTTTTTTTTTTTGTCAATACGTAAATGTGATTGTTCTCGACAATATCACAGCATTGTAACAAATAAAACAGGATATGCTAAAATAATAAAATATGAGGGGGTGAAATTCGGAATGTTCTACACGGGAAGTAGACTTGAACAGCTAAGAAAAGAGAAAAATCTGAATCAATCCGTCGTCGCGGATGAACTTCATATGTCCCGCAGCACGTTGTCCGGCTATGAAAAGGGCAAAATGCCCAGCATAGACCACGCGCTCGCCCTGGCGAACTATTACCATGTGTCGCTGGACTACATCACCGGCCTGTCCTCCGAGCGCAGCATGAACGCCAGCGCTCTAATATCGTCCTTTATAACCCTCGGCAATCTCGCCGGGGCCTCCGCGCCAACGGCCAGTGACGTCAGCTCGTTGGTGGACGCCGCCATCATGTATATGTGCCAGGGCAAGCCCTGCGGAGAGCAGCCCCTCACGGCCTGGCGGGATTTCATGCGGCAGCTGACGGCCTGCCTCTCCGCTGCCACCCAGGGGGATGCCGCGAAGCTGGCCGACGCCGCCAACGCCGCCACCATCGCCGCCCTGGACGTCACCAAGATGCCCGCACGACTGCTCGAAAACAAAGGAGGCGCTTCAAGATGAAAAGGAAACTGCTGGGCGTGGTTTTCTTTGTGGTTGCCATCGCCGTTATGCTGGCCAGCGCAAATGCCGGTGGAGCCAATAATGCTGGTGCAGGCGTTATAGGTATCGTGCTCATTGTGCTGGGCCTGCGCCAATTCGACGTCCTCAATTCTAAAAACGCTTCGGTGTGGGTTGTGCCGAATGGTGACACATACCACAGGAAGCGGCGCTGCCCGCACATCAAGGGTAAAGGCGTTGTAAAAATGCCGAAGCCTGAAGCGCTGGGAAAAGGCTGTAAACCATGCCGCACCTGCTACCCATACGCGGGCAGGGGGTGACCGGTCACAGAAAAACGCGGGGCCGGTCACAGTTGAACGGCCCCGGTCTCAGTTGCGCTGTGACCATGAAAACGCCTGGTAATGCGGGCGTTTTCGGTATTTTTGGGCGTCGGTCACAGTTGTCACAGGAAAAATGAATATATACCCCATATATTTATATTTGGAAGGAAGTATTCTAAATGGGCACAATAGAAAAGAGGGGTAAAAACAGCTGGCGTGTGGGCGTCCAGGTGTTTGATTTGTTCAAGGGTTGGCAATGGGTGAGAAAGACCATCCGCATGGATCCCGGCTTGTCCCAGGAAAAGCAGCGCGAGAAAGCCCAGGAGGCCCTGAACATACTTATGGAGGAAGTGGGGGCAAACCGGGAGCAGCCCGGCGACCTGGGGCACACCGTGCGCACCTGGTCGGACATATGGATGGAGCAGCACGTCAAGCCGAATTGTTCGCCGGTCACCTATGGCAATTACCGCTTCCTGCTGGACAGCCGTATCCTCCCGCTGCTGGGGGACGTGCCCCTGGTGCTGCTCACCCCCATGAAGCTCACCGAATGGCTCAACGCCGTCCGGGACGCGCCGCGCCTGTCCACCCGCCTGGAGGAAGAGGAGCTGGCCCGGCCCCGCGCCCCGTCGCAAAAGCTCACCACGGAAAAGCAGCAGGCAAAGCCCCTCAGTAACAAAACCGTGCTGCATTATTACACCTGCATGGAGTCCATGTTGTCGGCAGCCGTCCGGCTGGAATACCTGGATCGCAATCCCATGGAGCGGGTCACGCGCCCGAAGGTCAGAAAGCCAAAGGTCAAAGTGCTGTCGGAGGAGCGTGCCGTGGAGCTGCTCCGCTGCCTGGCCGATGAGCCGAACATGTGCTATCGTTCAGCCGTGCTGCTGGCCCTGTTGTGCGGCCTGCGCCTGGGGGAAGTGGGGGAGCTGAAGCTGTCCGACGTGGACTTCGATAAATGGACGATTGACATTAGTCGGGCGCTGAAGTATTCACCCCGCGCGGGGAATTACGTCGCGGAGCCGAAAACCGAATCCAGCGAGCGCCTCATATCGCTGCCCATGGGGATGATGGTCGTGCTGGAGGAGACAAAGAAATACCAGGAAGAGTGCCAGCAGCTGGTGCCGCACTTGTGGAAGGGCGAGGGCTGGATCGTCCACGGCTGGGATGGGCGGCAGCTCCACCACGACACGCCATCGAAGTGGTTTCGGAAATTTGCCGACGCCCACGGCTTCCAGGGCGTGCGCTTTCACGATCTCAGGCACACCCACGCCTCCATCCTGCTGGGCAATAATATGGACGTGGTGGCCGTCGCGGGCCGCATGGGCCACGGGGATCCCACCACCACGCTGCGGGTCTATGCCCACGCGCTGGAGCGCCGCGACCGCGAAGCCGCCCGCACCCTCGACCGGCTCTTCGGTGACATCGCCATGCCGTCCCGGCCAGAGCTTCAGCTCACCCGCAAGGGCCAGCCCGCTGCCGACGATGCCCCCGCCCAGGATGATGAAGCCCCGGTAAAGTGATAGGGACATTCATGTCCCTATCAATTAACGCGCAGACAACAGCCTGCGCGTTTTTCACCCATTTTCCAAAGTTTCCCCCAATTTTCCCCGCCTTCCCCCAATTTTCCACCCTCAAAGGGCAAAAGAAAAAGCCCTGAAAACTCAATGTTTTCAAGGCTTTTGTGGTCGAGGTGACAGGATTTGAACCTGCGACCTTTTGGTCCCGAAGGCCCTTCGATTTGAAAAGGCCACAAAACCGTCCCGAAGGCTGCATAAATTACTATTTATGCAACGTCAAATCCGCGCCAAAATCGCACGTTTTCGCATATTTCAATATTCCCCCGATGTTTCCCCCAATTTCTTCCCCCAATTCCCTGTCAATTCATTATCTCCCCGGTTCTGTATATATTATATATGTTTTCTTTTCTGTAACTAATGTAACTACTGTAAAAGGGGGTGTTCTATCCTTATTATAGGGGAATCGCCATTTTGTTACACTGGTTACAGTTGATACAGTTCAATTCTCAAAGGCTAACTGTAACGGTATCTCAAGCCCCCCTCGATTTTTCAAACGGCCCGCGCTGGAAGGGGTTGGGATGTCGCCGGTGTGGGTGGGAGGCCCTCGGACTTTCAAGGGGAGGGGGGAGTGGTCTCAATTTCAGCCAGCCGCCCGCCCAGGGGGAAAGCCTCGCGCTCAATCAAAATCAGCAGCGGAAAAAGCGGAAAAATCGACCGCTTGCCCAACACCGCGTAGCCCGCACCCCTTAAAGCCCGCGCTTTTCCAAAGGGAAAAATTATTTCGGCGGGCGCATACGCGCCCGAGAAAATGGCCAGGCGCTCCGCGCCCATTGAATAGCCAGGGTCGGCCTGCATCCTGCCCGCCACGCCCGCGCACAGCGCCACGCACGCGCCCACACGGGGCGCAGGCAGGCCGACCCCACCCGCACCCATGCCCCGCGCTTCAGCGCCCGCACGGCCCCGCACCGGGGCTGACACGGCCTCGATTAAATAGCATGGCGCTCCGCGCCAAATAAAAATAGTGGGGTCGGCCTGCGTCCTGCCCGTCACGCCCGCGCACAGCGCCGCGCACGCGCCCACACAGGCCCTCAGCAGGCCGCCCCCGGCCCGCACCCATGTCCATTATTGCAGCGAGCACACGGCCCCGCACGGGCCGTCAGGTGCCGTCGTCCAGCTGTCGCCACAGCCGCCGCAGCTTCCTGTCGTGCCACCGCTGCTCCATGTCCGGGTCAATGGCCAGTATCATGCGCACCTGCGCGATCATTATCTCCACGTCGGCCACTTCCTCGACCACGGCTTCGATGTCGTCCTCGCTCCACTGCGCCCCGTCAAACAGCTTGCAGATGGCCTGGGTCAATTCCCCCAGCTCCTCGCAGCACTTCACCAGCTGCCGCGCCCCGCCGTACTTGTCCACCGCTGCGGCCATGATGTCCCTGTCGGGCATACGTCCATCATCCTCCCATTAAATCGAATATCCCCACCTGGTCGAGCCCCGCGCCGGGTTGCTGGGCTTCCAGGCTGTACAGTCCCACCTGGGCGCACTCACGCTCCAGGCGTTCCATCGCCATGCGGTAATACTCCGGGTCGATCTCATACCCCCAGGCGTCGATGCCCGCCCGGTGGCAGGCCACCAGGCTGCTGGCGCTGCCCGCGTGGGTGTCCAGTATCTTCATGCCCCGCTTGGCGTATAGCTTCAAAAGCCATGAATACAGCGCCACGGGCTTTTACGTGGGGTGGAATCGCTCCTCGCCCTTTTTCCCTTGCGGCAGGTAATGGAATAGCTTGGCGTTCGCATTAAACGACGTCCAGGCATACTCGCACATCGCCATGGAGAATTTTTCCGCTATGCCCTTGTCCCACACTACAAAGCACCGCGTCGGCGGCAAATCAAAGTAATTCCCGCCCCATATAATCTGGTTTTTGCTGACCCTGGCCAGCTCGTCGAAGTATTCTTGAGGCGGCGCGACATCCCAGTGCCGGACGTCTGCCGCCCCCGTCGTTCCCGCTGGTATTTCCTCGACCACGTTCCCCCTGTCCGGGTTGCTGATATGGTAGCGGTCAAACCGCTGTCCCCAGCGTCCTCTGTCTTTACGCTGCCAGTCGGTGCCCCCCCCGCAGGGCTGGGCTGGCCCGACATAGTATTTTCTGAAAATGCCTGAACCGAAGCGCCCGCGCGGGCCGTTCCAGTCTGCACCGCCGCCCCGAAGGCCGCTTCGATGTGATACTTGTTGAATATTCCCCCGAACCGGCTCCATTTCCGCTGCGTCCAGTCCGATGCCCCCCCCCCCGCAGGGCGGTGGCGTCGTCCTCTTTGTAGCCGCCGCCGTAGGGCGGGTCTACAATAGCCAAATCGAAAAAGCCGTCCGGGAATTGTTTCATGGCTTCCATGCAGTCCATGTTGTAGAGCCCCGGCTCCATGATTTTGTCCATTGTCACTAAATCCTTTCTTTACGCACCGCCGCTACTGCCCGAAGGGCAAGCGGCGGCAGCGCCGGGCTGGCATCCGAAGGATGCGCCCGGGCTGGTCGCGCCTGCCTTTGGCAGTGGCGCGACTGCTATTATGCCATAACCAGCCGCGCCGTGCGGCCCTTTACGCTCTGCTTTTGCCGCTGTGCCGTCGCCCGGCTGCTGTACGGCTCTATCGTCTCGCCCACGATCTGGCCGTCCATGGCGATGACGTTGTACCCCACGCCGGTCTCCTCGATGGCCTCCACGAAGGCGTCCCGGATGGCGGCATAATCCACCGCCTCGGAGGCCGCCTGCGTGCCGCTCCCGCCAAAACCCGCAAATCCGGGCTCCGGCTCGGCCACGGCCAGCCCGTTCAGGTACCCCATGGCGTCCTCGATCTCGTCGGCGTTGTCCATCAGGCCCTCAGCGAAGCCCAGGTCGAACATCTCGCCCAAATAAGCGCCCTTTTTAGAGGGGCTGTTCACCTGAAGCTCCGCGCACGCCGCCGCATAGGCCGCAGCGGCAGCCGCCCGCGCCGCCGATTCGATTCTCGGGGATCCCCGGTTGATGCCCTCGATCACGCCGTTGTCCATCTGCTCGCCGATGTTGTCGAATTTCGCGTCGGTGACCGCCTGCGTCAATTCGTCGTAGGCGTCCCCGGCCACGCCGCCGATCACGTCCAGCAGCTCGTCCTCGCCCAGCACAATGCCCGTCCACAAGTCCTCGTCTAAATCCTTGCCGATCTTTTCGACCGTCTCCTCGGTCAGCACGCCCCGGATGGCGTCCAGCAGCTTATTCGAGGCCTCCTCTGCCGTGGTCTCCAAATCAGGCACGGTATCGGTCACGCCGGTGCTGATGTCGGTAATCACGCCCGCGCCCACCGCCGTGGCTTCGGTTTCCACGCCTTCATCCTCGCCCCAGCTGCTGATCCACTTTTTCAGCGCGTTCACGCCCTGCTGGCCCGCGCCCACAGCGGCCTCGCCCAGCCCCAGAGCCACGTCGCCAACACCCGCCAGCACGCCCAGCCCGCGCCCCAGGCCGTCCCCGATCTGGCTGCCCAGCCCTTCCCAGTTGATGTCCTTGATGACGCCGTAGGCCAGCTCAAACGGCGCGGACAGCGCCTCGCCGCCCACGCCCGCCGCAGCGATCAGCCCGTTGGGCACCGCTGCCATCGCGTCCGTAAGCCCACTCCAGTTGATCTTCTCAATCAGGTCGTGCCCGTTCTGGAATCCCTGCGCCAGTAGTTCGCCGCTTATGTCCATCAGCCCATTGGGCACCACGGCGAGGGTCTCGCCCAGCCCCATCCAGTCGATGCCCTTGATCAGCCCGTACCCCGCTTCAAGCGGCGCGGCGATCAGCTCGCCCGTCAGTCCCAGCAGCCCGTTTGCGATGTGGCCGATGGTCTCCCCCAGCGCGGGCCAGTTCAGCCCCTCAATGATGCCGTGGGCTCCTTCCAGCCCCGCTGCCAGCACCTCCGGAACCAGCTCCATCAGCGTCGCGCCGACGGCCTTCAAATCCTCCTTCACGCCGTCCCAGTCAATCTTCGCGGCCTCGTCCCGGCCGCCCGTGAAGATTTCCGCGACCTTCTCCCCGAAGCCGCCCAGCCCCTCCATGATCTTCCCCAGGATGTCGCCGCCCAGCCCCGGCCAGTCCGAATCGGTCAGTCCCTCCCAGATGCCCTGGAAGATCTCCGGCAGCTTTTCGATGATCTTCGGAAGCGCCGTCACCAGCGCCGTGCCGATGGCCGTCATCACCGCCGCTGCTAATTCCCCGATGGCCTCCGCGTTCTCCGCGATGGCGTCCCCCAGGCCCTCCACGATCCTGATGGCCCCCGGCAGCAGCGCTTGCACCAGCCCAGGCAGCGCGTCGGCCAGCATGTCCGCCACCCGCGTCAGCATCTCCGTGGCCACCGGCAGGTTTTCTTCGATGAATTGCCCGGTCTGCTTGAGTGCATCCTCCACGTCGTCCAGCACGTCGTCCATCAATGCCTCGAACTCCGCAGGCGACACGCCCTCCTGTAATGCCTTGCTCACCCCGCCCATGGCGTTTGCCGCCGCGTCCACCAGCGGCTGGAAGGCCGGGATCACCGTCAGGCCAATGCTGTTCGCCAGCGCCTGCCCCGTGGCGTTGAACCGCTGCATCGAATCGTCGAAGGCCCCCATCTTGTCAAGGTTCTCATGCGAGAACACCGTGCCCATGGCCTCGGCCTCTTTGCCCATGTCCCGCCAGGCCCGGCTCCCCGCCTCGATCAGCGGGTTGAGCTCCTTCGCGCTTTTCCCGAACAGCTCCATGGCCAGCGCGTCGCGCTCCGTGGGGTTTTCAATCTTCCCCAGCGCGTCGATACAGTCCATGAACACGTCCTCGGAATCCCGCAGTTGCCCGCTAAAGTCCGTCCAGGAAACGCCCAGCGTCACAAAGGCGTCCCGGGCCGTGGTCACCTCGCTCCAGGTGTCCTTTTCGCCCTTGGCGATCTTCGCCAGATGCTCCTGCCACTTCTCGGCCTGAGTCTTTTCCTCTTCCTGCGCGGAGGCCATCTTCTTCGTCAGCTTCGTCATGCTGCCGGTGATGGTCTCTACGCTGGTGTCTATGAAGTTGCTGGCATATTGCCACTGTTGCAGCTTGTCCGTGTCTACGCCCACCTGGCTGGACAGCGTCAGCAGGTCGTCCGCGTATTTGCCTGCGTCCTTCGCCAGCCCAAAGGCCTCGCTGATGGCCGCCGCAGCCGCCGAGCCGATGTCCCCCAGCACGTCCAGTACGCTGCCGATGCCCGATTTCACATTGTCCGCCACGTCGCCCACGGCTCCCAGCGCGGTCTTGAAGGCGTCCATACCGCCCGCGCCGCTGTCGGCCTTGTCGCCCGCGTCCTCCGTGGCGTCCCCGGCCTCCTCCGCGGCCTCCGCAGCCTCCGCGGAGGCTTTCGCCATGTCGCTCATGGCCTTCTCCGCGTCCTTCAGTGTCGAGCTGCCGTTGATGACCTCCTCGCCCAGCACCGCCTGGGCGTCGGCCAGCTTCGCCAAATCCCCCTCGGTCTGCTTGATCTGGTTGCCGGTGTTGTTCATTTGCGCCGTGGCCCGGTTCAGCGCGATTCGCAGTTCGTCGGCCTGCTTGCTGTTTTTGCCGTAGACCTCCTCGGCCTTTTCCAGCTGTTCCCGGATAAGCTCAACCTTTTTGCTCTGCACCTCGTAGATTTCGCCCAGCTTCTCCATGCGGTCGTGCATCGCGTCCATGCTGTCGGCCTGCTTGCCGAAGGCCGACTGGCTGGCCTTCATGTCGCTGTTCAAAACCGCCAGCTGTCTGGAAATCTGCGAAAGTCCCTGTTTGTATTCCTTGTCGCCCATCAGGCCGACTTTCGTCTTGATGCCGTCGTTGTTGTTCGCCACGCTTATACCCCCTTTGCATAAAAAGGGCACCCACCGTTAAGTGAGTGCCCGAATCGTTCCCTTTTGCTACGCCGCGCCCTTCATCATCTGCACCATCGCCGTGCTGTCGTCCACGTCTGCCCGGATGCTCTGCAAACTCTCGGCAATGTGCCACATGACATTATCCATGTCCGCTGCATCCATGCTCCCGGCCCCTGCCAGCGCCCGCGTCACCGCCTCCAGCGCCGCCAGCGAGTGGTCGATGTCCTGCAGCTTGCTCCAAAGCGCTTCCCGCATGTCTCCCATGTTCAGCCCCTCCTCATGTCCATGATTATCAGAATGATTATCGTAATATCCAGAATGATGTGAACAATATCCATCGCCATGCTCATTTTTCCATCCTCCCATTGACTTATCGTCGCTTTTATGTTATCCTATGGGTGGTCAGGGGATGTGCAGTCCCCCGGCCACTCATCTGATGATCTTGCTAAGCAAGTCGATGATTTTGCTCAGCAGGTCGAGCGCCACCGTGAGCAGGACGATGATTTTGACGGCCACGTCCAGCTCACGGCCTTTTTTGTTGCGGCGCTTGCTCATTTGTTCACCCCCTTTCGATGGTATTATTATACTATTAGGGCACTAAAATGTCAATTAGTGCCCTTGTTAAATTTTAGTGCCCTTATTGTTTGGCTGTATTGAATGTGATACAATGATGGGAGGAGGTGTCATTATGTCTGCAAAACAGAACACAAACACGGTTCAAAAATGGATGAATGAGAATACCGACCTAATCAGAATCCACACCCGCAAAGCTGACCAAATCCCGCAGCGCATCCAGCAGGCGGTAGACGCGGGCCTGTCGAAGTCCCGCCAGTCCTACATCATCGAAGCCGTGAAGGCCCGCCTCGACGCCGACGGCATCCCCGCTGCCGACGTTTCGGAGGATTGAATCAGGGAGGGCGTTTGCCCTCCCCTTGCTATTCTTCTTCCCCGTCGTTCTTGTCCCGCAGCGCCTCCAGCGCTTTCCGCAGCGGCTTCGGAATCGGCACGCCCATGAGCCCCGCGTTTTCGGTGATGCTCAGGGCCTCCGTGGCGATGTAGAAAAACTCGGCAGCCGACCGAAACATGACCACGTTTTCAGAACCGCCGCCCGCGCTGCCCAGCGCCTTGTCCAGCTGGGCCGCCACCAGAATCACGGCCATCACCAGCGCTTTTTTCAAAAGCCCCAGGAAGGCCACCTGGCTCCAAAAGTGCCCGGTTTCGGTCTTGGTGCTGTGCCCGGTCAGGGCGCAGGCGCACCCGCTCACGTAGTCCACCACCATCAGCGTCACCAGCACCCGGCTCCCGGCAGTCCAGCCGCCGTACCATCCCGCAATCACACCGATGGCGGCGGCAAGCCACCGCACTATTTCACCCCAGTATTTTTCCATCTGTTCTCCCTCGCTTTCAAGAAATCTTCTACCAAAACCCCGCCGGTGACGTCCTTCCCGCAGCACGGACACCGGGCGCGGTAGTAGTAGCCGTTTCGGAAGTCGTTTTGCGTGGTGTATTCATGGCGCTCCGCTTCAAACTCGCAGTCGCACCCCCGGCACACAAAACGCACCACGGGCCTGTGCGGGATCCCGTTTCTAAGCACTCGCACGGTCACCACCTGCCCCGGTGGCGCGCCTCAAATCTTCGATTTGAGCCGTGCCATCCCGGCCTCTTGGGCCGGGATAAATTTGCCCGCCGGGCAAATTTACCTTGGCGCTTCCCCCAGTAGACAAGCCCGATCAGTGCCCCCACGAAGGCAGCCCCCAGCGCGTAGAGCAGCGCCTTTCCGATTTCGCACAGGATGATGTCAGCCCATGCCACGGCCACCTGGATGCGCGTCACCCAGTCCATTACTCCACCAGCTTTCCGTACTTGCCGCTCACGCAGGCGTTTTCGCCCTTCCACTCAATCAGGTGCCAGCCGTTTTCGTAGGTCTGGCCCTGGTATTTGAGCTTGTCCAGGCTGTGCGCCACGCCGATCTCCTTGTATTCGGTGCCCGGCCCCTTGCGCACGTAGCACTTTTTGCCCTTCGCAATCTGCACGTACTTGGCCGCTGCGGCTTCGGCCTCCGGCACGTCCTTGGCTGCCAGGGCCTTTTCCAGCGCCGCGTGGGTCTCCGGGCCGTACTCGCCGTCCACCTCGCACCTGTTCGCCGCCTGGAAGGCCCGCACGGCCATCTCGGTGCAGTCGCCAAACTCGCCGTCCGCGCCATAGCTGCCACAGCTGTACCCCAGGCCGATCAGGGCCTGCTGCAGCTCCTTCACGTCCGGCCCTTCGGTGTAGTTCTTCAAAAGCCGGTCGCCCAGCTTGTAGGTCACCGCCACCGGCGCGGTCGGGGTGTCGTAGCCCTCGTTTTCGATCTGGCTGTAATCCACGCTGCCGTAGCCGTCCACGTAGGTGCTCGTCAGGCTGTAGGATTTCTCCCGCACCATGCCGCCGTTGGTCACCAGGGCGCTGGAGCCGTCGGTGTTGCCCTCGATGGTGTACACCTTGCTGCTGGACACTTTAGTGACGATGCCCACGTGCCCGATGCGGCCCTTGGCGGAGCTGTAGAAGTAAATCACGTCGCCCCGCTTCGGCGTGCCCTTCCCGCGCTTGATGTAGCGGTCGCGCTTTTTGAAGGCGTTGCTGCCGGTCGGGGTGTAGTTGGTAAACGTGTAAATCAGCTTCTTTGCAGTCTCCAGCCCGAAGGCCGTAACGAACACCCAGTCCACAAAATTCTGGCACCACTGGTCGGAAAGTCCGGCGCTGCCCGCCCAGGCCTTCATGTCCCGGTTGTACTTGGTGTAGTTCTTGCTGCCCGCGTTGCCGGTCTTGCTGTCCAGGTCGGCGTTGCTCTTCTTTTCCAGGTAGCCCAACTCAGCCAGGGCCACCGCGATCAGCCTGTCGATTGCGTTCATTCAGCACCATCCCTCCATATCCTCGCGGAGCTTCTGCTCCGCTGCTTCCAGTTGCCCGTCCTCGGTTTCAATGCCGTGCATGGCCAGCAGCTCGGCCTGCCGGTTGATGATGTCCAGCGCCATGCGCAGCATGTCCTCAAACCGCGCGATGATTTCCAAATGGCTCACCGGGCACCCGCCCCCTCGCTACATTCTTGATCTTGTGCCGGTCTAACCCGCCGAAGTAGCGCCGCTTCGCCTGCACGCAGTCGGCGTGCTTCAGGCTCCCGGCCCGGCTCAGTATGCCCGCTGCGGCATGGAATGAGGGCAGCCGCCCTGCGGCCAGGGCCTTGCCCACCTTCCTGCATTGTCGGGTGAATCGCAAAAACGGCTTCGCCCGCAGGCGGGTGTGGCTGTGAAAGAACCGATAGCCCACGAAGTTCACGCCCCGCGCGTCCACCGGGAACACCTGCCAGTCGCCCTTCAAATGGACGCCCAGCTGCTCCCGCAGCCGCTTGTCGATGGCCTTCACGGCCCGGTGCAGCTTTTTCTTGTTCGGCCCCATGAGCACCATGTCGTCCATGTTCCGAACGTAATACTTGACCCCGTCCAGCGTCAGGATGAAGGTGTCCACCGCCTCCAGGTTGAAGTTCGCCAGCCATTGGTTCGGGTAAAACCCGATGCCCAGCCCCGGCAGCGGATTCGACCGCACCACGCTTTCCACCAGCCGGAGGAAGCGCTCGTCCTTGATCTTGTGCCGCAGCCTGCCCATGAGGCCGTCAATATCCATGCTCGGGTAATAGTGCCGGATGTCCAGCTTTGCGCAGTATTTCGTGCCGCGCGGATCTCCGTCCAGCGCCCGCCGCACGTACTTCCTCGCCCAGGCGTTCCCACGTCCGGGGATGCTCGCGCAGCTGAAGCGGTACATGCCCCGCATGATGACCGGCTCCATGGCCATCACGATCAGCTGGTGCATAATGCCGTCCGGGTAAAATGGCACAATCGTGATGTCCCGGTCTTTCCCGCAGCTCTTGTCGTGGATGTGCTTCACCTTCGGCCTGGTCGGCGTGTAGGTGCCCGTGACCAGCAGGTTGTAAACCTTGTCCACGTATTTCTCCGGGTCTTTCAGCACCCGCCGCACGTCCCGGCGGTGCTTCTTTTTCTTGCTGCCATTCCTGATGGCCAGCCGGATCTGGTCTTTGTCGCACATCTTTTCGTAAAGATGGCCCACCCTTTTAGGCATGATCCATAAATGCCTCCTTGTTTACCTCGGGACGTTTCGAGGCGCGGCCCCCGCCCGGCCCCACTGGGGTGGCGGTTGGCCGCGTCCTACTATGCCCCGTCCTGTCGGTAGAATTTTCAGCCAGTGCTGCGGAGATACCCACGCAATGAATAACAAGCGATATTTATAAACAAGGTGACGGGAGCCGATGTTCGCGTTCGCGTTGGTCGTCGAGTTGTTCGCGTTGAAGTAGAAAGCACCGTAGTTCCCGTTGGCGTTGTAGTTGCCGCCACAGTACAGCACCCGGACGCCGGAGCTGTTGGAGTTCACGGAGCGTAAAATCGGCCCAAAGCGTGAGTATCCCCTTGCTTTATTACATCAATGGAATCAGTCCTTTCGTGTAGTTACGCAGCATAGCCTTGATACGTTCCCGGGGGCTGCGGCCCCCAGTCCCCCTCAGGGATTGTAAAGGAGACGGGAGCCGATGTACGCGTACGCGCTGGTCGACGAGTAGTCCGCGCCGAAGTAGAAAGCACCGTAGCCCCCGTAGGCGCTGTAGTAGCCGCCACAGTACAGCACCCGGACGCCGGAGCTGTAGGAGTACACGTAATCCGGGATATAAGTAGTTTCACTACCGCTGCTTGCAGTGTCCGGGATAAACGCCCACGGGCACTTATCCGAATAACCAAGGCCGGTAATGTAACCGCTGCTGGGCAAGGTGATGCCCGCAGCCTCCATGCCCGAAGTGGATTCTCCATAGCTCGCCGGGTCGGTGCTGATGTAGCTGGCCCTGCTGCTGGCCACGTAGCCGTCCACCCAGGTCAGCATATTGCTGAACGGGTTCTCGATCCAGCGGTAGGCGTTGGTCGCGCCGCTGCGCTTGATGGTGTGGTAGGTCGCGCCCGTCGTCCCGCCGGTGTTGGTCACGCTGCCGGTATTGTGGCCGGTGCCCAGCACGTCCTGCGCGTGGAAGTTCGCAAACTCCACCAGGTAGAGCATCTGGATGGCGCTCCAGACCTTCAAATCCATCTGCCGCCAGCCGGTGCCCTTCGCCGCCGAGTACGTCCTGAAGTTGGCGCGGGTCACATTGCCCAGCGGGGCCACGCCGCTCTTGGAGTACACCGCGCTGCTGCTGCCGCTGGTGTGGAAGCGGCCCACGTACACGCCGGAGCCGGGGTGCTTTTCGTAGCCGGTCTTTGCCGTCGGGCTGATTGCCCACGTCCACCGGGTGTTGTCGGTGTTCTTTTCCGCCTTGTAGTAAAACTCGGGGATATAGACCACCGTGTCGTTGTTGGTCTCGTCGAAGCTGGCGTCGGTGTCGGGCACCAGGGATCCGTTCACCACGTTGTAGCGCTTCATGTCCTTCCACGGCGCAACGGTATCAAACGGCGAGGAGCCGCTGCCGGACACGCTGGTGGCCGGGACGGGATCCGCAAAGCTTGCAGCCAGGCCACCACGGGCCAGGCCGGTCTTGTTCTGCGAGTAATCCCACTGGGCCGCATAGGTGCCGGTCACGTCAAAGGTCGGATCAGTCCAGACCGTGCCGGACGCCTCAAACACCGCAGTGTAGGTCGTGTTCGCGTGGATCACGCCCAGGGCCGGGCTCCAGTCCTTGAATTTGTACCCCTCGCGGGTAGTGGTCGGCGTCGTGATGCCGTCGGCGGTCACCGTCTGGCCGTCCTGGTACTGCTTCGTCCCCAGCGTCTGCCCGCCGTCCTCCGCTGCGGTCACGAAGGTGGCCGTGTAAACGGGGATGTAGCTGGCCTTGTAGGTCTGCGGCCCGGTCACCGTGGTGATGGTCGGGCTCCAGCCCTGGAAGGGCTTGCTGGAATCCGTCTTGCTCACCGGCGTGCCGCCCTTGTAGCTGGGCTGATCGCCATAGTTGTAAGTCTCGGTCGCCAGGGCGCTGTTGTCGTCGTTGACCCAGTTGATGGTATAGCTGCGCACCGTGCGGCTGTAGGCCGCGTACAGCGTCAGGTCGCTGTCGCTGACCGTGCTGGCGTCAAAGTTCGCCGTCTGGGCGTCCTGCGCCGTGTTCCAGCCCACCGCAGCGAAGGTGTGCTGGTCGGTCTGCGTCCGGGCAGGGACGCTCGGCAGCGGGCCGTTGGGCCTGCCGTCGGAATACTCCACCGTGCCGATGGTCGTCGAGCCGTCCCAGCTCTTGAAGGTCTTGGTGGAGGAAGTGTGGTCAGCGGTCACGTTGATGGTGGGGTAGCGCTCCTTCCAGCGGGCGATGTCGTCGCCGCGCAGGGAATCGGCGTGGATCGTGCCGCTCACCTGGGCGTCGTCCACTTCCTCGCCCTGGCCCTGGCCGTTGATCTCAATGCCGCGCATGGTGTCCAGCTTGTCCATGAGGGCGTCAATTTCCGCTGCGTTCGCCGCCTCCCAGTAGAAGCCGGTGATGCGCACGGCGGTGCCCGTGGGCACGCGGTTCAGAATCGCCTTGCTGTCCAGGCCAGTCATGTTTTCCAGCCAAAGCTGGTCGATGTTGTCCCAGCCCTCCAGCACCAGGTTCGCGTCCGTCAGCCGGGGCTGGTTGCGAATCACCAGGCTGCTGGTGGTCGCGGGCAGCTTCAAAACGTCCAGCACGCCGCCGTTGGGCAGGTCAACGCCCTGGAGCGCCGTGCCCGTCGCGTACACCTTCTGGAGGTTGGGGCACTGGGTCAGCGTCAGCACCTTCTGGGTATCGGTGCCGAAGTTCACGCAGCCCGTCAGCTCCACCAGAGTCAGCTTCTTATTTGCGCCCGCCGACACTTCTGTGGTCATTTCGTTGCGGTAGCCCGCCTCCTGGCTGCCCAGACGGATGGCCTGGAGGTTTTCGGCCTTGGAGCCGTCGAAATACTGCACGTTCAGCTTTTCAAGGCCGAAGATGTCCTTAATCATCTTGGCGCTGTGCAGGTTGCACACGGCCTGGTTGGCGTCCGTGTAAGGGTTCTCGCACTGATACGTCAGCGTGTCGCCCACCAGACGCCCGCCGGTGGCGGTGTCGTCCCACAGCAGCTTCACGTAGCCCTTTTTGTACAGCTCCACCGTCACATCGTAGTCGCCGCTGGCCCGCTGCGCCTCCGTAATGTGGTAGTAGGGCCGGAACATGATGGTCTGCAGCGCGTCGCCCGCGTCGAACAGACTGTCACAGTAGGGGAAGCGCCAGGTCAGGAAGTCGGTGCGGTGGCCCTGCTTATTGCCCAGCGCCATGGACAGGTAGGTCGTGATGCCGTCGGTGCGCAGCGGGTTGGTGTACTTGTACTCGCCGTCCTCGTTCCACATGGCCTCCGGCCAGTTGCCCTGCCAGACGTCGATCAGCGCGTTGATATACTCCGCCGAGAACATGCCGGTGGAGCGCATCCGCTGATACGTGGTGCAGCAGCGATCCCAGAAGGCCTGCCGGAAGTTCACCCACTTCACGTTGTCCTGGCCGTTGTAGACATTCTTGCCGCCGACCTGGTCAATATCCTCCATCCAGTACTCGAAGGCAAGTCGGCCCAGATTGTCGGTGCCCAGCGCGGTGTCGAAGTCGTAGGGCAGCTCCCACCACTTCTGCGTCTCATGCCACCAGGCCAGGTGCTCGTTCTTCTGCCGGTTGTCCGCCAGCAGCAGCACCAGCGTGAACACGTAGAAGAAGGCCGCGTTGTCCAGGTCGTACCAGTTGCCGTATTCGGCCTTGAATTTCGCCAGGCGGTATTCGGCGGTGTCGTGGGTGTACGTCGTGCCGTCGTAGGTCACGCTCTCGGCCAGGGCGTCGCCGGAGGCATTTTCCTGCCAGGTGCCGTAAATGAAATCCGTCATGGCCTGGAGCAGGGTGCTGTCGAAGTAATCCTCCGGGTAGATGGATTCGTAATCGTTCGTCCAGCTGTCCCCGAATACGTTGGTGCGGAATTTGGAAAGCTGGCTGTCGAAGTTGCGCACGTCCCACACTTGGTCGCCCTCGGTGAAGCCGAAAACGTCGGGCGTGCCCTTGTCGTTGTTGAAGTTGTACTTGCCGATGAACACGGGGCCGTCGCCGAAGTCCCAGAACACCGCGCAGGGGAAGCCGTCCATGCCCTGCCGGATGGCGGTGTTATTCACCTGGGGCGGGGTCAGGATGCCCAGCTCGCGGGAGAGCCTGTCGAACAGGATGGCCAGCACAATGTTGTTGGCGCTCTCGGAGCTGGCCACGTCCGCCTTCAGGGTGAAGGTGTCCACCATCACGCTGCCGTCCCGGATCGTGAAGCCGATCACCAGCCGCCCGTTCACCGTCGCGCCGTTTTTGAAGGTGATCTTCAGGTTCTTCACAGCGTAGTACTGCGAGCTGGTGCCCTGCACGTTCACCACCACGCCCGTGGCGGTCAGGTGCCGCGCGGAGTTGGCGGGCTCGTCGTAGACCATGCTCACGGTCTTTTTGTCGCCCTTGTACTGGGGGCTTTCCGGGCCGGTCAGCACCACATAGGGCAGGTCTTTCGGCAGTCGGCTGATGGCGATCTGGCCGTTTTCGTAGATGTCGTTGCGCTGATAGAGCTGGAGCATCTCGAAGGCGTCCTGCCGGTCGGCGATGTAGTTCATGAGCACCTCGTCGCCGGTCAGATAGCGGTCGTACACCCGCAGGTTGTACGTGTCCACGCCGCAGCGGGCATTGTCGCCAATGGTGATGCCCACCGGGTCGGCCTGCTGGAAGCTGTCCGTGGTGGAATACTGGGAAACGCTCTGGTACACGCCGTCAATGTACAGGTACACCAGCCGGTAATCGCTCTGCCGCTGCACGGTCAGCGTCAGCCGGATCCGCTTGTCGGTGGCGAACCGAGTGCTCACCTCGGCGCGGGCGCTCTTGAATACCGCGTGGTCGGCGTAGATTTCAAAGCCCCTGTTGCCGCTCATGCAGCTGATGATGGGGCTGTCGTAATCCAGCACGTTGTGGCTCTTGAACTCGATTTCGATGGTCTTGCCGGTGCTCCTGAAGTCCCTGGCGTAAATCTGCGCGGGGATGACGGCCTTGCCGCCGCCCATCGTGCGCAGGCAGGTCAGGGCGTTTTCATCCAGCAGCCAGCCGTCCCGCGTCCAGTTGTAACCGGCGAACGTGGCCGAAATTTTCCCGGAACCGCTGCCGTATTCCCACACCGCCGGGTCGTTCTCGGAATTGCTCCGGCCCGCCGCGTCCAGGTGCAGGCTCAGCTGATCGGTCACGGCCTCCGGGTGCACGTCGGACTCGGTAGCGGTCAGCGCCAGCGTTTTCGTGGTCTCGCCGCTCTTGATGGCGATGCTCAGATTGCCCGCCCGGCTCACGCGGTAGGTAAAGGTCTGCGTCTCGCGGCTGACGGTCGCCGACAACACCTGTACGCCGTCCACCTCGATGGTGACCGGGGCTTCCAGCCGCGCGGGGTCGTAGACGTTGTACTCAATGGCCAGCGTCTCATACTGCGAAACCGTGGTGCGGTCGAAGTTGGAGACGATGATCGGCGCGTTGCTCAGCGGATCGATGCAGATGATTTCGTAGTACAGCACGTTGCTGGTCACGGTCTGGCCGTTGATCTCGGCCTCAAACCACGCCCGCAGCACATGCGCCCCGTGAGTCTGCTTCGGAATGGTGTAGCTCTGCTGGTGGCCGTTGACGCTCGTCTCCACCGTGCCGATCTCGACGCCGCCCACCTCAAAGTGCACCATTTTGCGCACGCTGCCATGGGGCGTGTACGCGAAGGCGAAAGCCCCCTTCTGGGGCTGGGTGGCGTCGTGGGTGGATTCGATATACATCTCCTTCACGTCCACCGTGCAGCGGGCCGTGCGGTTTTTGCCGTAGATGTCGTATACCGTGAAGTCCAGCATGTAGGAGCCGGTGCCCAGCCACTGCGCCACGTCCACGGTCACGTCGCCCTGCTGCACCTCCAGCATGGCCTCGGTTTTGTTGTTCACCATCACCCGCAGCGTGCCGTTGCCGGTGGGCAGCTCGTTCTCTATGGACGACCACCGCAGCGTCACCGGGCAGGAAGGCACGGCTTCGTCCTTCTTCCGCGCCAGCGTCATGGACTGCCAGCCGCTAATATTGGTCATCGTGATCTTGGAGTTGCTGCCGCTGTCGTCGCCGCCGCCACCGCCACCGCCGCCACCGCGTCCGATGTTCTCCACCTCGGCGATGACCCTGCCGTTTTTGTCGGTAAAATACAGCGTGTTCGTGTCCTCGTCATGGAATACGCCGCCGAAATAGCTGCCGGATTCCAGGTTATACTGCTGCAAGCCGGTTTTCAGCTCGTCGATGTCCGTCGCGTAGGTCGCGGAGTCATTCTCGGCGTTCGTGGCCTTTTCCAGCGCCAGCACGGCGTTGCCGTTGGCCGTCTCCGCGATTTCCACCGCCGCCGCCGCAATCTGCTCCGCGTTGGTGGACACTTCCTCGATCTCCGCGACCTTCACTTCCTTGGTGGCCTCCATGGCCGCCGCTGCCGCCTCCAGGGCGGCCTCCTTCTGGTCGTCCATGGCCTCGGAGGCGTCGGCCACCGCCGCCGCCTGGGCCGCCGCAATGGCCGCCTGCGCCGCCGTGGTGGCGTCCCCGATGTCGGTCACGGACTGCTCGGCCTGCGCCTGGGCGTCGGCCTTGGCCGCCGCGATGGCGTCCAGGGCGTCGGTCTTGGCGGCGGCCACGTCGTCGTCCAGGGCCTCCGCTGCCGCGTTCGCCTGGTTGGCCGACGCGATGGCGTCCGCCATCAGGGCGTTGGCCTGCTCCAGGTTCTCAAGGGTGCCCTTCACCCAGTTGGGCGGGGTGGTGGGCACGCCGTTGATGTTGCCGTCCAGGGCGGGCTCGATCCAGGTCTTGAAGAGCTGGCTCTTCTTGACCGCGTCGCCCTTCAGCGCCCGGATCTCGGCCCGGCCCGCGCCCGCGCAGGCGGTGTCCTGGGCAGTGATGGGCCAGGTGACCACGCCGTTCTGCACGGTCACGTCCGGCACGTACAGCTCCCGCTCGCCGGGCCGCATGGCCACAATCATAAACGTGCAGCCCTGGAGCGCCACCAGCCAGTCGTTGCAGTCAATGACCACGGTCTGCGTGTCGTTTTCGCCCTGCCGCCCGAGTTTCACCCGTTCCAGCTCGTCCACCGGAATGGCGCTGTACTCCTCGTCAGGCTCCTGCAATACAATGTTATCTGCCATGTGTTTCTCCTTTCCAAAAAGCGCCAACGTTGGCGCTTTTGTGCTGGTTTAGTAATCGCCGCCCCCGACCGACTGCACAAACACCTGCGCGGTCAGATTGGCCTCAATGCGGGTCAGGCCGTCCGGCACGATCTGGATCTCATGCCAGGCCCCGCGCCGGATTTTCCCGTTTGTGTCCTTGCTCAGGTAGCCGATCACGTCGATTTCCCGGCTGGTGATCTCCGCAGCGGGGACGTCCGTCCCGTCCACGTTGATGGTCACGCTTGAGGCCCGTGTACCCTCGTAGATGCCGTACACGATGTCGTGGGTGTGGTCGGGCAGTATCACGACGTGGGTGTGGGCCTCGATCTCCACGGTGTGGTTGTGCCCCGGGATCTTCACGCTGTGGCTGTGCGCCGGGATGTCGATGTCGAACTCCGGGATGCGCAGATTCGAGAGGTAGTGGAAGTGATTCATCCCGTGGCTGTGCTCCGTGATCTCGTGGGTATGATCTCCGGCGTCGCCGGTGGTGTTTCGATCGCTGCCGCTCTCCTTCGCGCCCGAGGTGCTCGGCGAGGCGGCATCCGTGCTTGGTGAAGCCGCGTCGGTGTTGCCGACATAGTTGTACGTGCTCGGATTGTTCGCGTCGGTGTTGCCGGTGGCTTTCAGGTCTGCATATTTACCGGCGGGCACGCTGCCGGTGTAGCTGCTGCTGCCGCCCTGTGCGTCGTGCCAGTGCTGCCAGTCGATGGCGTCGCTGGTGAAGCTGTGGGCGTGTTTGGGCTGCGTGTGGCCGTGGGTCATGCCGTGACTGTGACTGTCCACCGTGTGGCTGTGGCTGTTCACAGTATGATAATGATCCATGCTGTGATGATGTCTGCCATCACTTTTGGTCGTCAGCCCCTTGCCATCGGTCGAACCCATGTAGATACCGTCGCCGCTGCCATTCTTGTACGGCCCACCCGTCTGGCCCAGCGTGTTGGTGCCCGCATCCGCCACTTCCCGCGCTAGCTGCGTGATGGTGGTCTTGCCGCCGTCCTCGCTGGTCTGTTCCACTTCGGTCGTCTTAGAGGTCGTCGGCATTGCGCCGCCGCCGCTCTCGCTGGTCTTATTCTCTCCCCCGCCCGACGCCGCGCCGGTGGAATAGGCCCGGAACGCCGTGATCTGCCACGACAGCAGCATCTTGTTGATACGCACCATGTCCCGCGGGATGTACACCCGGAATTTTGCGGGGTGGTTTTCGTCGGCGTTGTCCGCAAACGGGATGGCAAACAGGTTTGTGGCTCCCTGGCTGTACAGCTCGCCGATGCCCACCCGGTCGGCCAGCGTGTTGATGGAATCCGCAGCGTCCCTGGGGGTGTTGGCGATGGTGATCTCGATGTTGCCGGGGTCGCCGTTCACGTCCCGCTTGTTGATGGACACGATGCGGGCGTCGAAGTCGATGTCGTGCTCGCCGTCCATGACGGTCACCAGTTTGCCCGGCATGAAGTCGTCCCAACTTTGGCCGGTCTCCCGGTACAGATCCACCGCCTTGGCGGTATAGGAGATATACGGGTTTTTGTACCCCTCCAGGATCTGGCGGGCCTTGGCCTTAAGGGTCGTGGCGTCCTGGATCCGGGTGTCCGTCCACACGCTGCATTTGACGCCCCAGGTGTTCACCGTGTCCGCCTCGATGTAGGGCACGCCTTCGTTGACCTCCTTGATGGTCAACTGGTTCACGCCCTCGCCGTAGCCCAGCGGATAGAGCCGGGTGATGAGGGCCGAAGCATCCATGCTTTTCTGAATGCTCACCATGTTGCGCCCGTAATAGATGCCGCAGCCGGCGCTGCTGTCGGCGTGCCGCAGGTTCACCGTCCACGGGTCGGTCTCGGTGTCGAAGTCCCACGTGTACTCCTCCGTCAGCACCTCGCCCAGCGACAATAGCGCGGACAGCAGGCTCACGTTCTCGAAGTGATACTGGAATTGATCGGAAAACTCGCAGACCCCCAGCTGCCACCGGGCCACCGTCTGCCGGGCCAGTATGTACTCTATCACGTCCCGCGTATACACCCCGGTGCCGCCCAGCTCATGGTAGCCAAAGAGCACGTCGTCCAGCAGCGTGGCCATCACGTGCTCCAGGTTATATGTCCTTCTCCCGCCCATGGCCGTCTCCTCGCCGGAGGGCGTGCCCACGATGCGGTAGAGCCCGGTCTTGCGTGGGCCGTCCGGCAGCTTCACCAGGTTGTGGGCCGCGCACCAGCGGTTGCCGGGATCCCCGGAGGCCAGCGTGAAGCTCGCCGTCCAAAGGTCGTTGTGCTGGAGCGTGTAGCCGATCTTGTCGGCGGTGTCCAGTATCGCCAGTGGCTGGCCGGACTGATCGTAGATCGTAAGGGGCTCCACTCCCCTATCACCTCCTCTTGGCGCTTACCAGCGCCCTCTCGCGCTCGCCGTGATGACGGCGGAATGTGTGCCGCCCGCTTCGGAAGTGAGCGACACCCTGAGCGTGTTCACGCCATTGTCCAGGTAGACCGGCGCAAAGGCCGTCGCGTATTGGAGAGCGCTGGAGCTGCCGATGGTAGCCCCCGCGGGCGGCTCCGATGTGATCTCCAGCTTCTGGCCGCGCGTGAGCCTCATGTCCTGAAGCGTGATGTCTCGGCAGCTCACGCCCGTAATGGCCGCGCTGCCGTTGTTTTCTATAGTCAGCTTCAGCGGCGCGGGCAAGCCTGTCTGCACCGCCAGCGGAAGCTGCACGGACGTGGTGCCCGTCGTAGCTGTGACCGTCGCGCTGTGCTCCTCCACGTTGTAGGCGTAGGGCTGCACCAGAAAGCGGATCTGAAGCTCGCCGCCGAACCAGTTCCGCAGCGTCCACTTGCTGGTCGCGGACAGCTCCGCCATGTAAAAGATGTCCGGCTCATAGTCGAATATCAATTGCTGTCGCCCTGCCGTCAGCCATGCCGAAATATCCCGCAGCAGCGCCTGGGCCTCTGCCTGCGTGCGCGGCTCCTCTGCCGGGTACAGCGAGCCCTCCAGGTTGAAGGGCTGCCAGGTTTCGCCGGACAGCAGCAGCGTGCCGCTCATGCCCGCGATTTGGTAGCTGTTGCGCTTGATTTCCGGGATGGCGATGTGCCCCTCCTTTTCAACGTACAATAGCCCCATGTCGCGCCGGGAGTGTACGCCGCCAAAGGTGAAGCCGGTCTCGTTTAATAGCACATTGCGTCACCTCCCTTCAGCAGTCGCGCCACTGCCGCAGGCAGGCGCGACCAGCCCGCGCGGAATCTTCGATTCCCAGCGCGGCGCTGCCGCCGACCCGCTACGCGAGGGCGGCGGTGCGTTATAAAAAATGGGGGAAGGCTTTTCTTTCCTTCCCCCTTTCGTTGGTTTCATGGGTGTGGCAGATATTTCAGCCGCACCCGCTTCACGGCCTGCTGGCCGCCACGGTTCTGCGGCCCCGCCGCAGGCTTCGTGCCGGTGCCCTTTCCCGGCCTGCGTATGTGCCGGATGAACAGGTGCACCGCTCGCGGGCTGGACTTCCAAAAGGTCTCGGCGTCCATGCCGCAACGAAGCGCCTCGCCATAAAGCCATAGCCAGGGAAAGCCGTCGGTCAGGTCTCCCCGGTCTGCGGAGGGTTTCCCGCGTCACCTTCGGCCCTGGGCAGCGCGTCGGTGAGCTTTTCCATCAAAAGCTCCCGCACGGAGGGGACGCTGGTCAGCCGGAATTTTTCCGCGTATTCATCCCAGGGCATGGGCTCCTTCTTCTCCGCTGCAATGCCGGAGAGCAGCGCCCCGTACAGGATCGCCATCACGGCTCCCAGCTTGCCAGCGCCCAGGCTCTTCAGAATCTGCGCGAAGTTGTCGCTGCGTCCGTACTGGATCTCGTACACGTCCTCGGCCACCCGCATGCACGCCAGGTCAAACCGCAGCGGGTATTCCTTCCCCGCCAGCTCGATGCGGTCGAGGGGCGCGGAGATGTCCGTGCCCCGGATGTCCTTCTCAGCCATTGCTTTCCACCGCCTCGTAGACCGACTCGAACCAGCTGGCCCTCGCGGTTTCCATCACGTTCTCGTCCGCCGTGGCCGCGATGCTCGCCAGCGCGTTGTCGTACTCGCGCCGCACGAAGGTGCCCTCGATGGTGGGGTGCTGGTAGGTCGTGCTGTCGCTGTCGGTGTGGCCGGTCTGGCTGGGCTCAGAAAACTTGCCCTTGTACAGCACCCACAGCTCCTGGCTGTCGTCGTCCAGCGTCAGCGCAAAGGCGATGGCCAGGTAAGGGGCCACCTGGTTGCCCTTGATGATCTGCACGCCGTTGGCGTCAGTTTCGCGGCCCAGGATCTCCTTGCGCACCGCGTAGGGGATCTTGTCCGCGTTGATCGACACGGTGTAGCTGTCCACCCGGCGCTCGTTCCGGGTCGCCACGTTCGAGGCGTACACCTTGCCCTCCTTGTAGTTGGGCGTGATGGTCACCTCAATGGTCTTGGCCAGCGTTTTCATCGCGCCATAGGTCGGGCGCAGCGCCGGGCTGTCCTGCCCGGTCATGAGGGCGTAGTTGATGTCAAGTACACCGCTGAAATAGCCCTCAGTGTAGTTGCCGTTATTCGCCATTTATTTCTCCTCCTTTACCGCTGCCACCACTCGCAGGTGCAGGCGATGTGGTGGATGCCGGTGTCCTGTTCGTAGTCGTCCGGCCCCCAGCCGAACACGCGAACACCGGCGGCCTTGAGTAGCTCGATTGACATAAAAAAGGCCGTTCGGTGTTCGTCGTCCTGTGAATGTGTCCAGGCGTGCAGCTGCACCAGATGCCGCACCCGCGTCACCGCGTTGGACGCGCCGCGCCCGTCCCCGCTCACCTCGTTGAAGGTGACCCAGGTCTCAGCCGATGAATCGCCCGGAGGCTGGCTCACCGGCACGGGCAGGTCTTTCAGTGCCTGGTAAAAGTGCTGCTGCACCGCGTCGTTGGTCATTAAATCAGCCACGATTCTGCGCCTCCTCGAAGGCCCGCTGCATGGCCTGCTTGACCTCGGTTTCCGCGCGGCCCACCGCCGGATTAAACCAGGGTTTGGCGCTCATCGCGGAGATGTCGCGCCCCGGATCTCTGGCCTGCGCCGATCTGCCGTATTCCAGAATATTGCCGATCTTGGCGTAGGGCTCGCCCCGCGAGTTCTTCCCGGTGGGGCCGACGTCGCAGTGGTAGCCGTCGGCGGCGTTGTATTCCACCTTGCCCGACTTGATGCTCCGCTTCAGCCCGCCGCTCTTCTCCGGCGCGGCTTCGGTCAGGCGCTTTGCCAGCGCCTTGCCACCGGCGTCCACAGCTTTTTCGCAGGCCTCGTTGACACCCTTTGCCAAGCCGTCGAATCGTTCAAGCTCGGCGGCAATGCCGCCCGTTTGAAATGTGCCCACTACTTCACCGCCTCCCCGGTCACAAGCCGCGTCTTTATGCGGATGTAGTCCCGCATATAGCCTAAGTGGTTGACCTCTAAAATGTTGTACTGTGCGCCATGGTGCACAAGCCGCCACTCGGTCGTTATGTCCTCGCGGTACCGCAGCGTCCAGGTCACCACGTCCTCGGCGTGATAGGCCTGGGCCACGTAAAATTCGCGCCCGGAAACGTCCGCTTTCCCGGCGTGCACCGTCGCCACGGTTTCCCAGTCGGTAATCCTGCGCCCCTTTTCATTGACGCGGCTCACCGGCTTTTGCAGCGTCACCAGCTGCCGCAGGTCGCCTGCCTTGATGCTCACTTTTTATCACCCCTGACAGGTGCGGCGCTCGAATCTTTGATTCGACCGCCCGCAGTCGCCGAAGGCGACCGTGAATCCCTCTGGGATTCACGCCTCGGCCGCAGCTGGTGGACGCTGGTCACGATGTAGGAGGGGATCGCCGCCAGTGCGTCGGCGTTCCCTCGGTTGTCGTACATCCAGGCCGCAAGGTTGGCCACCCAAAAGCGGTAAAGCGGCCCCTCGGTCGTGCGGGGCACGTCCGCCTTTTCGTACCATTCCACCGCTGCGTCCCGGATGGCCTCCAGCAGCTCGACGCTTTCCTCGGGGTCAGCGCCCGCTATGCGCCGGATGTACTCAACGTCCACCGCCATGCTGCTCACCTTCCTAAATCGGGATCCCAGTCTCCTGCGCCTTTTCCAGCTCGTCCTGCATGAACTGTTTGAACATGTCGGAAACCGCCTTCAGGTCGTCGGCGTCCTTGATGCCGCCCTGGGGCAGGTCGATGGAAAAATTCACGCTCTTTCCGGGCCGGAGGGAGCAGGTCGCCGTGGCCACCTGCCTGCGCTCGCTTCCTTCCACGGAAATGGCGTTGCAGGTGGTCTGCTGGGTGTCCATTCTCTCAATAGCCATGTCGCGTCCTCCTCAAAAGCGCCAACGTTGGCGCTTTTTAGTAGCGTCCGGCGTTAGCCGGACTGAGGGCGAGGCCATTTGGCTGGCCCGCCCGAAACCCGCGCTTGCCGCAGGCAGTAGCGCGGGGCGTCATACCGTGATCGTCTTGCGTACCATCGCGCCGCCGTCGAATTTGGTCACGCCCAGGCGCACAATGCCGCGCACTTCGGTGGAGTCGCTCTTCCAGGCGTTGCCGCCGATGTCGGTCGACGCCAGCTCAAAGCCGCCGCACCTGAAAAGCGTGGCAAATTCCTTGCCGTCGCCGATGAACAGGTCGGCCTTGGTGACCTCGTTGGAGCCGCTGCCGGTAGTGGTGTTCGCCATGGAGGCGTCGCTCACCGCGTGCACGCCGCGTCCCTTGAAGCGGTGGGTGGTGGCGCTGGTCGGGTCGGGCTGGAGCAAGGGGCGCTTCATATCGTCCTGGAGCTGATCCAGCGCGTCATAGCCCGACTGGTTGGTGATGATCGTGGAAATGGCGCTGATGGCGGGATCCAGCTCCACGTTCAGGGCCTTCTTGAGACCGGCCACAGGGTCGGTGGTGATGTCCGTGGCGGGCAGGGTCTTGAGCAGGGTGATGAGCAGGCTGTTCTCCGTGATGACCAGCTTCTTGGCAAACCACCGGCTGATGTAGGCAAACAGGTTCGCCACGTTGTCGGTCAGCAGCTCGTTGGACACCGGCAGGATGAGGCCGCGCTTTTCCACACTGTACAGCACCTTGTTAAACACGGGCTGGTCGCCGCTGGTGATGGTGCCCATCTCGTTCACCACGGGGAAGCCGGTGGTGGGGGCGGTGTCCTGCACCCGCCAGCCGGTGGGCGCGGTCACGGTCTCCTCGTTGAACAGCGGGGCCAGGGGATTGAGCGTCCGCTTCAGCTCCCGGATGGAGTGGTCGATGTCCTCCGGCACCAGGAAGCCGCCGTCTGCGCCGGTGGGCGTGCCGCCCGACTCGGTCAGCGCGTCGTAAAGGATCCGGGCCTCTTCGTGCTGCCGCGCCGTCCGGCGGTTCAGGCCGTTCTGGATGGCGAAGGCGAAGGCGCGGGCGTACTCGTTGGAGCGCAGCATTTCGCCCAGGTTCCGGCTCTGCTGGCCGCCCTGCTGCTGGGTCTGCTGCTGCCGCTGCATCCCGCCCGCCTGCGCCGCCACGGCGGTGTCGTAGGCTGCCTGGAGGGCCGCCAGCCGCTTGTTCATGTCGTTCAGCCGCGCCTGTTCGGCCTCCAGGTCGGCGATGCTCACGTTGCTGTCAGCCGCGCGGGCCGCGAGGGCCGCAGCGGCAGTCCTGATCTGATTGCCCAGGTTGGTAATCTGATTCATGAGTTCCTGCGGATTCATTTCTTTCTCTCCTTTCATGTCAAAAGCGCCAACGTTGGCGCTTTTCAAAACAGGGACGCAATCATGGAGGCCCGGCGTTCGATGTCCTCCCGGATCTCGTCCTCTAAGGTGGCGAAGTCCGAATTTTCAATTCGGCCTGAGCCATCCGCGCTTCGCGCGGACAGCTTTGCCCTGGGCAAAGCTGCCTCGGGTTCCTCGATGTCGCGGGCGGTATCGGTAAGCTTGACCGTCCGCAGCGGGTTGAGCTTCATCCCGTGCGCCTGGGCCAGTGCCACCGCGCGGCCCATGCCGAAGTCGCGGGCACGCATCATCACGCCGTCCTCTTCGTCGGGCTCTTTCTCATCGGGGTCAGGTTCGTCGGGTTCGTCCTCCCCTGTTCCCTGTTCCCTTTTCCCTGTTCCCTCGTCTCCCTGGTACAGCAGGCCGTCGGCGAAGCCCTCCTTCACGGCCCGGCGGGCGTCCATGTAGCTCTCGGCCTCCATGAGTTCCTTCAGCTTCGCCCGGCTCTTGCCGGTCTTGAGCTGGTAGGCGGTGATGATGCCCTCCGCGATTTCGTTCAGCACGTCGGCCTCATGCCGCATGTCGTCCGAATTGCCCGCGATGATGCTCCAGGGGTTGTGCACCATCATGTAGGCCACGGGGCTCATGAGCACCTCGTCGCCCGCCATCGCCAGCACGCTGGCCGCGCTGGCCGCCAGGGCCGTCACCTTCACGGTCACCTTGCCCCGCCCGGATGCGCTGTGCTCCCGAAGCGCCGAGTACATCTCCGCGCCCGCCATCACGTCGCCGCCGGGGCTGTTCAGGATGACGGTCACGTTCCGATAGTTTTTAAGCTGTTCCCGAAACTCCTTTGCGCTGATCGCGTCGTCATACCACCAGCTGTCGTCGGCCACCAGCACCCCGCGCACATCCAGCACGCCGTCCTCCGGCTCATGTTCGTCGTTTCGGAAATTCCAAAACCGTGCCAAGTTTCCCCACCTCACTTTCCTAAAGTCCGCCTTGCGGCGGCCTCTTTCTCCTCTTTGGTCTGGTCGTCGTTCCCACTGCCGGATGAAGCGCCGCCAAGCAGCAGCTCCGGCTGATCCACCATGATGCGCAGCGGCAGCAGGTCGCGGCTGCCCATCAGCTCGTTGCCGTACTTGTCCGGCGGCAGGTATTCCGACCGCCGCACCTCGTTGGGCGTCAGCCACCCGCCCCGGATCGCCATCTGGTTTTTGTTCGCCGTGGCCACCGTGTCGGCCCTGGTGAGCTGGCTGGTGTCGAAGCGGATGCGGTAGCCCGCCGCGAAGTCCTCCGGCGTCAGCAGCTTGCGGTTAAATTCCTCCTCCCACTGTTCCACAATGGGGATGATGGTCAGCTGGAGAAATTCCTGCATCTGCTGCTCTGCCGTGGAGAAGGACGTGTCGGTGTAGTCGCCCAGCAGGTGGGGCGGCAGGTTGTACACCGTGGCCACCCGGTTGCGGGTGATGCGCTCCACGTCCAGCAGCTGGCTGTCCACCGCCGAGCTGGAGAAGTTGGTGGCCGTCAGGCCGCCCTCCAGCACGATGACCGAGCGCCCGCTCTTTTCGTAGGTCTCCAGGAAGCGGTCGACCAGGTCGTCCTTTTGCTCCTGGTTGAGACCGCTGTTCGGCACCGTCAGGGCGATGGCGTTGTTCACGCCGTCCAGCTGGTCGAGGCTCAGCGCCTTCACCTGGGCGTCGTAGTCCAGGCTTTTGCGCAGCACATCAATGGGCCGAATGCCCTTTTGCCCGTTGGCGCTCATGTGCCGAAGGTTCAGCACCATGAAGCCGGGGGCGAACATGACCTCGCCGTCCTCTGGCTGGATCTGATACCACACGCTCTGGTCGTCGGGATTCCGCAGCGGCTGCACCCGCGTGGGGTTCAGTATGTCCAGCCGCTTCACCCCGCCCAGGCCGTCCGGGATCTTCAGCGCGTAGGCGTTGCCCTCGGTGTTCCTGAGCACCTCCATGGTCTGCCTGAATCCAAACGCCGTGAAGTTCGGGTTGGGTTCCAGGTTCAAAAGCCGCTCCAGCGGGTGCTCCGGCACCAGCGTGTAGTCCTTGTAGATGTGCATGGGCAGGCTCGCCACCGTGTTGGCAATGCGGCTCACCGCCGCGTAAATCGCCTCGTTGCCCTGGATGGTGTTATCTGCCCTGGGGCGGTTGATCCAGCGCAGGTTGGGCGTCCGGCGGTTCTGCCGGGGCTCGTCCCGCGCCTTCGCTTCGTTCTTGCGCTTCTTAAATGGCCACATCCCTCATACCCCCTATTGTGTCCTTCGGTGGTTGCGCCCGCTGCCCAGGGAGATGACCCGCACGCGCGGGGCCGTCTCCACCAGCCCGGCTGGCTGCTTGTCCATCCTCACGCAGTGGGCGTCCAGCCAGGCCATGAATCCGTCGATTTTCCGAAACTTGTTGCGCTTCGTGGGCATCCAGTTGGCCTTGTCGGTGTGCCGGCGCTCGCCGGAGATGCGCACGTTGTCGGTATACCAGGCCAGCATGGGGTCGTTGTTGGAGACCACCTTCCCGGCCAGCAGCAGCTCCTTAATGTCCTTCATGGGGTCGTTCAGCGTCACCGGCCCCTGGCGCACCACCTGAAGGTCGAAGCCCTTGTTTTCCAGCATCTGCTTGAGGCGGGTCGCGTTGGCGGGGTCGAAGCCGATGGTCACCAGCTCGTAGTCCCTGGCCTGTTCCACAAACCAGTTGAACACGTCCTCCTGCTGGATGTACTCGCCGTCCACGATAGTGAGATACCCCTTCATGGCCAGCCCGTAATAGTCGATTTTTTCCTGGTCGAGCTCGGCCTTGCGGCGCGGGAGCCATGAGTGCAGCTTCACGAAGCAGCGCCCGTCGTCCAGCGGAAACTCCAGCGCCGCTGCGGTGAAGTCCTCCCGGTTGGACAGGTCGAAGCCCCCATAACACCGCCGCCCCAGCAGGCTTTCCATGGGGATGGTGTCGCGGTTGCGCCGGATGACCTCCGGCTGCACGAAGGCCATGTCGTCGGCGTTCACCATGATGTTGAGCTGCTTGCAGATGAAGTTGGCCCGTTCGCTGGGGATCAGCTTGTCCCGCTTCCATTCGGCCTCCAGCCGGGACAAATCCAGCGTGTACCCGATGGACGGGTTCGCCTTCACCCACAGGCTGGAGTCCTCAATGTCGTCGGTGGCGTCCATCTCCGCGATAAAAGCGAACATTCGGTCTGACACGGTGGGGTCAAGGTGCCCCAGCAGCGCGTCGGTGAATTGCCCGTAATAATACACCAGCGGGCCGTCCAGCACGTTACCCATGGTCGTGATGTACATAATCAGGGGCTGCTTGCGCTTGACAGTCTTTTTCTTGATGATGTTCAGCAGCTTGAAGTCCCGGTATTCGTGGATCTCGTCAAAAATAGCCCCGTGCGGGTTTAATCCGTCGAGGCGTTTGGAATCGCTGCTTCGGTGCCGGATGGAAGCGTGGGCGCGGTCATAGTAAACGCCGTCCCGCAGGGTTCTGAATCGCGGGGCCAGGTAGCGGCTGGCCTCGATCTGGGCCTTGCACTCGCCAAACACAATGCCCGCCTGCTCCTTTGAGTTGGCCAGCAGGTAGATTTCCGGCCCCTGCTCCCCGTCCTTGCAGGCCATGAAGGTGGCGTTGCCTGCCATCATGGTGGATTTGCCGTTGCCGCTGCCCACCACGATCAGCGCCTCCTGGAAGCGCCGGAGGCCGGTCTCTTTGTCCACCCACCCGAACAGGTTGCACTCGATGAAGCATTGCCAGTCCATGAGCACCATTTTTTTGTAGTCGCCCTTGGTCGGTGTCAGAAACTGCTCCATGAAGTCCACCGGGCGGGCGGCCTTGTGCTCGTCGAATATCCACGGGTAGGTCGGGTCAGTCTTGCTTTTTTGAAGGTCATCCAGGAAGCGGCGGCAGGCCATCCTGGTTTTTTCACAGGTGACAATCTCCCCGTTGACAGCTCGCTGGGCATAGCCCATGCAGCGGTCAATCGGGGAAGCTGTCGAAGTCGTCATCTATATCGACGCTCTCCGCTCTGCGACCGTTCGGCGTGAGCCGCAGCTCCGCCAGCAGCTTGCGCTGTTGGTCGCAGTAGCTCCGCAGGTGGGCCAGGCTTTTGTTGTCCTGCCAGTATTTCTGCCGCCCGTTGTGGCGTTCCTGGCCGATGCCCCGCTGGGCGATGTCGTCCATGAGGATGCCCTTCACCTGCTCGGCGTAGGCGTAGTCAGCCACCATCATCTGGTCGGCGTCGGTAATCCCGCCCATGCGCCGGTCGCAGGCGTCGCACAGGTAGTCGTATACCTGCCGCGCCTTTTCGCTGGTGATCCTCTCAAAGTGCATATCCCGCAATACTTCATTCATCTGCCGTTCATCTCCTATACTTTGATGACCCGCATCCCCTGCCGGGTCGCGGGCGGTTCATCTTTCCGGGCCTGCCGCCCCTTCTCCGGGTGCTCTCTATTATGGCACTCATTGCACAGGCTGCGCAGGTTGCTTAAATCCAGCGCCAGGTCGGGCCGCTCCTCCACGGGGATGATGTGGTGCACCATCTGCGCCCGGTGGGGCCTTATGCCGTACCCCGCCCGGAATCTGTCCATGCAGTCCTGGCACATCCCGTTGTCCCGCTGCAAGGCCATGGCCCGCACCCGCTTCCAGGCCGCCCGGTGGTAAAATGGGAGGCTTTCCTTGTGCTCCATCAAAACACCGCTTCCTCGCCCCGGTTCCAAAGGTCGTTGGGATCCGGCTCCCGCTTTTCCGGCTCCCGGCTCTGCCAGTAGGTGCAGAATTTCCCCGGCTCAGCGTCCGCGCAGGTGTCGCGCAGCCAGCAGAAGGCGCAGTCAGGCAGCGGCGTTTGTCTGGTCTCCGGCATGGTCAATCACTCCTTTATGTGAAAAGCGCCAACGTTGGCGCTTTTGAGCATGAAAAACGCCCTGCGTGTGGGCGTCACGCTGGGCGTTACCGGGGCGGGGATGTATGGTATTTGGAAGGAAGTAATTCGTTGAAAAAGGCTTGTCTGGCACTTGCTGGGCCTTGCGGCCCGTCCCCCGCCTCGGGTCGATTATATATATAGCACACTTGGGGGGTAAACATCAACTACTCATTGGGTTGACATCGTATAACATCGTATAACATCATATATACATTTTCGATTAGAATTATTTATGCTTCGATTTTATGCGCTTATACTCCCCCTCAACATACCATTCCGGAAGCAGCCGCGTGACCTCTTCAGCGCTGATTGCCCGCAGCCGACGGGTGGCCATGGACTTGCACCGGCTGACGTGACCGTAGCTCCTGTTTTTGTTCGCGCAGATTTCCTTAAGGGATTCTCTGCGGATATAAAACCCGGTCATGATGCTGCACTCCAAATCCGGCAGCTTTTCCAGCAGCTGACTCGCCGCGAGCACTTCGGCGTTGTACTCGTCGTCCCGCTGCTTGATTTCCCGCTCCACGGCGTCGATCTTCGCCAGCAGTGCGCTCGTGTGGTCGGCCTCGCCGGTGCTCCGAGACCCGATGCCGTCCAGGCTCGCCGTCATGTGCCCGGCGGCGTCCCAGTACATATCAATCCTTTCCTGAAGGCGGCGCTTGTCATCCTCTGCCCGCCTGCACCGCTCCAGGATCTCCATCGCTGTCAGTGTCATGCTGCTGCCTCCGTCTATCCGTTAATTAAACGGTAATTCGTCGTCGTCCACCTCGGTGAAGTCGTCATTGTCGGGGTAGGGCGCGGGCTCCTCCGGGCCGGGATCCCCGTTCTTTGCCCTGCCCAGGGCCTCCACGCTGTCGGCAATGATCTCCGTCACCCAGTGCCGCTTCTTGTCGTCCCCTTCGTAGCTGCGCACCTGGATGGAGCCCTCCACCGCAATCTTGCGGCCCTTCACCAGGTAGCCGTTGCAGAAGTCCGCAGTGCCCCGCCAGGCCACAATGGTCAAAAAGTCCGCGTCCCGCTTGCCCTCCGCGTTGGCGTATTTCCGCTGCACGGCCAGCCGGAAGGTGGAGCGGCTGATGCCGCTTTGCGTCGTGAAGGCCTCCGGGTCGGTGGCCAGGTTGCCTATCAAAATGACCTTGTTCATGTATCCATTGCCTCCCTAAATTCATTTAATAAATAGATTGTGTCCTTGATGGTGCTCTCGGCGTCTGGATCGCACCATATCGCTCCATCCTTCGCCCGTTCCAGACATTCAATCAAGCGGACGATTTCCCAATGATTCTCCCAGCACAGGATTTCTAAATGACTCAACTTCGGTTCGTCCACGCACTCGTCGCAATCTTCCTCCTTCTTAGGGCAAATATCCAATATACCCTGCTCTGCGAGTTCATACTTGAATAGCAAATTCATTTCCATACATTTTCCCATCTTCACCGACCTGCTGGTGGCGTCGTTCGTTAAATGGTATGGAGACGAAAACGCCCTGCATTTCACGCACGCACTGGGGAGCGCGTGTTCGTTATTTGTGTCTGCCACCCTTATCCCTCCTCAGTCGCTGCAATCAATTCATCCATGCTATTTTCGCCTCCCCAGCTTCGTACAAGAGATTCCTCAATCATCAAGTCCTTAATAAGCTGTCCGTCTATTTCTAAACGCTTAATCCATACTACTCCGCGATTCAAAGCCGCCACGACGTCCTCGTCATCGTCATAGAATAGCATATAGGCACCTTCAGGATTTGCGTCTTTGAGGCGATGTCTACCGCAAATCAACGTGGCCCCATCCCACTCCACCTTCTTGCTTTCGGCCTCTAAATAACACAGTTCCACATGCCATATAGGCGGTACTTCTTCACCATGGTCTAAGACAGGCTTGACATACCAAACTTTCACGTGCGCCATATCGCCGCCCTCCTTAATCGCCGCAATCGGCTTTCATGTAATTCCCCAGCTCCGCGCCCAGCACCACATTCATGTACCCGCAGCCGCCCGCCGGGTGCCCGTTCGATGGCGGGGCGAAGTCCTCCAGCGCCCGGCGCAGCTTGCACTTCTTGGCTTCCTTGCCCTCCCGCAGGCAGATGGCGCACTCGCTGGCCATGGCCGTGTTGACCAGTGTTGCCAAATCCTCGTCCTTAATCATCCTCCATTCGGGCGTCCGCTCCAGGGGCCTTTCCCGAATCAGGATCTCGCCGTTGTCGATCAGCTTTTTAAGGTACAGCCGCCCCTTATAGGGCACGGTGGTGTAAAGGTTGGTCAGCAGCCTGTCCAGCGTGGAGGCAATCAGCCGGTAATCCCGCCACCCGTTCGGGATCCGCTTGCACCGCTCCCGCAGCGCGTCGCCGCTTTCGTTGATCCGGCTCTCCATGCCCACCAGGTACTCCACGCACTTGAGCTCCTTGCCGGTCAGCGGCAGCCGGTCGGCGTCCGATGCCTTGCCCTCAATCGCGCCCTGGCGCTGCCGCGCCTTCGCCTGCATAATCTGCTGGTGTGTGTGCTTCATGGTCTTTACTTCCTTCCTTCGGTTCCCATGCTTCATGTTCGCCCTTGCCGCACTCAGCCTCCAGGTTGACCCGGCAGCACCCGCCGCCCAGGTTATGGCGGCAGGTGTCGCAGGTGTGCGTGCTATTCATTGTTGCCCAGTCCTTCCAGAATGGAAACCGCAACTTCCAGGGCTTCTATTGCTTCGCCCCGCGCTTTATCGCTAACAACTTCGCCGCCCAGTCTGTAAAGGCATATCAACGCCTGAAGTTCCCGAATAACATTATCGCGTTCCATTGTTTTTCCTCCCTTTGATTTCCTTCATGGTCTTGTAATCGTCCCACCCATTGACCTGGGCCATGGCCACCTCATACTCGCACCGGGGCAGCTCCTTCGCCGCGTTCGCCCCGAAGCGCAGCTTGATGGCCTTGCGGATGGCGGCGGCCACCGCCTTTTCGTAATCCCGCGCCGCGTACACCCGGCACAGAGCCGCTGCCCGTTCCCGTATGGCCTTATTGATGGCCCCTGCCTGGGCGGGCGTCACCTTTTCCAGCAGCCGCACCTGCCGCTGGAGCTGAGCCATGGTCTCGTTGGTCGTCCGCAGCAGGCCCGCCATGGTCTGGAGGGCCTCCCGCATCTGCTGCATTTCAGCCGCCACCGCCTCCGGGATCGCCAGCGCGTTCCCGGTCTCCATCCTCACCAGCTCGCCCACGTTCACACCCCCTCAATAACCACGGCCTGCCGGGCCATGTTCACCGAGTGCAGCACGTTCTCCGACCATTCCCGAAGCATGGCCGCATAGGTGGCGATTTCTTCCCGTTCGCCGTCGCTCATGGTCAGCAGCCGGTCGGAGTGGGGGACGTACCCCACCGCACCAATGAACGTCCGGGCGGCCAGCCCCACCGCGTCGGCGGTCAAATCCTCCCGCCCCGGCAGCTCGCCCCGCGCCGCCTGCGTCCGCATGTCCAGCAGCTCGGCCTGGGCCTTTTCACGTTCCTGGGCCTGGTATTCGGCCATCTGCTCCGCGTCCCGCAGCTGGGCGGTCAGGCGGTCAATTTCTGCCTGGGCCTCCGCGCTGATGCCCTTTGCCTTCGGCGGGTTGTCCAGGGCGTCCTGGAGGGCCTGCCGGGCCTTTTCTGTTTCGCGTTGCGCCGCAAGCACCTTGTCGGCATATCGCGCCGACCGTTCCTTGGCCTGCTTTTCTGCCTCCCGCGCCTTTTCCAAATCGCGCTTCAGGTCGTCGCGCTCCCGGGTGACGTCCACCCGCTCCCGGTAAATGCGCTTGTTGATCTCCAGGGCAGTGTCCCGTTCCCGCGTGACGCGGCTCTCCGTGTTCCTTTCTTCGTCCAGGCTGGCCTTCATCGCTTCGATGGTCTCGTTCAATTCCCGCAGGCTCTGGTTTTCCTCCACGGCCCGCTCGGCCACCGCTTCCCGCTGCGGCTCCGGCAGGGCCAGAATCGCCGTGATCTTGCTGATAGGCAGCTTGGCCATGGCGCTGTCCGGGCTCACTTCCCGCGCCGCTTTCATGAGGCGCTGGGCGTTGCGCTCGCTCATGCCCGTCATGCGCTGCACCCATTCCTCCCACTGGCCGTGGGGGACGAGGCCGCTGTCCTTCGCTTCGATGAGGCAGCGCCCCACCTCCAGGATGTTTGCATAGGCTCCCTGAATGTGGAAGCTGATGCGCCGCTCGATGTTCGCCAACGTGGTCATTTCGTTCATGACTTGGGTCGCCTCCCTTTATTGATGTCGATGAGTTCACACCCGCAGCCGTTCCGGCAGCAGATGGCCTTGTAATACTGGTTGACTTCCCAGGCGCTTTTGAATCCCTTGCGGCCCATGGCGCAGTCGATCCAGTAGCCGCCCTGGTAGCCCGTCCTCGCCTTGAAGTGTGGGCAGTTGGACGTCAGCCCGTCCTTGTGCTGTTTCACCGTCTCGCCCCCTTATGTGTCGTCCGCCCAGCGGTAACTGATGCCCCATGGCAGCGGGAGGGTCGGCTCCCGGTTGCAGTGGCGGTATATCGTCTTTTTCGCCAGCCCGGAGGCCCGGCACGCCGCCGCGATGGTGGGGTAGATGTCTATCGGCTGGCCGTCCCGGTCGACCTTGACCACGGCCCGCCGTCGGCAGATGGGCCTTATTGCGCCGCTCTCGCGCTTGGTCATGATGACCAGGTTGCGCAGGCTGTTGTCGCTGTGAAGGCCGTTCCGGTGAACCGCCACAGCATCGCCCTGCATCCGTTCCGGGCAGAAGGCCAGGGCCACCAGTCGCAGCACCGTGCTTTGGGTTCGCTGCCCGTCTTTGTAAAGATTGACAACGCAGTTCTTTTGCCCGTACCCCCTGCCAGTCACGATCTTGACCGTGTGCCATTTCCGGCTCCGGGCATACCATCGCCGCACTCGCCCGTTGCTGCTGACCTGGTACAGCCCCTCATAACCGGGCACGTCCCGCCACCGTTCCGGGGCGTCCGGTTCCCTTTTCAGTCCATGTATTCTCAATGCCTCGCCCCCTCAAAAGCGCCAACGTTGGCGCTTTTCGTCAGAATGGGTTGTCCGGGTCGTTGACTTCCTTGAAGCCGTCCATGTCCATTTTCATCTGCTCGGTTTCGGCCTTTGGCCCGTCCATAATGCCGCGCGGGATCCAGAGCAGGCGCTGGGATTTCCCGTCCACCTTTTTGACTCGCGTCGGCGTGTCGTCGCCCACGTCCGGCGGCAGCTTCAATATGCCGTCTGTCCGCAGGTGCTTGTAAAGGGCCTTGAGGCTCACGGGAAACTCGGTGCCCTGCTCCCGGCATAGCTTTGAAACGCAGCCGAAGGCCACCTTGGGCAGCAGATAATAATAGTCGTTGTCGTAATAGCCGACCATATCCACGCCGGGCTTTTTGCCCTTGGCCTCCTCCGCGCCGGTCAGGTCTTTCATCATGATGCTGCCGCTGGCCAGCAGCTCGACCATGCTGTCCAGGAAGATGCGGGTGGGCTTTTCGTCGTCCATGCTCCGGGCCTGCTGCTTGCTGGTCGCGGTCAGCACGTGGTGGGCGTGCTCCAGCATGGCTTTCACTTCCTCGTGGGTGTATAAGCCGATATTCCGAAAATAGTCCAGCATCATTGCGTAGCCGATCATGATGCAGGCCACGGTCTCCGGGGCGCGGCCCTCCATGCCATTGGCCTCGATGCACATTTGCCGGAAATGGAGAAACATCCCGTGCAGCCTGTCCGGCAGGGTGTCGGTCTGTGCCTGGAGCCATTTGATATAGCCCAGCATGGCTTTTTGAAGGTAGCCCTTTCGCGCCGCTTCCTGCAAGTCGGTCAAATCCTTGCCCACTTCTATATCCCCCCTCTCCACATCGACGATGAAATAACGCGCCAGGCCGCTCTGGCCAACGGCGGGCAAGTCCTCGCCGGTGATAATGGCCACGCTGCGCGGCGGGTCGGTTGATTTGATGGTGCTGTCCGCGTTCAGTCGTCCACGGGCCACGCCATCGCCGAAGGCGCGGGACAGCGCCTGGGCGGTTGCCGCCATCTGCTTCTTTTCCTGGATGCTGCTCACCGGGTGGTAATCATCCACCAGCAGCGGCATATCCTTGACCAGAAACGCCTTTTTCTGGATGTTCCGGCTGGTGTCGTTGAAGCTGGCGGGCGGGTTTTTCGCGTGGAAGTTTCCGAAGTGGCTCATGGCAAGGGACGCTGCTGTGGTCTTGCGGGTCTGCGTCTGTCCGTAGAGGAAGAGGCCGAAGGCGGGCACGACGTCCCTTTGCGTCATAAATTCCCGCAGCGGGGCCAGGTAGGTGGTGCCCAGCAGGGCCACCCCGATCTCCTCTTTCATGACGTATTGGAGGTTCATGCTTTTCTCCACCGCGTCCAGGAAGGTGATCTTGTCGAAGCCCTCCGCGCCGCTGCCGTCCAGCCGGTAGCCCTTCAGCGCGTCGCCCATGTCCACGGTCACGCCTTCCAGCCCTACGGCCCCGCCGTGGTAAAGGTAGCACCATTTCCCGCCGATGCGCCGCCAGCCCGTGTGGTTGTATTCGGTCACGCGCTTGGCCGTCATCTGGCCCACCTTTTTGACCGCCCAGGCCACCTTATCCTTTGTGGCCGTGCCGGGGGCCAGGCTCGCGC
Source organism: Succinivibrionaceae bacterium (assembly GCA_017480795.1). Lineage (GTDB taxonomy): Bacteria > Pseudomonadota > Gammaproteobacteria > Enterobacterales > Succinivibrionaceae > UBA2804. Next base: position 58,526 of record JAFURY010000094.1, read on the forward strand.
TGAATCCCCACTTGCCGGTCACCCAGTTCATGGCGTCCAGTTCCTTGGCGCTGATGACCGCCCTGGGCAGCTTGCGCCCGTTGCAGTCCCAGCCGTCCAACACAAACCACATGGAAGTGTTCACGCCGTCGTCGCGGGTCAGCTCCATGCGGGGGATGACCACAAAGTCGGTCAGCGCCTTGGTGGTGTCCTGGTTGATTTGGGAAATGCACCCGTTCACCACTCCGTAGCCGGTCACCCGGCTGTAGAGGGCGTTGGCCTGTTCCATGGGGGTCAGCCAGAAAGGCACCGAGCCGGGATCGAAGTCCCGCGTGGCGGCCACCTGCCGGGCCAGCGCCTCCATGGCTGCCTGGTCGCCCATGATCTCCACCATGTCGCTGATGTCGCCCTTGGCGGGGATCTCCGGGCAGGCTTCCTTGATGTCCACCAGCCGCACCCGCTTGGCGAGGGGCTTGGTTTTGAGCGCCACGTCCAGCGCGTGGTTCTGGCCGGTGAAGTCGTTCTCCTTCACGTCACAGTCCGGCAGGATGATGACGTCCGCGCCCGCCAGCAGCAGCGAGTAGCTGTCGCGCCATTTGCCCGCGCCGCCGGGATTGCAGGTCGCCACGTGCCCCAGGCGCATTAGGGTCTCGACGTCCTTCTCGCCTTCCACCACATACACCGGGCGGCCCTCCTGGATGGCGGCCTTCAGCTCCGGCATTTTGTAGAGCGTGTTGTCTCGCAGCTCGTCGGACACGCTCATCACGTAGCCCTGCTTGTTCGCCTTCGGGTTTGCCGGGTCGTAATGCCGCTGCCGAAAGGTCTTGCTCCGCTTGCCGTCCTTATACACGGGGTAGCGCACCACCTGGAAGAGCTCCTTCCCGTCCGCGCCGGTATAGCTGTACACCGCGTCCGGGTGTGCCCAGTCGATCTTGGCTTCCTCCGTCGGCTTCTCCGCAGGCTTCTCCGCTGCCGGTTTGGTCTGCGGCTTCGGGGCTGGCTTCTTCTTTTCCGCGCCCTTCTTCCATTTGCCGCCCGCCTTTGGTGGGTCGGGGTCGATGATAAGGTCGACGGGCTTTAATCCGACCTGTGCCAGAATGGAGTCGTTGGAGCAGCCCGCATGGCAGCAGAGGAAAATGCGCAGGCGTCCGTCCGTTCCGGGCTTCACGCGGGCAGTCAGGCTGGCGGTCTTGTCGTCGTGACAAGGGCAGCGCATCGTGTATTCCCCGGCTTTATTCGGCCCGGACACGTGGTCGAATCGCTGGTTAAATTCCCTTATGTCCATAGCGTCGCCCACCCTTTACCGCTGTTTTTTCATCTGCTTCTTGATGGCCTCGACCACCGCGTCCAGGTCAAAAACGTATTGTTTACCTACCTTGTCGAAGGGCAGCCATCCCTCGCGGACGCCGCGCCGGATCGCCGACTCGCAAAGCCCCGTCTCCCGCATAACGTCCTGTATGGTCGAACGTTTCACGATGGGCGGCAGGATCTCCCGCGCCGTGTCCAGGTCAACCAGCGTGCGGCTCCCCAGCATCAGCACTTCCAGCTGGCCGTCGGCGATGGCCCGGCGCACCCGCGTCTCGGATATGCCCAGCTCCTCGCACACCACCCGCACGGTCTGCAAGTTCATTTTGTCACCTCCTTCATGATGTCGATTTTTCCGTAACCGCTAAGGGCTGCTATGATCTCGTCCTTGGACATATCAGCCGACCATGCTTTAATTAGGATACGCTTCTTTCCGTCCTTCGTGTCGATTACCGGGGCGGCCAGGCCTACGGTCACGCCCTTGGGGTTGGGGCAATGTCCGCCCCACTTGAGCCCATTCATCATTTCCTGCATGGTCATTTCGTTACCTCCTTCACTGCGTCCTCGATTGCCGCGATGCTGTCGTCCATGACCCGCCGGAGCGCCACCGCCTTTTCCTTCACCAGCCCCACGGCTTCCAGCTCGCCGCCGGTGATCTTCCCGTCGCTGGCCAGCCGCGCGAAGCGCAGCGCCATCTCCCGCATGTCGGTGGCCTCGATGGCCCACCGCAGCGCCGCCTGGGTGATGCAGCAGGCGCTGGTGCCGCCGTAATCCGGCAGCAGCGGGCAGTTCTCCTGGATGTGCTGCCGCTTCAGGTCGTGGTCGCCGTAGGCCTCCACCATCCGCTGCACCACGCCGCAGGGTGGCAACGTCCGTCCGTTTTCGTAGTCGCTCAATGCGTCCACGCTCACGAACAGCGCCTCGGCGGCCCGTTCCCGGCTCGAATACAGGGGCTCGTCCTGGGCCGCCCGCATCCGCGCGTTTCTGTAGATGTTGTCGTGTTTTTTCATGCCCTTCCCTCCAATAAGGGTATAAACCCTGTTTTTTCGCCCATTTCCATGGTTTATTTCCCTTGAATGTATCGTGCGCAATACATATAATGTGTTTAGTGTCTATCATTGTACGGTTTTTTTTTTTTTTGTCAATACGTAAATGTGATTGTTCTCGACAATATCACAGCATTGTAACAAATAAAACAGGATATGCTAAAATAATAAAATATGAGGGGGTGAAATTCGGAATGTTCTACACGGGAAGTAGACTTGAACAGCTAAGAAAAGAGAAAAATCTGAATCAATCCGTCGTCGCGGATGAACTTCATATGTCCCGCAGCACGTTGTCCGGCTATGAAAAGGGCAAAATGCCCAGCATAGACCACGCGCTCGCCCTGGCGAACTATTACCATGTGTCGCTGGACTACATCACCGGCCTGTCCTCCGAGCGCAGCATGAACGCCAGCGCTCTAATATCGTCCTTTATAACCCTCGGCAATCTCGCCGGGGCCTCCGCGCCAACGGCCAGTGACGTCAGCTCGTTGGTGGACGCCGCCATCATGTATATGTGCCAGGGCAAGCCCTGCGGAGAGCAGCCCCTCACGGCCTGGCGGGATTTCATGCGGCAGCTGACGGCCTGCCTCTCCGCTGCCACCCAGGGGGATGCCGCGAAGCTGGCCGACGCCGCCAACGCCGCCACCATCGCCGCCCTGGACGTCACCAAGATGCCCGCACGACTGCTCGAAAACAAAGGAGGCGCTTCAAGATGAAAAGGAAACTGCTGGGCGTGGTTTTCTTTGTGGTTGCCATCGCCGTTATGCTGGCCAGCGCAAATGCCGGTGGAGCCAATAATGCTGGTGCAGGCGTTATAGGTATCGTGCTCATTGTGCTGGGCCTGCGCCAATTCGACGTCCTCAATTCTAAAAACGCTTCGGTGTGGGTTGTGCCGAATGGTGACACATACCACAGGAAGCGGCGCTGCCCGCACATCAAGGGTAAAGGCGTTGTAAAAATGCCGAAGCCTGAAGCGCTGGGAAAAGGCTGTAAACCATGCCGCACCTGCTACCCATACGCGGGCAGGGGGTGACCGGTCACAGAAAAACGCGGGGCCGGTCACAGTTGAACGGCCCCGGTCTCAGTTGCGCTGTGACCATGAAAACGCCTGGTAATGCGGGCGTTTTCGGTATTTTTGGGCGTCGGTCACAGTTGTCACAGGAAAAATGAATATATACCCCATATATTTATATTTGGAAGGAAGTATTCTAAATGGGCACAATAGAAAAGAGGGGTAAAAACAGCTGGCGTGTGGGCGTCCAGGTGTTTGATTTGTTCAAGGGTTGGCAATGGGTGAGAAAGACCATCCGCATGGATCCCGGCTTGTCCCAGGAAAAGCAGCGCGAGAAAGCCCAGGAGGCCCTGAACATACTTATGGAGGAAGTGGGGGCAAACCGGGAGCAGCCCGGCGACCTGGGGCACACCGTGCGCACCTGGTCGGACATATGGATGGAGCAGCACGTCAAGCCGAATTGTTCGCCGGTCACCTATGGCAATTACCGCTTCCTGCTGGACAGCCGTATCCTCCCGCTGCTGGGGGACGTGCCCCTGGTGCTGCTCACCCCCATGAAGCTCACCGAATGGCTCAACGCCGTCCGGGACGCGCCGCGCCTGTCCACCCGCCTGGAGGAAGAGGAGCTGGCCCGGCCCCGCGCCCCGTCGCAAAAGCTCACCACGGAAAAGCAGCAGGCAAAGCCCCTCAGTAACAAAACCGTGCTGCATTATTACACCTGCATGGAGTCCATGTTGTCGGCAGCCGTCCGGCTGGAATACCTGGATCGCAATCCCATGGAGCGGGTCACGCGCCCGAAGGTCAGAAAGCCAAAGGTCAAAGTGCTGTCGGAGGAGCGTGCCGTGGAGCTGCTCCGCTGCCTGGCCGATGAGCCGAACATGTGCTATCGTTCAGCCGTGCTGCTGGCCCTGTTGTGCGGCCTGCGCCTGGGGGAAGTGGGGGAGCTGAAGCTGTCCGACGTGGACTTCGATAAATGGACGATTGACATTAGTCGGGCGCTGAAGTATTCACCCCGCGCGGGGAATTACGTCGCGGAGCCGAAAACCGAATCCAGCGAGCGCCTCATATCGCTGCCCATGGGGATGATGGTCGTGCTGGAGGAGACAAAGAAATACCAGGAAGAGTGCCAGCAGCTGGTGCCGCACTTGTGGAAGGGCGAGGGCTGGATCGTCCACGGCTGGGATGGGCGGCAGCTCCACCACGACACGCCATCGAAGTGGTTTCGGAAATTTGCCGACGCCCACGGCTTCCAGGGCGTGCGCTTTCACGATCTCAGGCACACCCACGCCTCCATCCTGCTGGGCAATAATATGGACGTGGTGGCCGTCGCGGGCCGCATGGGCCACGGGGATCCCACCACCACGCTGCGGGTCTATGCCCACGCGCTGGAGCGCCGCGACCGCGAAGCCGCCCGCACCCTCGACCGGCTCTTCGGTGACATCGCCATGCCGTCCCGGCCAGAGCTTCAGCTCACCCGCAAGGGCCAGCCCGCTGCCGACGATGCCCCCGCCCAGGATGATGAAGCCCCGGTAAAGTGATAGGGACATTCATGTCCCTATCAATTAACGCGCAGACAACAGCCTGCGCGTTTTTCACCCATTTTCCAAAGTTTCCCCCAATTTTCCCCGCCTTCCCCCAATTTTCCACCCTCAAAGGGCAAAAGAAAAAGCCCTGAAAACTCAATGTTTTCAAGGCTTTTGTGGTCGAGGTGACAGGATTTGAACCTGCGACCTTTTGGTCCCGAAGGCCCTTCGATTTGAAAAGGCCACAAAACCGTCCCGAAGGCTGCATAAATTACTATTTATGCAACGTCAAATCCGCGCCAAAATCGCACGTTTTCGCATATTTCAATATTCCCCCGATGTTTCCCCCAATTTCTTCCCCCAATTCCCTGTCAATTCATTATCTCCCCGGTTCTGTATATATTATATATGTTTTCTTTTCTGTAACTAATGTAACTACTGTAAAAGGGGGTGTTCTATCCTTATTATAGGGGAATCGCCATTTTGTTACACTGGTTACAGTTGATACAGTTCAATTCTCAAAGGCTAACTGTAACGGTATCTCAAGCCCCCCTCGATTTTTCAAACGGCCCGCGCTGGAAGGGGTTGGGATGTCGCCGGTGTGGGTGGGAGGCCCTCGGACTTTCAAGGGGAGGGGGGAGTGGTCTCAATTTCAGCCAGCCGCCCGCCCAGGGGGAAAGCCTCGCGCTCAATCAAAATCAGCAGCGGAAAAAGCGGAAAAATCGACCGCTTGCCCAACACCGCGTAGCCCGCACCCCTTAAAGCCCGCGCTTTTCCAAAGGGAAAAATTATTTCGGCGGGCGCATACGCGCCCGAGAAAATGGCCAGGCGCTCCGCGCCCATTGAATAGCCAGGGTCGGCCTGCATCCTGCCCGCCACGCCCGCGCACAGCGCCACGCACGCGCCCACACGGGGCGCAGGCAGGCCGACCCCACCCGCACCCATGCCCCGCGCTTCAGCGCCCGCACGGCCCCGCACCGGGGCTGACACGGCCTCGATTAAATAGCATGGCGCTCCGCGCCAAATAAAAATAGTGGGGTCGGCCTGCGTCCTGCCCGTCACGCCCGCGCACAGCGCCGCGCACGCGCCCACACAGGCCCTCAGCAGGCCGCCCCCGGCCCGCACCCATGTCCATTATTGCAGCGAGCACACGGCCCCGCACGGGCCGTCAGGTGCCGTCGTCCAGCTGTCGCCACAGCCGCCGCAGCTTCCTGTCGTGCCACCGCTGCTCCATGTCCGGGTCAATGGCCAGTATCATGCGCACCTGCGCGATCATTATCTCCACGTCGGCCACTTCCTCGACCACGGCTTCGATGTCGTCCTCGCTCCACTGCGCCCCGTCAAACAGCTTGCAGATGGCCTGGGTCAATTCCCCCAGCTCCTCGCAGCACTTCACCAGCTGCCGCGCCCCGCCGTACTTGTCCACCGCTGCGGCCATGATGTCCCTGTCGGGCATACGTCCATCATCCTCCCATTAAATCGAATATCCCCACCTGGTCGAGCCCCGCGCCGGGTTGCTGGGCTTCCAGGCTGTACAGTCCCACCTGGGCGCACTCACGCTCCAGGCGTTCCATCGCCATGCGGTAATACTCCGGGTCGATCTCATACCCCCAGGCGTCGATGCCCGCCCGGTGGCAGGCCACCAGGCTGCTGGCGCTGCCCGCGTGGGTGTCCAGTATCTTCATGCCCCGCTTGGCGTATAGCTTCAAAAGCCATGAATACAGCGCCACGGGCTTTTACGTGGGGTGGAATCGCTCCTCGCCCTTTTTCCCTTGCGGCAGGTAATGGAATAGCTTGGCGTTCGCATTAAACGACGTCCAGGCATACTCGCACATCGCCATGGAGAATTTTTCCGCTATGCCCTTGTCCCACACTACAAAGCACCGCGTCGGCGGCAAATCAAAGTAATTCCCGCCCCATATAATCTGGTTTTTGCTGACCCTGGCCAGCTCGTCGAAGTATTCTTGAGGCGGCGCGACATCCCAGTGCCGGACGTCTGCCGCCCCCGTCGTTCCCGCTGGTATTTCCTCGACCACGTTCCCCCTGTCCGGGTTGCTGATATGGTAGCGGTCAAACCGCTGTCCCCAGCGTCCTCTGTCTTTACGCTGCCAGTCGGTGCCCCCCCCGCAGGGCTGGGCTGGCCCGACATAGTATTTTCTGAAAATGCCTGAACCGAAGCGCCCGCGCGGGCCGTTCCAGTCTGCACCGCCGCCCCGAAGGCCGCTTCGATGTGATACTTGTTGAATATTCCCCCGAACCGGCTCCATTTCCGCTGCGTCCAGTCCGATGCCCCCCCCCCCGCAGGGCGGTGGCGTCGTCCTCTTTGTAGCCGCCGCCGTAGGGCGGGTCTACAATAGCCAAATCGAAAAAGCCGTCCGGGAATTGTTTCATGGCTTCCATGCAGTCCATGTTGTAGAGCCCCGGCTCCATGATTTTGTCCATTGTCACTAAATCCTTTCTTTACGCACCGCCGCTACTGCCCGAAGGGCAAGCGGCGGCAGCGCCGGGCTGGCATCCGAAGGATGCGCCCGGGCTGGTCGCGCCTGCCTTTGGCAGTGGCGCGACTGCTATTATGCCATAACCAGCCGCGCCGTGCGGCCCTTTACGCTCTGCTTTTGCCGCTGTGCCGTCGCCCGGCTGCTGTACGGCTCTATCGTCTCGCCCACGATCTGGCCGTCCATGGCGATGACGTTGTACCCCACGCCGGTCTCCTCGATGGCCTCCACGAAGGCGTCCCGGATGGCGGCATAATCCACCGCCTCGGAGGCCGCCTGCGTGCCGCTCCCGCCAAAACCCGCAAATCCGGGCTCCGGCTCGGCCACGGCCAGCCCGTTCAGGTACCCCATGGCGTCCTCGATCTCGTCGGCGTTGTCCATCAGGCCCTCAGCGAAGCCCAGGTCGAACATCTCGCCCAAATAAGCGCCCTTTTTAGAGGGGCTGTTCACCTGAAGCTCCGCGCACGCCGCCGCATAGGCCGCAGCGGCAGCCGCCCGCGCCGCCGATTCGATTCTCGGGGATCCCCGGTTGATGCCCTCGATCACGCCGTTGTCCATCTGCTCGCCGATGTTGTCGAATTTCGCGTCGGTGACCGCCTGCGTCAATTCGTCGTAGGCGTCCCCGGCCACGCCGCCGATCACGTCCAGCAGCTCGTCCTCGCCCAGCACAATGCCCGTCCACAAGTCCTCGTCTAAATCCTTGCCGATCTTTTCGACCGTCTCCTCGGTCAGCACGCCCCGGATGGCGTCCAGCAGCTTATTCGAGGCCTCCTCTGCCGTGGTCTCCAAATCAGGCACGGTATCGGTCACGCCGGTGCTGATGTCGGTAATCACGCCCGCGCCCACCGCCGTGGCTTCGGTTTCCACGCCTTCATCCTCGCCCCAGCTGCTGATCCACTTTTTCAGCGCGTTCACGCCCTGCTGGCCCGCGCCCACAGCGGCCTCGCCCAGCCCCAGAGCCACGTCGCCAACACCCGCCAGCACGCCCAGCCCGCGCCCCAGGCCGTCCCCGATCTGGCTGCCCAGCCCTTCCCAGTTGATGTCCTTGATGACGCCGTAGGCCAGCTCAAACGGCGCGGACAGCGCCTCGCCGCCCACGCCCGCCGCAGCGATCAGCCCGTTGGGCACCGCTGCCATCGCGTCCGTAAGCCCACTCCAGTTGATCTTCTCAATCAGGTCGTGCCCGTTCTGGAATCCCTGCGCCAGTAGTTCGCCGCTTATGTCCATCAGCCCATTGGGCACCACGGCGAGGGTCTCGCCCAGCCCCATCCAGTCGATGCCCTTGATCAGCCCGTACCCCGCTTCAAGCGGCGCGGCGATCAGCTCGCCCGTCAGTCCCAGCAGCCCGTTTGCGATGTGGCCGATGGTCTCCCCCAGCGCGGGCCAGTTCAGCCCCTCAATGATGCCGTGGGCTCCTTCCAGCCCCGCTGCCAGCACCTCCGGAACCAGCTCCATCAGCGTCGCGCCGACGGCCTTCAAATCCTCCTTCACGCCGTCCCAGTCAATCTTCGCGGCCTCGTCCCGGCCGCCCGTGAAGATTTCCGCGACCTTCTCCCCGAAGCCGCCCAGCCCCTCCATGATCTTCCCCAGGATGTCGCCGCCCAGCCCCGGCCAGTCCGAATCGGTCAGTCCCTCCCAGATGCCCTGGAAGATCTCCGGCAGCTTTTCGATGATCTTCGGAAGCGCCGTCACCAGCGCCGTGCCGATGGCCGTCATCACCGCCGCTGCTAATTCCCCGATGGCCTCCGCGTTCTCCGCGATGGCGTCCCCCAGGCCCTCCACGATCCTGATGGCCCCCGGCAGCAGCGCTTGCACCAGCCCAGGCAGCGCGTCGGCCAGCATGTCCGCCACCCGCGTCAGCATCTCCGTGGCCACCGGCAGGTTTTCTTCGATGAATTGCCCGGTCTGCTTGAGTGCATCCTCCACGTCGTCCAGCACGTCGTCCATCAATGCCTCGAACTCCGCAGGCGACACGCCCTCCTGTAATGCCTTGCTCACCCCGCCCATGGCGTTTGCCGCCGCGTCCACCAGCGGCTGGAAGGCCGGGATCACCGTCAGGCCAATGCTGTTCGCCAGCGCCTGCCCCGTGGCGTTGAACCGCTGCATCGAATCGTCGAAGGCCCCCATCTTGTCAAGGTTCTCATGCGAGAACACCGTGCCCATGGCCTCGGCCTCTTTGCCCATGTCCCGCCAGGCCCGGCTCCCCGCCTCGATCAGCGGGTTGAGCTCCTTCGCGCTTTTCCCGAACAGCTCCATGGCCAGCGCGTCGCGCTCCGTGGGGTTTTCAATCTTCCCCAGCGCGTCGATACAGTCCATGAACACGTCCTCGGAATCCCGCAGTTGCCCGCTAAAGTCCGTCCAGGAAACGCCCAGCGTCACAAAGGCGTCCCGGGCCGTGGTCACCTCGCTCCAGGTGTCCTTTTCGCCCTTGGCGATCTTCGCCAGATGCTCCTGCCACTTCTCGGCCTGAGTCTTTTCCTCTTCCTGCGCGGAGGCCATCTTCTTCGTCAGCTTCGTCATGCTGCCGGTGATGGTCTCTACGCTGGTGTCTATGAAGTTGCTGGCATATTGCCACTGTTGCAGCTTGTCCGTGTCTACGCCCACCTGGCTGGACAGCGTCAGCAGGTCGTCCGCGTATTTGCCTGCGTCCTTCGCCAGCCCAAAGGCCTCGCTGATGGCCGCCGCAGCCGCCGAGCCGATGTCCCCCAGCACGTCCAGTACGCTGCCGATGCCCGATTTCACATTGTCCGCCACGTCGCCCACGGCTCCCAGCGCGGTCTTGAAGGCGTCCATACCGCCCGCGCCGCTGTCGGCCTTGTCGCCCGCGTCCTCCGTGGCGTCCCCGGCCTCCTCCGCGGCCTCCGCAGCCTCCGCGGAGGCTTTCGCCATGTCGCTCATGGCCTTCTCCGCGTCCTTCAGTGTCGAGCTGCCGTTGATGACCTCCTCGCCCAGCACCGCCTGGGCGTCGGCCAGCTTCGCCAAATCCCCCTCGGTCTGCTTGATCTGGTTGCCGGTGTTGTTCATTTGCGCCGTGGCCCGGTTCAGCGCGATTCGCAGTTCGTCGGCCTGCTTGCTGTTTTTGCCGTAGACCTCCTCGGCCTTTTCCAGCTGTTCCCGGATAAGCTCAACCTTTTTGCTCTGCACCTCGTAGATTTCGCCCAGCTTCTCCATGCGGTCGTGCATCGCGTCCATGCTGTCGGCCTGCTTGCCGAAGGCCGACTGGCTGGCCTTCATGTCGCTGTTCAAAACCGCCAGCTGTCTGGAAATCTGCGAAAGTCCCTGTTTGTATTCCTTGTCGCCCATCAGGCCGACTTTCGTCTTGATGCCGTCGTTGTTGTTCGCCACGCTTATACCCCCTTTGCATAAAAAGGGCACCCACCGTTAAGTGAGTGCCCGAATCGTTCCCTTTTGCTACGCCGCGCCCTTCATCATCTGCACCATCGCCGTGCTGTCGTCCACGTCTGCCCGGATGCTCTGCAAACTCTCGGCAATGTGCCACATGACATTATCCATGTCCGCTGCATCCATGCTCCCGGCCCCTGCCAGCGCCCGCGTCACCGCCTCCAGCGCCGCCAGCGAGTGGTCGATGTCCTGCAGCTTGCTCCAAAGCGCTTCCCGCATGTCTCCCATGTTCAGCCCCTCCTCATGTCCATGATTATCAGAATGATTATCGTAATATCCAGAATGATGTGAACAATATCCATCGCCATGCTCATTTTTCCATCCTCCCATTGACTTATCGTCGCTTTTATGTTATCCTATGGGTGGTCAGGGGATGTGCAGTCCCCCGGCCACTCATCTGATGATCTTGCTAAGCAAGTCGATGATTTTGCTCAGCAGGTCGAGCGCCACCGTGAGCAGGACGATGATTTTGACGGCCACGTCCAGCTCACGGCCTTTTTTGTTGCGGCGCTTGCTCATTTGTTCACCCCCTTTCGATGGTATTATTATACTATTAGGGCACTAAAATGTCAATTAGTGCCCTTGTTAAATTTTAGTGCCCTTATTGTTTGGCTGTATTGAATGTGATACAATGATGGGAGGAGGTGTCATTATGTCTGCAAAACAGAACACAAACACGGTTCAAAAATGGATGAATGAGAATACCGACCTAATCAGAATCCACACCCGCAAAGCTGACCAAATCCCGCAGCGCATCCAGCAGGCGGTAGACGCGGGCCTGTCGAAGTCCCGCCAGTCCTACATCATCGAAGCCGTGAAGGCCCGCCTCGACGCCGACGGCATCCCCGCTGCCGACGTTTCGGAGGATTGAATCAGGGAGGGCGTTTGCCCTCCCCTTGCTATTCTTCTTCCCCGTCGTTCTTGTCCCGCAGCGCCTCCAGCGCTTTCCGCAGCGGCTTCGGAATCGGCACGCCCATGAGCCCCGCGTTTTCGGTGATGCTCAGGGCCTCCGTGGCGATGTAGAAAAACTCGGCAGCCGACCGAAACATGACCACGTTTTCAGAACCGCCGCCCGCGCTGCCCAGCGCCTTGTCCAGCTGGGCCGCCACCAGAATCACGGCCATCACCAGCGCTTTTTTCAAAAGCCCCAGGAAGGCCACCTGGCTCCAAAAGTGCCCGGTTTCGGTCTTGGTGCTGTGCCCGGTCAGGGCGCAGGCGCACCCGCTCACGTAGTCCACCACCATCAGCGTCACCAGCACCCGGCTCCCGGCAGTCCAGCCGCCGTACCATCCCGCAATCACACCGATGGCGGCGGCAAGCCACCGCACTATTTCACCCCAGTATTTTTCCATCTGTTCTCCCTCGCTTTCAAGAAATCTTCTACCAAAACCCCGCCGGTGACGTCCTTCCCGCAGCACGGACACCGGGCGCGGTAGTAGTAGCCGTTTCGGAAGTCGTTTTGCGTGGTGTATTCATGGCGCTCCGCTTCAAACTCGCAGTCGCACCCCCGGCACACAAAACGCACCACGGGCCTGTGCGGGATCCCGTTTCTAAGCACTCGCACGGTCACCACCTGCCCCGGTGGCGCGCCTCAAATCTTCGATTTGAGCCGTGCCATCCCGGCCTCTTGGGCCGGGATAAATTTGCCCGCCGGGCAAATTTACCTTGGCGCTTCCCCCAGTAGACAAGCCCGATCAGTGCCCCCACGAAGGCAGCCCCCAGCGCGTAGAGCAGCGCCTTTCCGATTTCGCACAGGATGATGTCAGCCCATGCCACGGCCACCTGGATGCGCGTCACCCAGTCCATTACTCCACCAGCTTTCCGTACTTGCCGCTCACGCAGGCGTTTTCGCCCTTCCACTCAATCAGGTGCCAGCCGTTTTCGTAGGTCTGGCCCTGGTATTTGAGCTTGTCCAGGCTGTGCGCCACGCCGATCTCCTTGTATTCGGTGCCCGGCCCCTTGCGCACGTAGCACTTTTTGCCCTTCGCAATCTGCACGTACTTGGCCGCTGCGGCTTCGGCCTCCGGCACGTCCTTGGCTGCCAGGGCCTTTTCCAGCGCCGCGTGGGTCTCCGGGCCGTACTCGCCGTCCACCTCGCACCTGTTCGCCGCCTGGAAGGCCCGCACGGCCATCTCGGTGCAGTCGCCAAACTCGCCGTCCGCGCCATAGCTGCCACAGCTGTACCCCAGGCCGATCAGGGCCTGCTGCAGCTCCTTCACGTCCGGCCCTTCGGTGTAGTTCTTCAAAAGCCGGTCGCCCAGCTTGTAGGTCACCGCCACCGGCGCGGTCGGGGTGTCGTAGCCCTCGTTTTCGATCTGGCTGTAATCCACGCTGCCGTAGCCGTCCACGTAGGTGCTCGTCAGGCTGTAGGATTTCTCCCGCACCATGCCGCCGTTGGTCACCAGGGCGCTGGAGCCGTCGGTGTTGCCCTCGATGGTGTACACCTTGCTGCTGGACACTTTAGTGACGATGCCCACGTGCCCGATGCGGCCCTTGGCGGAGCTGTAGAAGTAAATCACGTCGCCCCGCTTCGGCGTGCCCTTCCCGCGCTTGATGTAGCGGTCGCGCTTTTTGAAGGCGTTGCTGCCGGTCGGGGTGTAGTTGGTAAACGTGTAAATCAGCTTCTTTGCAGTCTCCAGCCCGAAGGCCGTAACGAACACCCAGTCCACAAAATTCTGGCACCACTGGTCGGAAAGTCCGGCGCTGCCCGCCCAGGCCTTCATGTCCCGGTTGTACTTGGTGTAGTTCTTGCTGCCCGCGTTGCCGGTCTTGCTGTCCAGGTCGGCGTTGCTCTTCTTTTCCAGGTAGCCCAACTCAGCCAGGGCCACCGCGATCAGCCTGTCGATTGCGTTCATTCAGCACCATCCCTCCATATCCTCGCGGAGCTTCTGCTCCGCTGCTTCCAGTTGCCCGTCCTCGGTTTCAATGCCGTGCATGGCCAGCAGCTCGGCCTGCCGGTTGATGATGTCCAGCGCCATGCGCAGCATGTCCTCAAACCGCGCGATGATTTCCAAATGGCTCACCGGGCACCCGCCCCCTCGCTACATTCTTGATCTTGTGCCGGTCTAACCCGCCGAAGTAGCGCCGCTTCGCCTGCACGCAGTCGGCGTGCTTCAGGCTCCCGGCCCGGCTCAGTATGCCCGCTGCGGCATGGAATGAGGGCAGCCGCCCTGCGGCCAGGGCCTTGCCCACCTTCCTGCATTGTCGGGTGAATCGCAAAAACGGCTTCGCCCGCAGGCGGGTGTGGCTGTGAAAGAACCGATAGCCCACGAAGTTCACGCCCCGCGCGTCCACCGGGAACACCTGCCAGTCGCCCTTCAAATGGACGCCCAGCTGCTCCCGCAGCCGCTTGTCGATGGCCTTCACGGCCCGGTGCAGCTTTTTCTTGTTCGGCCCCATGAGCACCATGTCGTCCATGTTCCGAACGTAATACTTGACCCCGTCCAGCGTCAGGATGAAGGTGTCCACCGCCTCCAGGTTGAAGTTCGCCAGCCATTGGTTCGGGTAAAACCCGATGCCCAGCCCCGGCAGCGGATTCGACCGCACCACGCTTTCCACCAGCCGGAGGAAGCGCTCGTCCTTGATCTTGTGCCGCAGCCTGCCCATGAGGCCGTCAATATCCATGCTCGGGTAATAGTGCCGGATGTCCAGCTTTGCGCAGTATTTCGTGCCGCGCGGATCTCCGTCCAGCGCCCGCCGCACGTACTTCCTCGCCCAGGCGTTCCCACGTCCGGGGATGCTCGCGCAGCTGAAGCGGTACATGCCCCGCATGATGACCGGCTCCATGGCCATCACGATCAGCTGGTGCATAATGCCGTCCGGGTAAAATGGCACAATCGTGATGTCCCGGTCTTTCCCGCAGCTCTTGTCGTGGATGTGCTTCACCTTCGGCCTGGTCGGCGTGTAGGTGCCCGTGACCAGCAGGTTGTAAACCTTGTCCACGTATTTCTCCGGGTCTTTCAGCACCCGCCGCACGTCCCGGCGGTGCTTCTTTTTCTTGCTGCCATTCCTGATGGCCAGCCGGATCTGGTCTTTGTCGCACATCTTTTCGTAAAGATGGCCCACCCTTTTAGGCATGATCCATAAATGCCTCCTTGTTTACCTCGGGACGTTTCGAGGCGCGGCCCCCGCCCGGCCCCACTGGGGTGGCGGTTGGCCGCGTCCTACTATGCCCCGTCCTGTCGGTAGAATTTTCAGCCAGTGCTGCGGAGATACCCACGCAATGAATAACAAGCGATATTTATAAACAAGGTGACGGGAGCCGATGTTCGCGTTCGCGTTGGTCGTCGAGTTGTTCGCGTTGAAGTAGAAAGCACCGTAGTTCCCGTTGGCGTTGTAGTTGCCGCCACAGTACAGCACCCGGACGCCGGAGCTGTTGGAGTTCACGGAGCGTAAAATCGGCCCAAAGCGTGAGTATCCCCTTGCTTTATTACATCAATGGAATCAGTCCTTTCGTGTAGTTACGCAGCATAGCCTTGATACGTTCCCGGGGGCTGCGGCCCCCAGTCCCCCTCAGGGATTGTAAAGGAGACGGGAGCCGATG
>JAFURY010000095.1 GCA_017480795.1 Succinivibrionaceae bacterium
GACATTGCAATGCGTTTCGAACCGCATGAGGCTTACAGTCCGTGGCCTTTGGGCTGTCGAAGTCTCCCTGCGCTGCCTGCGCTCTACCAGGCTGAGCTACCCGTCCATCCGGATCCCGGCTCTCTGGCTCGGGTTAATCCGCATAACCGATCAATGTGTCGGTATGTGTCAATATTACGTCGGAATCCGACGGTTGTCAATAGGTATTTGACACAAACCGACATTTTTTGTATTATTTTTACCGAGGAGGTTTGAACTATGGAAAACACAGCATTGAGGCTGAGAGAGGCATTGCGCCTGACACAGGATGAGTTTGCAAAAGCGCTTGGTCTTTCCAGGTCTGCATGGTCAGAGGTTGAGAACGGTCGGCGAAAGCTGCAAGACCGCCACATCAAGCTGATTCTCTCTGCTTTCCCAAGCGTCTCGGAAGAATGGCTGCGTGACGGAAAAGGGGAGATGTTCCGTAAAGAGGAAGACGGTCCTTATCTGGATGCCGCTGAGGCCCAGAAGATGTTTGATCTGCTCCGGGATTCCTATGAAGCTCTTCCGAGGAAAGCTCAGATCGAGGTAAACCGGTTTCTGCTGACAATCGCAAAGAGCGTGATCGAGGCGAACGGCGGATCCGTTGACCTCAGTGGAGGAAGAGCAGAAAAAGAAAAAACCTCTTCGACCATCGAAGAGATGCACGAGCGGACACGTCTTGCAAACGCTATGGCAGAAGAGATTCTCCGGGAGATGGATCCGGAGGCCGGATCCGGAGCATTACCAAATGGAGACGAGAGCACGGGCTGAAGCTCTGGGCATCGGATCTTGGGCCCTGTGACAACGGGCCCTGGTATCCGCTCTTCCCTTTCTGTGCTTCTGGCGAATGATTTATAGTAGGTGATAATGTATGAAATTTCCTGACCGAGAAATCGTTGAGCGCGTGCGTGAAGAGTACCCGGCAGGCACGAGGGTGATTCTTGAGAAGATGGATGATCCCTTCGCACCGCCCGTTGGCACCGCCGGCACAGTTCTGTCTGTTGATGATACTGCATCGCTCGTCATGAGGTGGGATAACGGCAGCGGATTGAGCGTTGTCTATGGAGAGGATCGTGTGAGGAAAGCTGAGGTATGAATCCTTCGGAGCTTTCTGCGAAATTTTCTTCTATCACCCCGGAAGTTTGTGTACTTTCCTCTTGACACTGCATCTGTAACGATGTATTATCAATATCGTTGACTTACTGTTTACTCTCACGACCATGAAAATCAGGAGGAAAAGAAAATGGCAAAGGCAGTCGCTACCTGCACATGCACTGAGTGTGGGAAAGAGTTTCAGGCAACCAGCTTCCGCAGGAATACTCGCGAAGCAGATGAATGGGTGAAGTGGGCTGCGCGGCACATCACCGTCTGTGACGAGTGTGAGAAGAATGCCGCTGAAGAGGAAAAGAATCGCCAGAACGACGAAGCCGCTACCAGATCTGCGGAGCGCAACTACCCCGAGCTTGTCGGTACCCCGAAGCAGATTGCCTGGGCGAACACGCTCCGCGACCACGCCATGGAGCGCATGGAGAAGTGGCTGAGTGATGACGCCACGCAAGCCTTTGAAAAGTATCATGCTGACGACTTCCGTGGGATTCTCCTCCGGAAAGTGGAGGCATCCTGGTGGATCGACCGGAAAGGGCAGTGCGAGATGTGCACCTCCGATTCCGTCGCCTTTGGTGCCCTGCAGCGTCTGATGCAGGATGCCGACCACGAGCGGCTGAGTGAGCTTGCCGTGGCTCATCGCGCATGGTACCACGCAGGCCGTCCTGATCCCGCTACCATGGACGCCGCTCCCGAGCGCCCCACCGTTGTCCCTGTAGATCAGAAATACCAGGCCTCTGCCATGATCGTTTCCGGCGAGAATCGTTTTGGCGTGCCTTGCGTGTATGCCACATTCCCCGAAAAGAATGAAGAGTTCCGCATTATCGTGAAGAGCATGGGCATGATCTGGGGAGACGGTCGCTGGAACAAGCAGATGCTTGAGAACTGCATGGGCGTTGAAAATTATAGTGCTGCCCTCGGCTCCAGGCTCCTCAATGCTGGTTTTCCTGTGAAGTTTGAGAGCGCCAATATCGCACATTCTGCTGTTGAGTCCGGCTATACGCCCATCAATTTCAGGACTATCGCATGGAATAAGGATGACCGGCGTTTCCTGATCCGCTGGCCTGAGGAAAATGATCACTATGCCATGGCCAGGAAACTGCCCGG
The DNA here is from genome assembly GCA_017480795.1 of Succinivibrionaceae bacterium. Classification (GTDB taxonomy): domain Bacteria; phylum Pseudomonadota; class Gammaproteobacteria; order Enterobacterales; family Succinivibrionaceae; genus UBA2804. The sequence goes on from JAFURY010000095.1 coordinate 2,233, forward strand.
CTCCAAGTGGGAAAGACCCTATGTTACCGTCCCTGTGTCCGCCTGGGCTGCCGTGCAAGACTTCGCGATGGACAATGACTACTTTATCTCCTCCGCCGCCCGTCAGGCGATGGAAGAGGAAGAGACAGGCACGGTTTGCGCAAAGCCAGCTCCTGCGAAGGAGCACATCCCCGCCGACAACACTCCAGAAGTACGGGACGGTGTCCTGGTGGATCTGATCGATGATAAAGCTTAAAACGGATTTATTCCCCTGGGAGGCAGCAGCCGTGGAAAAGCTGCTGCCGATCCGGGTGGGCGCCCTCTACATGGAGATGGGCACCGGGAAGACGCGAACCGCCCTGGAGATCATCTCCCGCCGGCATGCTGCAGGTAAGATTGATGCGGTGCTTTGGCTCTGCCCCTGCTCTGTCAGAGAGAGTCTGAAGAAGGATCTCCTTTTCCACGCTGACGGTGTGCTGTCTGTTGTCGCTGTCTACGGCATTGAGACCCTGTCATCCTCCGTCCGGATCTTCGATCTGCTCGACCGGTTCGTCTCTCTGAAACGTGTGATGCTCGTGGTGGACGAGAGCAATCTTGTGAAGAATCATGAGGCGATCCGAACCACCAGGATCACCGCCCTTGCTCAGAAGTGCCGTTACAGGATGATCCTCAACGGCACCCCGATCAGCAGGAACGAGGCTGATCTGTTCGCGCAGTGGTATATCCTGGACTGGCGTATCCTCGGCTACAGGTCATTCTGGAAGTTCGCCGCGAATCATCTGGAATATGATCCCGAGATTCCCGGGAAGGTTCGCAGGACGCTGAACGTGGACGTGCTCGTGGAGAAAATCTCCCCGTACTGTTACCAGGTCAGCAAGTCCGATTGTTGGCAGCTGCCTGGAAAGAATTACCACGAGGTGTCCTGTCGTCTGTCTTCAGACCAGGAAGAGCACTATGAAGCCGTTGTCAGTGAGATGATTGACCGAATCGACGAGCGACAGCCGCAGACGATCTATCGCATGTTTTCGGCTGCGCAGGCTGTCATCAGTGGGCTGCATGTCGCGGATGACGGGAAGCATCTTCGGACGTCTCCGATGTTTGCCGATCCCATGGAAAATCCCCGCATCCGGAAGCTCGTTGATCTTGTGGAAGGTCTTCCTGATGGCTGTCAGGCAATCGTCTTCGCGAAGTACTCCCACGAGATCAGATCGCTCCTCCGTGTGCTTCCATCTGCTGTTCCATTCTACGGTGCGCTGTCGGCCACAGAGCGCGAAAAGAGCCTTGCCGCTTTCCGAGATGGATCTGCGCGGTTCCTGGTGGCAAACAAGACGTGCGCCGGGTATGGCCTGAATCTGCAGTTCTGTCGGACTGTGATTTACTATTCCAATGATTTTGACTGGGCAACCCGTGCCCAGTCCGAGGACCGTGTATACCGTATTGGCCAGACTCAGTCTGTGGACATCTATGATATCGTTGCCCGAGATACGCTGGATCAGATGATTCTGCGTTGTCTGAGCCGGAAAGAGAGGCTGGAAGACGTCCTGAAGACGCAGATCCGGCGGCACAACAGCCTCACCGAGGCGAGAGGAAAATACCACAAGTGGCTGAGAGGGGAGATGGAAGACGATGGAGAAGCTGTTTCTTGATAAGAATGTTTATGAAGCCACCCAGGAACGTCTCGGCTTTATCTTTCGTGAGTTTGACAATATCTTTGTCTCTTTTTCCGGCGGGAAGGATTCTGGGTTGCTTCTGAATCTGGTGATGGACTACGTTCGGGACCATGGCATCAAAAAGAAGATCGGCCTGTTTCACCAGGACTTTGAAGCGCAGTATCAGCTGACTACGGAATATGTCACTCGGGCATTTGAACGTTATGGAGACATCTGTGATTCATTCTGGGTCTGTCTGCCCATGGGCTCCAAGACTAACGTAAGCAATTATCAGCTGTGGTGGTATCCCTGGAATCCTGATGAGAAGGATATATGGGTACGGCCTATGCCGGAGAACAAATGGGTGGTCAACCTGGAGAATAACCCATTCTCATACTACAAGCCCATGATGCTGCAGGAAGATCTCTACAAGCAATTCTCCCGCTGGTATCGCGACCACTGCGGAGGTGGGAAGACGTGCTCCCTGATCGGCATGAGAGCCGATGAGAGCTTGCACAGGTACAGTGCCATCATAAACAAAAGGCATCCTTATAAGGATGCCATGTGGGTCACGAACACATTCAGCGACGTCTACTCTGCCTCGCCGCTCTATGACTGGAGTGTGGAAGACATCTGGGTGGCCAACGCGCGTTTCGGATATGATTACAATCATTTATATGATCTGTTCTACAAGGCCGGGATGTCCGTCGATCAGATGCGTGTGGCGTCTCCATTTAACGAGTGGGCCGCGCAGTGCCTGAATATGTACCGCGTCATAGAACCGGCCACATGGAGCAGACTTGTGGGGCGCGTGCAGGGTGCGAACTTTGCAGCGATATACGGCAGTTCGAAGGCCATGGGTTACCGTCAGGTGACATTGCCTCCCGGGTACACCTGGAAGAGCTATACGGAATTCCTCCTGTCCACACTGCCGGAAGAGATCCGGAACAACTATCTGGAGAAGTTCCACTTCAGTATTGACTTCTGGCATACCACCGGAGGCGGGTTTTCTTCTGAAGTGATACATGAAATTCGTGATCGCGGATATAAAATACGTGAAAATGGAATTTCCAACTATTCGAAGGACCAGAAACACAGAATCGTCTTTGAGGGCGAGATCCCGGACGACACAGACGATGTCACCAGCACCATCGACATTCCGTCCTGGAAGCGCATGTGCTACTGCATCCTGAAGAACGATCACCTGTGCCGTTTCATGGGGTTCGGGCCGAATAAAGAGCAGCAGGCCCGAATCGATGCTATAAAGAGCAAATACCGAGCTGTCATGAGAGGAGAATGCTGACATGAATGTTGAGAAGTATGTGAAGAGTATCTGTGGGAGGATGGCAACCGGCAGGAATATCCCGGAAGAGCTGAGGCCTTATTCCTGCTTTATGCCGGATGCTGGGTACTGCATTGTGTGCATCCCGGAATGTTTTGCAGACGAAGGTGAGCTGGATCCCGAAGGTAACAGCATTCCACTCCCTGAGAAGTATGTCCTGGCAACAGGATACAGGTTTGTTGCTGGTGTTCCGTGTGTGAGTGTCGAATATGACTCCGGGATTGGAGCCGTTGTGGGCGACGAGTACTATTCCTGGAGGTAAATATGTATAGATCACCCGTGTACAATGTGAGGGCCGTTCCGATTGAGAAGATCCGGCCGAATGAATATAACCCGAACAGCGTTGCGCCGCCTGAGATGCGGTTGCTGTATGACTCCATCAAATGCGATGGATACACCATGCCCATTGTCTGTTATTATGATGCGGGTGCCGACATGTATGATATTGTGGATGGCTTCCACCGCTATCGGATCATGCTTGAGCACGAGGACATCCGAGACCGTGAGGGCGGCTGTCTTCCGGTAAGCGTGATTGACAAGCCCATCGACGAGCGCATGGCATCCACGATCCGTCACAACCGCGCCAGGGGTGCTCATGACGTGGATCTGATGGGCAACATCGTGGGCGAGTTGCATAAGATTGGCAGATCTGATGCGTGGATCTCTAAACACCTTGGCATGGATCAGGACGAAATCCTGCGTCTGAAGCAGATCACCGGCCTCGCAGAGCTGTTCAAGAGTGGTGAGTTTTCACGCGCCTGGGTTCCTGCAGAGACCGATATGGAGGAATGAGAGATGCTTGTGCCCCTTGTGGAATACGCGAAAACTCACGGAAAGGCCCAGGTGACTGTCCGTCAGATGGCTGCGCGTGGCGGTTTTAAGACCGCGCAGAAGATCGGAAAAAATTGGGTCATCGATTCCGATGAGCCATATCCCGAAGACCGGAAGATCTCTTCCGGGAAGTATATCAATTACCGCAGAAACAAAAAAAGAGACTGCCAGTCATCGGGGGCGACCTGACAGTCTTATATCAGAGAGTGGGGCTCTCGCTTTAATTATACATCATGACTCCGAAATCTCAAACAGGAGGTTACCATGGCTTCTGCTGCTGTAAAAAACGAAGGGACAAAAATCGCCGTCATCTATGCCCGGTATTCATCTACTGCCCAGACCGAGCAGTCCATCGAGGGACAGCTGCACGATGCTCACGCATACGCCGCCCAGGAAGGGTACACGGTCCTCCGGGAATACATCGACAGGGCGACCACCGGGAAGAATGTCCATGGGCGCCCTGAGTTCCTGAGGATGGTGCACGACTCTGCTTCGCATCAGTTCGGATATTTGATCGTCTGGAAGCTTGATCGTTTCGCCAGGAACACATATGACGCTGCTGTATACAAAAAGAAGCTCCGTGAGAATGGAGTGAAAATCCTGTCTGTGATGGAACGCCTTGGCGATACTGCGGAGTCCCGCATGATGGAGAGCATCATCGATGCCATGAACGAATACTATTCCGAGGATCTGAAGGAGAAGGTTCGCAGAGGGTGTCGTGAGTCTGTAGCGAAGGGAAGGTGGATCGCCGGCATCCCGCCCTTCGGGTATCGTCTGGA
>JAFURY010000096.1 GCA_017480795.1 Succinivibrionaceae bacterium
CAACATCGTTACTCTTCGTCACCTCCTTCAGCAGGGTAGGAGGGGCGGATGCTACGGCTCAGTTTTCCGCTCCTGTCACGCTGCCGTCATGGGTGGGGACGTTGCATTTGACACCCATCCATGGGGTGTGAATAGTAACACAGAAATTTGAAGTTGTCGACATATTTTTTGAACGTTCGCCTGCTGTCTGAAAGCGCAGGTTCGCCATGGCGCAAAAGACCGTGAAAAATGACGATCATGGCTACCGTTCTCGAAGCCCGCTGATGCCTCGGAGATGTCTTTTTGTTATGATTGTGGTATGAATTTTGCTTGATTTTTCGTAGATTAACGGTAGATTGACCGTGGATCGACCGGCTGATTTGCGGGCGGATTAAGCGGAACCGGGCATTGGCAGATCGGCTCTGGTGGCGAAGCCTCATGCCGCAAACGAATATGGGATTCAGGCGCTCAGGGACTGAAGGAAACGGCGCGGCTCCTGCAGCTTGAAGCGGCCGGGTGCCGGGAGCATGCGGCATGGGCCGGGTGGTTTTGCCCCGCAAGCCTTTAGGCGCGGGAAAGGTTCGCGCCGACGTCCGATGTTAAAAGAATTTTAAGCAAAAATTTTGCTTTGAGCCGAAAAAATCTGCCATGACAACGGCCCGTTTTCGGACTGGTTTCTTACATGGAGTTTAGCTGTGAAAAAACTGATTTGTCTTGCTTTTGCGCTGGCATCGGGCGGCGCTGCCGGGGCGGAGTTTGAATACAAGGCTCCCATCAGCCATTCCGTCTGGACCCTTGCCGAACAGACCAGACTGACCTGCCGACTGGTGCACGAGATACCGGATTACGGTCAGGTGGCCTTCACCTCCACCGCGGGGAAGAACCGGAATCTCTATTTCAACATGCTGCCGGCACTTGAAACCAAAAACACCTTTGACGTGGACGTCCGCGCCATCGCTCCGAACTACCGTCCGGGGATTCCCGACAATCATCTATCGGTGATGAAAAGCTACAAGTATTTCGCGGGAGAACTGGCGGATCAGAACGCCTGGACTCTCACCTCGGCCCTGAGCCGCGGCAGCAACCTGGGCTTCTTCTTCAACGACTGGTTCTATCAGGATCGTCCGGTTCAGGTTACGGTGTCCGCCATAAACTTCAAAAAGGCATTTTCGCAGTTTTCCCAGTGCATGAACAATCTCCTGCCTTACAGTTTCGAGGATGTGGCCTTCACGGTCATCACCTTCAACGACGATTCCAGCGATCTGACGGAGGATTCGAAGCGGAGACTTGATCGGCTGGTGACCTATCTCGCTCACGATCCCGACGTGGGGGAGCTGGTGATAGATTCATACAGCGACAGTTTCGGCACCACCGAGCAGAGCCGTGAAACCTCGGCGCAGCGGGCCAATCTCATCAGTTCCTACATCGAGCAGAGCAGCATTCCGAAGGAAAGGATCGTCAAAAACGCCTATGGCGAAAAGGAGCATATCGCCTCCAACGCCACCTTTTCCGGACGCAACGTCAACCGCCGCGTCATCATTTCGGTCACTCCGTCTGCCAGGGAAAAGACCAAATACAAGTTCGAGTCTTCGGGGGATCTCAGCGCATACGGCACTGACGGAGTCAATGACATGAGCTCCGGCAGCGAGGAGGATATCAACCGCGACGAGATCCGGGAAAAGTCCGAGACGGCGGCCAAACTGGCTTCTGGCGGATCTCTCAACGACCGGAAGAAGCCGATTTCCACCACGGAAATGAATTCCCAGGCGGCGCGGGACAGCAAACTGCCGGATCTGTCCAAATAAAGCCAAAATTCCGTCATCCGTTCCGGGCGGGCGGAGGGGAGCAATCTGACGGGGATTGATGTCGCAACTCTCTGAATCGATCCCAGAACCGCCAGATCTTTGCGCCACGTGCTGGCGCGTCCTTTCGGTATCCGACGTTCTCTTTTCAGCAGATCGGCGGAAAGACCCCGTGCGACAGAAGTCATTGTATTTGCTGAATCTTATCCGGAATTTCGGTCAATTGAGGCAAATGCGCCGTTTTTCTGCATGTCAGAACGCGCAAGATGAAACGGTCTGTAACGTTCCAACCTGGCTATCTAGGCTTGCCTTTATCGCTATATGACTTTTCCGTATGACATTTGCCGTTCCGGTTCGTTCATATTAAACCATCAGGATCATAGTTATCTGGCTGAACAAAGTTTTCTGAATGAGCTGGAATCATGATAGAATTATAATCGTACATGGTGATTCTCCTTTTGTGGAAAAAAGCAAGCGGGATCACCATTCATTTTAATTGTTAAGATCTTATTCTCCAATATCGGACTCCGCATCCAAAATCTGGCTGTACAGGGTCTGAACAGATTCTCTTTTCTAACAAGATTTTGCTCAGCCCATAAATATTTAAAGTCTTTAGATGAAAAGGGTAAATGAAACAGTGCTGATTGAGCTATTATGGGAGTCAGACATTGTTTGTGAGGTGTTGGTATGAGCGGTATTTTTTTAAATCCTAAAGGAAATAATGCTTTTACAGATATTTTAAATAACAGAATAAACAAGGTTTTTGTGGATAAGACCGATTTTATCGGAGAAACCATAGACAGACTTGATTCTGATGCGAAATTAATAGCATTTACCAGACCTCGCAGATTTGGCAAAACTGTAATGGCCCAAATGCTGGCTTCATATTATTCAAAGGAAGCGGACAGCAGATCTGTTTTTTCTGGGAGAAAGATATCTGGTTATAAAAGTATAAAACTGATTGATAACCAGGAGGTTGACGTAACTTATGAAACATTTATAAATAAGTTTGATGTTATTTATATTGATATGAATACAGTTGATAGCAGGTATGCAACGTATTTGAACAGAGAAAAAAAACATAAGGCTGCTGATATAGTTGACTTTCTGGAAAATCTTGTAATCAGTGATTTGATGGAGCACGATGATTTTGCCTCGATTTTGAAAAAGGAAAAAATAGGAAATATTGGTTTGGCTGATGCTCTGTCAGCCATACATAGGACTTCAGGAATTACTTTCATACTAATCATGGATGAATGGGATTTGATTTATCGTGATTATCGTCAGGATACGATGCTTCAGAAAAAGTTTATAGATTGGCTAAAAGGACTTTTTAAATCTTCTGACGGTCTTGAATGTTTTTCTTTGGTTTATCTTACTGGTATTCTTCCAATCAGAAAATATAACTCTCAGTCAGCCCTTAATAACTTTAAAGAATACAATATGCTGTCGCCGGAACCCTTTGAGAAATATTTCGGGTTTACTGAAGATGATATTTCTCAGATCGTTGAAATGCCCTGGTGCAAATTGACTCGCGAGAATATGAAATACTGGTATGAAGGATATAAGCTCAATGGCGTCGACGTATACAATCCTAATTCTGTAGCTTCGGCTGTGGCTGACGGAAAATGCAAATGTTATTGGAGCGGTTCATCTTCCAATGAAGAGTTTGTCAGATTGATAAATCTTAACTTCAAGGGAATAAAGACCGATATCATTAAACTTCTTAATGGAATGAAGCTTCCTTTCAGCTCTGATAAATTTAAAAATGACATGACATCCATTTCAGACAAAGATGATGTTTTCAGTCTACTGGTTTGTCTTGGTTATTTAGGCTGCGCGGATCTTCAGAACGGCAAGAAGATAGCTTATGTGCCTAACCATGAAATAAGACAGACTTTGTTATCTTTGGTAAAAGGTCAGAATTGGAGCAAACGCATTGATGCCGTTAAACGTTCTGAAAGACTCTTTAAGGCCATAGTCAGGAAACACGATGGCAAAGCTGTGGCAGAAATCATTCAGGAGATTCATAATGACACATCTGTTTCTCTGTTTGATTACAATACGGAGGATTCACTGACCTATTGTGTTATGTCCGCCATGCAATGGGCTACTTTGGACTCCTATGACTGCCATAGAGAAGAACAATCAGGAAAGGGCAGAGTGGATGTTGTTTATGAGCCATTGGGAATGAATAATATTCCCTTAATAATTATTGAATTCAAATATGGCAGGTCGGCCGCGGCTGCCATAACGCAGATTAAAAAGATGGAATACTACAAACGATATATTCAACGCTATAAGAACATCATTCTCGTAGGAATCAATTACAGTAAAACCACCAAAGAACATGAATGTTTGATTGAATGCTTGAATTGAGCCGTTCTATTCTTGCTTTAACCCGTTCTATTTCTCTCAAGGTAATTCCTCGCTTTGTCAATCGAATCGCCACGCATGACGCGCCTTCTGTTTCCTGAGCATTTTCCCTCCATACCCTTCAAACGATCCTCAGGAACATCCGAAAGTTCCCGTTGCTGGCACGTGTGTCAAACAAAAAACGCTTGCCCGTCTGGCGTCCGGCCTGGGCGCGATTGTCCTCCGCTCCCCCGTTACGGAAACGGGCGAATCCTGGCAACACGATCATCGCCTGCGCGATCTTGCAGCGTCTTTTCGAACCGGCTGTTTTGCTTAGCCGCATGCGACCGGCGGTTTATTCGGGCATGGCATGCTGGAGTATAATTGTCCTGCAAAGCATTGCGTTATGCGAAGCAGCATCCAATCTTTGTGCAGGGAGATCATTTTTTGACATGCGCGCGACCGCCGTCGCAGGAGGATTTCATGAAAAACGCCGGTGTTATCGAAGGTTTTTACGGCACGCCATGGAGCGATACGACGCGTCTTGACTACGCTTCTTTTCTGTCCGAAATCGGTTTCAGATTTTACATCTACGCTCCCAAAAACGATTCCTGTCTCAGGCGTCAGTGGCGCGAGCCGTGGAGCGACGACTGGATCTGCCGCATGAACGATCTTGCCTCCGTCTACCATCATCGGGGACTGGAATTCGGCATAGGCTTTACGCCGGCCGGAGATGCCTCCGCCGTGATCAGGGAAGCCGGACTCCTGACCAGACGGGTGGCGGAAATCGCCGACGCGGTGAAGCTTGATTACTTCGTGCTGCTGTTTGACGATCTGAAGAACAACGACAGCAGCCGTCTGGCGGAATATCAGCTTGCCATCACCGACATCGTGCTGGCTGCCTCCTCCGCGGTGAAGCATCACATCATCTGTCCCAGCTACTACTCCACCGATCCCGTGCTGGAAAAGGTGTTCGGGTCCAGACCCGAAAACTACTGGGAAGATTTCAGACGGAATCTTGATCCTGCGGTGGACGTGTTCTGGACCGGAGAAAAGGTGTGTTCCACCGGTTACACCAGAGAGCACCTGGAGCGAGTGGCTGAGATTTTCGGCCGGCTTCCGTTTCTCTGGGACAATTATCCCGTCAACGACGGCAGGAAAATGGCTGATTTCATGTATCTGAAGCCCTTTGCGGATCGTCCTGGCTGTCTTGACGAACTGACCTCGGGACATGCCGTGAATCCTATGCGCCAGAGTCTGGCCAACCGGCTGGTGCTGGCATCTCTTGCGCGCTCCTATCAGGGGCGTGCTCTGAGTCTGAAGTCGGAGGAATACTGGCGGATGTCCACAAGAGTGCTGGGACCTGAAACCACGGAACTTCTGAGAGGCGACAGCGAAACATTTGCAAGTCTGGGCCGCTGCGCGCTGGACGGTGAAAGACTGGCCGAAATGAGCCGTCGGTATCGCAGTCTGGGAACCGCCTCCGGATGCGAAATAGCCGATTATATTGATGGTCTGTACGCCTTTGATCCGGCCTGTCTTACAGGGTGATCGGAAGACGCTTCGCCTTTTCGGGCAGGCCGGGCTGCGGAAGGCGCTGGCGTTGTACTGAAACCTGTCCGAACCTGCACGAACGTGAGCGAACAGCAGAGAGCAGAAGCGAACGGAAGAAAACAGAAGAGAGGAGCATTCGTTCCGTATCGGATTCGGACATCCCCGGCGCGGCAAGCCGGCATGCCCGCATATCAGAAAAAATTTTGCTTTGAGCAAAAAAAACGCTCCAGAGAGCGGAGCGTGTTTCAAAGTCCGTTTCTGCCCCGATGCGTTCAGTAATTCAGTCAGGGCTGACGGCGCGTCAGTTGTAGTTTATCCTGACCCTTGATGCGCATTCCTTGGCCAGCTTCACCGCCTCGTCGGCGTCGGCTCCGCCTGCCAGCGCGACGCCAAGTCTCCGGTGGCCGCCGATTTCAGGCTTGCCGAACAGTCTCAGCTGACAGTTTTCCCCCGCGGCCAGCGCTTCCTTCAGTCCGTCGTAGGAAAGATCCTTTGAGACGCCGTCTCCCAGAATCACCGCCGAGGCGCAAGGACCGTTCTGGATGATCCTTCCGATTGGCAGACCAAGCACGGCTCTGACATGCAGGGCGAATTCGGAGAGATTCTGCGAGATGAGTGTCACCAGGCCCGTATCGTGAGGCCGCGGAGAAACCTCGGAGAAAATCACCCTGTCGCCGCAGACAAACAGCTCGACGCCGAATATTCCGTAGCCGCCCAGGGCGGTGACAACTTTGCGGGCGATGTCCTGGGCCTGAGTCTTCAGCTCCGGAGCCATGGCGCGGGGCTGCCAGGATTCCCGGTAGTCCCCGTCCTCCTGCCGGTGGCCGATAGGCTCGCAGAAATGAATGCCGTCCGCCGCGCTGACGGTCAGCAGAGTGATCTCGTAGTCGAAATGAAGAAACTCCTCGATGATCACCCGGTTCTTTTTGCCCCGTCCCTCGTTGTGGGCGCATTCCCACGCGGCTTCGATCTGATCTTCGGATCTGATGACGGACTGTCCCTTGCCGGAGGAACTCATCACCGGCTTGACGACGCATGGAATGCCGATCTTCTTCACGCCCGCTCTGAATTCGTCCATGGTGTCGGCGAACACGTAGGCGGAAGTCGGAAGTCCCAGCTCCACGGCGCTGAGGTTTCTGATCCTCTCGCGATCCATGGTGATCTGGGTCGCTTTGCTGCAGGGCACCACGCGGACGCCCTTTTCCTCGAACTTCTTCAGCGCGTCGGTGGCGATGGCCTCGATTTCCGGGATCACCAGATCGGGCTTCAGCTCGTCCAGAAGCTTCTCCAGCTCCGCGCCGTCCAGCATGCTGATGACGCGGGAGCTGTGGGCCACGTGCATGGCGGGGGCGTGATCGTAGCGATCCACCGCTATGACCTCCACGCCCAGACGCTGCAGTTCAATGGCGATTTCCTTGCCCAGTTCCCCGGAACCCAGCAGTACGGCGCGGGTGGCGCCGGGACAGTACGGTGTACCTAGCATAAGCTTCTCCTCGGATTAAAACTTTTGCGGCGATCATATCAGATCATCGGCGGTTGCGCCATTGAAGAGGCGAGAGGGGTTCCGTCCCGCGATGACAGGCCATGACGGCAGGATTGCCAGACGGCGCATCCGGGGCCTGCGGCGCGCAGTCGCAGCCTGGGGAGAGCCTGCCGGCGGCTGCGACGTTCCTTCCCTGCCGGGACGCATCCCGGTGACATTATTCAGTCGCCGGTTTGAAGTATGAAAGAAGTGGTGATATATTGTGCACAGCCTGCGGGGCGACCCGCATTCTCTGTTTTCGCAGATTTATACGAGGATATTTATGACAAATCAATCAACCGACGAGGTCGCGCTGTCGAAAAACGCCATGCCGTCCGGTCAGCAGACGCCATCCGGCGACGTGCAGACGACGGCCAAAAACGATGCTAAGAAGACCCGGCCGAAGTTCAACGAGATCACCCTGCTGAAGATGCTGGCTTTGGCTTCGGTGCTGTTTTTCCACTGCTACAGACCGTTTCTTGGAGAAGGCGCCTTCTGGAAGGTGGTGCTTGAGACCACCGACGAGAGTTTCAGCTCATTCTTCGGCACCCTGTATCATTTCAACAAGGTCTTTGACGTCCACTGCCTGTTTTTCTGCTCCGGCTTTCTGTACTTCATGACCATGTCCGGCGGAAAGCGCACCGTGGGCGAGCAGCTGGCAAGAAGAGTCAAGCGCATTGTGGTGCCTTACTTCAGCGTGGGACTTCTGTTCACCGTGCCGCTTTATGTGCTCTTTCACATTCCAAGCGGGAAACTGCTGTCCACCATGAGTCTGACCGACGCCTACGGTCTGTTTCTGACCATGAACTTCTCCGACCACCTGTGGTTTCTGCAGATCATGCTGCTCATTACCGTGATCTGTCTGCTTCTGAACTTCATGATCAGAAAATACTTCCTGGTGCTGCTGGCCGGCTCTCTGCTGATGACCTTCGTGTTCAACCGGGTTTTCGACGGCATCACCACTATGAGTCTGGTGTCCATGAGCGACAATCTGTTTCTCTTTGTTCTGGGCGGAGCGGTGTTCAGGTATTACCGGCAGTTCACCACCAGCCTGCGTTATCCGATTCTTGCGGTTTCCGGCGCGCTGTTTTTCACCACCTTCAATCTCACGGGACTTGCGGGACTGGCCAAGGAGATCAACTCCGTGGCATGCGACGCCTCCGCCTGCGTCTTTGCCCTCGGCCTGGCCCGGTTTGTCGCCGACGGCACCATGAACTTTCTCTACCGCTTCAGGGCGATACAGTACTACGACAGGAATTTCATGGGCTTTTACATGTATCACATGCCGATACCTCTGATCTGCGCCTATCACCTGTATCCCGCCATGCGTGAACTCGTCGCCAGCGACTGGCTGTATGTGGTCGCGGCGTGGCTGGTCACCATCCTTCTGACCGCCGTCGCGGTCAGGGTGGCCTCCCTCATCAAGGCAGTCTGCACCAGAGCTCCTCTGATACAGAAACTTTACAACTAGCTCTCCGGCATCTCCGGGGCTGTGTCCCGAAGAGGCGGATAGGTGGCGGCGGCGGGATGCGAAACAGCGCCCGCCGCTTTTCTGTCCGCGATCATGCGCCGCGGGATGCAAAGCAAAATTATCATGATCTCGCCTGTCCCATCTGATATAATCCAAATTTGACTGCTTGCGTGCGCATTGTTTTTGCCGATTTTTCCCCGACACAAAAAAGGATGGAAAGGCCGGCATGAATGACTGCGGACGTTTCGGACCGCCGACGGATGGAATAACAGCGATTTTTTTTGCCCAGACCCGTCATGTCGGACTCGTCTTGAACAAGGAGTCTCCCTTGCCGCGCTTGTGATATGCCGGATGCGGATTTTTTTGTTTTTTTGCTCTATTGAGTTAGGGCCAGGAGAGAAGAAGTTTATGAGTGAAATTGAAGAAAATCAGGAACAGCAGGTTCAGCAGGAACAGCAGGATCAGCAGGAACGGAAGGTTGCGAAGAAACCGGGTTTCGCCAGAAGAAAAAAGACCCCGAAGCCAGCTCCTGTCGTGCCAAGGAAGTACACTCCTAAAGAGGTTATCGATTTTCTCTGCGAGAAGTTTCCTAAATGTTTCTTCCCGTTCAATTCGGCCGATGTGAAGCCGTTCAAGATCGGCCTCCTTGACGACGTGGTGGCTCGTCTTGGAGACGAGATATCGCCGGATTCCAAGTTTTCCAAAACCGCCATCAGACAGGGCATCAAGCTTTACGCCGCATCCATCGCGTACCTTGACGCCTGCAAGGAGGGCGCCGCCCGTATCGACGTCGACGGCAACGAGTGCGGCGAGACCATCACTGCGGATCAGGCCAAGTATGCGGTTGACAAGAAAGAGACCGTGCTGAAAAAGATCGAAGAGCGCAAAAAGGAAAAAGAGGAAAAGGCTCAGCGCGAAAAGGAGGCTGCGGCCGCAGGCGAGGGCGAAGCTGGCCAGTATCGCAATCCTAATCAGAACCGCCGTCCGCGTCCCCAGGGCGACGGCTATCGCAGAAAACCGGGCGGCCATGGCTACCAGGGCCAGAGAAACGGACAGAATCGCGGCTACGGTCCTAGAAACGGCGGCATGCAGGGCAGAAAGCCGTATACCAGACCGATTGCCTACGACTACCTCAAGGTTGAGATCGGGGATCTGCAGGAAGGCAATTTCGTCAGCGTCAGAACCGGCGACGGACTGGTAAGAGGACATGTGGCCAAGATCGAAAAGGACGACGTTCAGGTAAGACTGAGAAACGGCAGCATTGTGCATACCGGCGTCGTGGCGGTGAGACTCATTGTGCCGAAACCTCAGTCCCGTCCGGAAGGCCAGTCCTCCGAAAGCTGAGTTCTCTGTCGGCGCTGCCGTCATGAAGGCTCAGGCCGCCGCAGGCGTCGGCGAAGGCCGACGAAGGCCGGCGGCTCTGCCTGCAGCGATTGTTCGGCAGGCGGGAACGCTCCGGGAGAAAAGACGATTCGCGCGATGCGGGTCTCTCTTCCTGGAGGAAGAATCGCATGATTGTTCGCCTGCCCATTGCGGAAGAATATCCCCGCGCGCGATGTTCTGAGCAACCGCAGCGGGATCGAACCGGAAAAGGCGAGAATCCAAAAACGCCGGAAACGAAAACGGCATCCCGATAAAGAAAAGGTCGAACGTCAGGGCAGCGCAAGACCTCCGTTGTTTTTGCTTTCGGGTATGCTTGCGCCCGTCGCGGCTGCGCCCCGCCTGCTGAGGCGCGATTCGGGGAGGCTTTCGGAGCCGTTTCGGCGGAATGCGCCGGCGGCTTTTCCGCCAGGCGGCCTAATTCCGCTGAACAGCAGGGATCCCCGTTGCGGATATTCATGTTACAAATCACTAAATGTCACGGACCAAGGTGAAAAATGAACAGACTAAGTTCAATGGCGCTGGCGTGCATGCTGGCATCGGCATTTGCCGCGCCGGAGGCTCTCTGCGCGGAGAAGGCGAATATCACTCTCGGTGACATGCCGGTGCTTCACCAGGAGAAACACCACAAGGTGTCATGCAAAAGAGTGTTTCGGGAGCTGACCGAGTCTCATTACCGTCAGGATCTCATCCTGGACGGCCAGTTCTACCGGAACTATTTCGTCGACTATCTCAAATCCCTGGATTCCTACAAAATCGTGTTTCTTCAGCGGGACGTGGACAACTATCTCAAGGACGCCCGCATGCTGAAGAAGTCCGTTTCCGGCTGCGAGCTGGAACTGCCTTACCGGATTTACAACGATTACGAAAAACTCAAATACGAGCAGCTGACCGCGGCGATAGCCATGCTGAAGGAAAACCGGGTGGACGTCAGTTCCGACGACGAGTTTCAGTACGACCGGTCCGAGGAGCCGTGGCCTGCCACCGCCGCCGAGCGCGCTAAGCTGTGGGAAAAGGTGGTGAAGTACGATCTCATCAAGCTGATCCTCAGCGGCAAGAGCCGCGAGGAGGCCGCCAAGCGTCTGATCAAGCGCTATCGCTCCTCCCTGAACTTCCTCTCCCAGAGCAAGAGCGAGGACGTGTTCAGCCTTTTTGAAAACACCCTGGCCCATTCCTACGATCCTCATTCCAGCTACATGTCGCCGATCGTTTCCGAGGAGTTTCTCAACGACATCAATCTGTCCCTGGAGGGCATCGGCGCCACGCTGAACAGCGAGGACGACACTGTCACCATCGTGGATCTCATCCCGGGAGGACCGGCCGAAAAATCAGGTCAGCTCAAGCCAAAGGACAAGATCATCGGAGTGGGGCCGTCCGAGAAGAAGCTGACGGACATCGTGGGCATCAGGCTCGACGAGGCGGTGCGGCTCATCCGCGGTCCCAAAGGCTCCACGGTGTACCTGCAGGTGCAGCGGGGCGAGGGCGAGGCCTCAAGAATCTTCGTCATGTCTCTGGTTCGGGACAAGATCAAAATGGCCGACCGTTCCGCCTCCTCGGAGGTGATGGAGGTTGACGGGCGCAAGATCGGCATTCTCAAGGTTTCCAGCTTCTACCGAGGGCTTACCGACGACACCCGGAAGGAACTTGGCAAGCTCAAGAAGGACGGCATCGCCGCGCTGGTGATTGATCTCAGAGGCAACGGCGGCGGTCTGGTCACCGAGGCCACCACCTTCACCGGTCTGTTCATCAACAAGGGGCCGGTGGTGCAGGTGAGAGATCGGGGCGACGATCTCACCTCAGCCAAGGACGACGAGAGCGGACGCGAATTCAACGGGCCGATGGTGGTCATGATCGATCGTCTCAGCGCCTCGGCATCGGAAATTTTCGCCGCCGCCATGCAGGATTACGGCAGGGCAGTGGTGGTGGGAGGAAACTCCTTCGGCAAGGGCACGGTGCAGCAGGTCATACCGCTGGCCAAGTTCTACGACCTTTACAACAAGGACATGGGACAGCTTTCCTACACCATCGCCAAGTTCTACCGGGTCAACGGAGGCAGCACCCAGCTCAGGGGGGTCGCTCCTGACATCGCCCTTCCTTCCGCCTACTCTTTCATGAAGTTCGGGGAGGAGGATATGGACAATCCGCTGCCGTGGGATTCCATCGAGGCCGACAAGTACACCCGGGAGGGCGCGCTGAAGGTGCTGGTTCCGGAGCTTGCCGCGCTGCACGAGAAGAGAGTGAAGGATCAGCTGGATTTCCGGCTGCTCCTGGAGGAGGTGGACGAAGCCAGAAAGCTTCAGGACAAAAAGACGGTTTCCCTCAATCTCGATGTCCGCATGGCCAAGAAGAAGGAGGACGAGGCCAGAGAGCTGAACCGCCTCAATCAGAAACTGGCGGAAATCGGTCAGCCCGCCATCGCCAAGGTGGCCGATCTGCCGGACGACGTGAAGCTGCCGGATCCGTGGAAGAACGAGGCGGCGGCCATTGCGGCGGAT
Organism: Succinivibrionaceae bacterium; assembly: GCA_017480795.1. GTDB lineage: Bacteria > Pseudomonadota > Gammaproteobacteria > Enterobacterales > Succinivibrionaceae > UBA2804. Next base: position 12,559 of record JAFURY010000096.1, read on the forward strand.
CTTGCCACCGCCACGGCAAGAAGATAGCCGGATCGGAAAAAATGCGATGGGCAGATGCCGGCGGTGTCTGCCTTTTTTGATTGTATGGACTTCTGCCGCGCGCGAACCGGGACCCTGCGGACGGATTTGAAAAAGGATTTTGTGGAATGAGCTCGTCAAAACAGGAAAAGAGAAGACTTGACTACCGCCAGCCGGATTTTTCCATAACGGAGGTGGAGCTGCTGTTTCAGCTGGAGCCGGAAAACACGAAAGTGGTGGCCAGAATGAAAATCAGGCGCGCGGGCGCCGCGGGCGGTCCGCTGGTTCTCGACGGAGAAAAGCTGAAACTTGTTTCGGTGGAGGTTGACGGCAAGCCGTGGCCTTACGTTCAGGACGAGCGGAGTCTCAGACTTGAAAACGTGCCCGACGGGTTCGAACTGAAAATAGAGAACTTCATCGATCCTGCCGCCAACACGGAATTCGAAGGTCTCTACATGTCCGAAGGCGCCTTCTGCACCCAGTGCGAGGCCGAGGGCTTCCGCAAAATAACCTATTATCTGGATCGGCCGGACGTGTCGGCGAAATTCACCACCAGAATCGAGGCGGACAAAAAACTCTATCCTCATCTGCTGTCCAACGGCAACCGGATCGATGCCGGGGATCTTCCTGGCGGACGGCACTACGTGGTGCGTCAGGATCCTTATTCCAAGCCAAGCTACCTGTTCGCGCTGGTGGCCGGAAACTTTGACGTCCTGGAGGATTGCTACGTCACCGCATCCGGACGGCAGGTGGAGATCCAGCTTTTCGTTCAGCCCGGAGCCGGATGCCGGGGTCGGCACGCGCTCAGGTCCATCAAGCATGCCATGGCCTGGGACGAGAAGCGCTTCGGTCTTGAATACGATCTCGATCTGTTCCAGGTGGTGGCGGTGGATTTCTTCAACATGGGCGCCATGGAGAACAAGGGGCTGAACATTTTCAATTCCAAATTTGTGCTGGCGGATGACAAAACCGGCACCGACGAGGATTTTCACGCCATCGAGAACGTTATCGGCCATGAGTATTTTCACAACTGGACCGGAGATCGGGTAACCTGCCGGGACTGGTTTCAGCTGAGTCTCAAGGAGGGGCTGACGGTATTTAGGGATCAGGAGTTCTCCTCCGATCTTCACAGCCGTGCGGTGGAGCGCATCGACGAGGCCGAGTTCATCCGGACGGTGCAGTTCGCCGAGGATGCGGGTCCCATGAGTCATCCCATCCGTCCCGATCGCGTCATCGAGCAGAACAATTTCTACACCGTGACGGTATATGAAAAGGGGGCGGAGGTTATCCGCATGCTTCATACCATCATCGGCGAGGAGAATTTCCAGAAGGGAATGAAGCTGTACATTTCCCGTCATGACGGAACCTGCGCCACCTGCGAGGATTTCGTGCGGGCCATGGAGGATGCTTCCGGCTTCGACCTGAAGCAGTTCCGTCACTGGTACGAGTGCGACGGCACTCCTGAGGTGAGCGTCAGCCAGAACTACGACGAGACGAAAAAGCGCTTTGCGGTGAGGTTCGCCCAACGTCACCGGAGCACGGCGTATGCCGATCGCAGCTCCTATCCGCCGATGGTGATCCCGCTGAAGCTGGAGGTTATCGATTCCGCGTCTCTTGAAAAACTTGCGCCTCAGGACGGGCGGATTTCGGAAGCCGGCGTGCTGCTTCTTGACGAGGCTGAAACCGAGATCGTTTACGAAAACGTTTCATCCCGCCCGGTGATCTGCTGTCTCAGCGATTTTTCCGCGCCGGTGGATCTGAAGATCTCCTACAGCGACGAGGATCTCAAGACGGTGATAGCCGGCAGCGGCAACGATTTCAACCGGTACGACGCCATGTGGGCCTTCTACACCAGATATTTCCAGGCCGCCATTGCCGGCAGAGAGCAGGAGGCCAGTTCGGCGGCGCAGATCCTTTCAGGACTTTTTGAAACCCTCGTTTCCTCCGGCCGGTACGACGGTCTGTATCTGGCCAGACTGCTGGCCGCGCCATCCACCTCCCAGATCCTCAGAATGTTCCATCGCTACGAGGTGGAGGCCGCCCACGAGGCCAGAGAGAAGCTCAGGCATCATCTGGCATCCGCTCTTGACGGGCTGTGGATGGATATGTACCGTCGCCATGATTCCCGCGAGGCCTACGTATGGGATCATGAGCGATCCTGCGGCCGCAGGCTGAAGCATCTTGCCATGAGCTACCTGGCGCTGGGTCGCGGAAACGCTTTCGGCGAAGAGATCGCGGGACAGTACCAGCGCGCCGACAACATGACCGATCAGCTGGCGGCGTTTTCCATCGCGGTTCACGCCGGACTTGACATAGGAGAGGATCTTGCCCGGCGCTTCAGGCAGCAGTGGCAGGGCAACGGTCTGATCATGGACAAATGGTTCAGAACCCTGGCCACCGTGGCATCGGACAGAACTCTGGATCGGGTAAAGGAGCTGATGAAGGATCCGGACTTCACCATGAGCAATCCGAACCGGGTTAGATCGCTGATTGGAGCCTTCGCCGCCGGCAATCCTTACGGTTTCCATATTAGGGGATGCCAGTCCTACGATTTTCTGACGGAAATTCTGACGGATCTCAACACCCGCAATCCGCAGACCGCGGCAAGACTTATTGACGTGTATCTTGATTACGACCGGTATCCCGAGGCCAGGAGCCTGGAGATCCGTCGGCAGCTGGAGAAGCTTTCAGGGCTTGACCATCTGGCGTCCGATCTGTACGAGAAGATCAAAAGGGCTCTGAAGCAGATCTGATGACGGCAGGGCGGACGGAAGACTGGCGGACAGGAGCAGGAGACGATATGAGCAGAACTTTTACCTTTTCGGTGCAGATGTCTTCCGAGGAGGTTCGCAACATCATGTACAATTCGCCGATCAAAAGGCTGTCGCTCATGACCTTCGAGGGGCTGAGACTGGAGCTTCCCATCAGTCATTTTCAGAAGTTTGTGGGTTATAATGGAATACAGGGCGTGTTCAGACTGGTGCTGAACGACGATAACAGCTTCGTGTCCCTGGAGCGCATCAGGTAGGGGAGTGGCCGTATGTTTTATCACTTTTACGAATCTATGATCAGACCGGTGATCTTCAAGTTCGATCCTGAATTTGTTCATGAGATGACGATGAGCATGCTGCATCACGTAGGCAGATCGCCGCTCGGCTTTCTTCTGAAGCAGAGCGTTCCGGAGCGCCCGGTTGAGGTGATGGGACTTCGGTTCAAGAATCCGGTGGGGCTTGCCGCAGGTCTGGACAAGAATGCGGTGGCCATCGACGGTCTGGGAAAAATCGGCTTCGGTTTTATCGAGGTGGGCACGGTGACTCCTATGCCTCAGCCTGGCAATCCGAAGAAAAGACTGTTCAGAGTGGTGCCGGCCGGAGGCATCATCAATCGCATGGGATTCAACAACGACGGCGTGGATGCGCTGCTTCGCAACGTGGAAATGAGCCGGTACGACGGCATCATCGGCATCAACATCGGCAAGAACAAGCTGACTCCGCTGGAAAAGAGTCTGGACGACTATCTGATCTGCATGGACAAGGTGTACCGTTATGCTGATTACATTACCGTGAACATCTCGTCTCCCAACACTCCGAATCTGAGAAAGCTGCAGTTTGGCGAACAGTTTGACGAACTGCTGGCGGCGCTTAAGTCCAAGCAGGCCGATCTGAAGGATCTTCATGGGAAGTATGTCCCTCTTGCCGTGAAAATCGCGCCGGATCTTAGCGACGAGGAACTGGCGTCGGTGGCCTCCACGCTGCTGAAGCATCGCCTTGATGCGGTTATCGCCACCAACACCACCATTACCAGGGAGGCGGTGTTCGACATGCCCCATGCCTACGAGCAGGGAGGACTAAGCGGGCGTCCGCTGCTTCCAAAGAGTACGGAAATAATCCGCAAGCTGCATCATCTGCTCAAGGACGAGATCCCAATCATCGGAGTTGGGGGAATCGATTCCGTAAGCTCGGCCCGTGAAAAACTTGAGGCTGGAGCGAAGCTGGTGCAGATCTACACCGGTTTCATTTATCGCGGACCGGCGCTGGTGAAGGAGCTGGTGGAGAATCTTTAGATCTGAGCTGCCGGGGGATCATTGGCGTTTTACTGTCGGAAAACCGGCGGCTGATTTTGCGCGATACGCTGATCTGGCTACGATACGTCAGGTTAGGTTCAGTCAGGTTAGCAGAGCGGTGTAGGCAGTGTAGATCTGATCTCTCTGATGCTGCCGATAGCGGGGGCGCCATATTACCCCGGACAACCACCGATTTAGGTTTTACTTTGGGCTTTCCGCGACTGTCTCGCAGATCTCGGCTCGGGTGTGGAGACCGATATGGCAAGATCTGATCTGCTCCAGATGCGATCCGGCATCCCAAAGCAACCGCTCTAATTTTATTCTGCGATGTCCCGATGTCTGATGCAAAAGTCCCTTCTTTTTCAGATCTGTACACGGATCTGCTGTTCAAAATATCCTCGATCCTTCCTTACTGCTTTCCAATGGGCTAATTAATCGCCTTTTCAAATATTAATCAGAGTCTGATTAATATTAAAATATGTCAGATCTGAATTCGGCGCAGAAATCGGCGGATCCCTACCCGCAGACGCTTTGCATGTCCCGGTTGGTCACGCAGATCAGCGATCTGTGCTCGCCTATGATCTGTACAAAACTTAGGCGTTTGCTGCGAAAAAAATTTTTGCAGATCTGAATTCTCCGTTTTTTTATTTCAGATCTGAAATTTATTGTGACAGGGGCAATAATTTATTTTTCAGAAAATTAATTACTTGAAGAATTTTTTTTATAATCGCATCAGATTTTGATTGGGAATAACGATATGCACATTGAACCGAATCCAGCCTGGTACTGGAGCTATTCAGAGGAGCGTAGGCGTATTCTCATTCATCTGGTTGTGGGAGATCAGAATCTGGCTTTCATGACCGCCTATGGTCTGAACGATCTGTTCAGCAGCGATGTCACTTCCATGCCGCATACGGCGTTTACGGTTGATGATTCCAGTTTCTATTTCTATGTGATTCAGGCCATCGGCGATTTGCCTTATACTCCTATGGAGAAGGTTCAGCTTGCATTGAATGCCGTCACGGTAAAGCGTTTTTATCATAAAGGTCTTAAAAGTGTCGATAATCTGATGAAATTTGACCTTTTAAAGAGAATGCCTCAGCTGTGCGAAGTCTTTTCCGTGAAGGATATCAACGGGTCCGAGCCTGGAGATGTCATCGTGATTAATCCGTATGAGAAGACTTCGGTTTGTCTTGTGCTCGCCACCGGTCTGAACTCCTGCGGAGATTCCTACAACTTTCTTGACGTTGCCGTTGTCAACAACGAGAACTTCATTCCTCTTTACAAAATGAATCTGCTGCTCCAAGAGCAGGTCGGTTTGTGATTTGAAATTTTCTTGGTCTTGAGCAGACACTATTTCTTGTGTCTGTTTTTTTTTGCTTTCGTATATCTTGATTGTAAAAAATTTTTTCTCCGTTTAAAAAAAATTTTTTGTGCTAAAAAATTTTTTTTGACTTCTGAAAAAAATTTTTTGGATGCGGTTGAGACCGGATTATCGGTTTGGCTGTTTCAGAATTTCAGATCGCCGCATCATGCCGAACAGTACTGATGCCGGGATCTGATCCGGCGCCGTTGTCCGATTTCAAGATACCGACTCCTCCCGCTTCTCAGATTCGCAACTGATTAATTTTCCCCTTTTTAACTGCGCTGATTAATTTTTATCATTCTGCGGTCAGGTTGTTTTTCAGCAGATTCGGAATTTTCCCTCGTCCGGGTCGTGGTGCTTTGTCGTCCTTTTCATCATGGGCGAGGCCGGAAAGAGCCTGGCGGCGCTCGATTTCCTGTCGTCTTTGGCGGACGCATCTTTCTGCTGGACTTTTTCTCTGATCCGCCGGTTTTTCCCCGCTAAAAGTTCCGTTCCAGTCCCGCTTCTTCCGCTCTGTCAGCCTACCCCTTGTATTTCGTTTTCGCCTTTTCGGTCTTCGTCAGATTTTGACTTTCCCCGCGTCTTGGACATCCCTAAGGATTTAGGCCTTTTGCCTGTCTCCCGTACCGTTGCGTCTTTGCGGCGCATATCCGACGTCAATGAGTTTTACCGTCGCTCTTTTGACGCCGGATTCTTTAACCCCGGATTAGAGTGCTGTTCTTTCTATAAATGACTGGCAGAAACACGATATTCGAGCTTCGAACTTCTTGGCATACAAGTTGCATGCTTAGTTGTATGTGAATTACAGCCAATTACAGGAGAAACCGCTATGAATGCGCAAGCTGGCACCCTCGAATCGCTTTTGAACCGAATCATTTATCTTACCGGCGAGGTGATCAAGGCCGTGGATCACAACCGCATCTCTGAAGCCGCCGATCTGGTCAGACAAAGATCCGAGTGCATTGAACTTTACAGCCGCATCAAGACTCCTGACGCAAATTCGTTGCCGAATTATTCCATGTTTATTCGCAGTCTGGTTCGCTACGACGAGAAGTTCAATCTTTGCGCTTGAGGTTTTTCCTAAAAGACGGCAGTTAGCAGTATGCCATTCATTGCATGAACTCCGTGCAAATGTTCAGCAGTTTATATTTTCAGTATGGTTTAGATTTTCAGTAAATTTAGGGGATTAGGTTATGGCTCTTTTTGTAAATACGAACGTAAGTTCTATCAACGGTCAGCGAAATCTGGCCAAGGCTACCAGACAGCTCGATGGCTCGTACCAGAAACTGTCATCCGGTTTGAGGATCAATTCCGCCAAGGATGACGCCGCAGGTCTGCAGATTGCGGATCGCATGACCGCGCAGATCAACGGTCTTACTCAGGGCAACCGCAACGCCAACGACGGAATCTCGGTGTGCCAGACCATGGAGGGCGCGCTGGATGAAGTGACCAATATGCTTCAGCGCATTCGCACTCTTGCGGTTCAGTCTTCCAACGGCACCAACAGTCAGGATGAAAGAGACGCCATCCAGCAGGAGGTGCTTGATCTCAGCGCAGAAATCATCCGTATCAGCGAGCAGACCACCTACGGCAAAAACCTGTATCTGTTCAACGCCAATCCTCCTGCTCCTGGCAATAATATCGGTCAAACCGGCACAATCACCTTTCAGGTGGGCGCATATTCCGGCAATACCGTAGATTTAACGTTCAAATCCATGACAGCTATTCTAAACAACTATATTTCGGTTTCTACTGCAATAGTCAACGGTACAGTAACTGTGTATGCTGCTGGCACCAAAGCAATGACGGCGCTGTTTGTGGATTCCTTTACCAACGCTCAGAATGCGATCAACTCAGTTGACAATATGCTCAAGAGCTTGGATAGCTACCGGGCCGATCTCGGAGCCATGCAGAACAGGCTGGAATCGTCTATTTCCAATCAGGAAAACGTAATAGAGAACGTAAGCGACGCGCGCTCCCGCATCCGCGATGTGGATTACGCCTCCGAGACTGCCAAAATGACCCAGACCAACATTCTGCAGCAGGCCGCATCCACAATACTTAGTCAGGCTAACCAGAAGCCTCAGATTGCTCTTTCACTGCTGGGGCAATAGAGGCGCACCTAAAGCTGAAAATTACGGGGCTGCTTCGGCGGCCTTTTTTCTTGTCTGTCGATTTTCTTCTGATGTCAAATTTATGTCAGGCTCGGTTCCTTGGCCGCTTGATTCCGGTTTTATCTTTCCAATGGCCGTTGCCTAGACCCCAAATTTGCCGTCAGGCGTTTTCTGCGTTGGTCGTTCGCTCCTAGCATGTTTGCGGGCAATTTCGCATATAAGTGGCTGCCTGCTGTCCTTGCATAGCTCTTTTTTTGTTCAGTAGGCTATCTGATCAATCTGCGTTTATTCATGAAACGAAACGTTTGGCACGGTATTTGAAATAGTGCTGTCAGTAGGAGCTTTGCAGGCTTGCCCTGTAAAGCCAAAGTAAAAATATGAAATAAAAGCTTAGGGGAAATGGTTATGGCTCTCTTTGTAAATACAAACGTAAGTTCGATCAACGGTCAGCGAAATCTGGCCAAGGCAACCAGGCAGCTTGACGGCTCGTACCAGAAACTGTCATCCGGCTTGAGGATCAATTCCGCCAAGGATGATGCCGCGGGTCTGCAGATTGCCGATCGCATGACGGCGCAGATCAACGGTCTTACTCAGGGCAACCGTAACTGCAACGACGGTATCTCGGTGTGCCAGACCATGGAGGGCGCGCTGGATGAAGTGACCAATATGCTTCAGCGTATCCGCACCCTTGCGGTTCAGTCCTCCAACGGAACAAACAGTCAGGACGAGCGCGATGCGATTCAGCAGGAAGTAACCGATTTGTCCAGCGAAATCCTCAGAATTGGAGCTCAGTCGACCTACGGCAAAAATCTGTATCTTTTCAATGCCAATCCTCCTTCTCCTGGAAGTTCTATCGGTGTAGGCAACAAAATCACGATTCAGGCCGGCGCGTACAGCGGCAATACGGTTGACATTCCTTACAAGTCGTTGAGCGGTATTCTGAACACCACAATTACGGCTGCCGCCAATGTTACCGCTTTGGGTATTGCTGCAGGAGATGCCGCAATTACCGCCCTTAACGTATTGGATTTTACCAAAGCGCAGGCCACTATCAGCAGCGTCGACGACATGCTGAAGAGTCTTGACAGCTACCGGGCCGATCTCGGAGCCATGCAGAACAGGCTGGAATCCTCAATTTCCAATCAGGAAAACGTGATAGAGAACGTCAGCGACGCGCGCTCCCGCATCCGCGATGTGGATTACGCCTCCGAGACTGCCAAAATGACCCAGACCAACATTCTGCAGCAGGCCGCATCCACAATACTTAGTCAGGCTAACCAGAAGCCTCAGATTGCCCTTTCACTGCTGGGGCAATAGAGGCGCACCTAAAGCTGAAAATCCATGGAGACTGCTTCGGCAGTCTCTTTTTTTGATCTCCTTTTGCTTCTAGATTTTTCAGCCTGAAAGAAACCGGCGCCGGATGGTGCTTTGCAATCCGATTATGCAGTCCTGGCGGGCCGATAGCAACAACGTTTGGGATGCGGTTCTTCCGTTTTCATGTGTTTTTGTTAGTTATGTCAAACAGACCTGTATGGCGATATGATAACCTACAGCCCATGAAATCTGTTGATTGTCGTGTTGCAGGGATGCTGGTGTAGGTATGAAAGAGTTTTCGTGTCTGTTCGAGGATGAGGAGTCTTTCAAGGCCTTTATCGCCAGGGAGGGCGTTGATACCGGATCAAGACTGCTGGTGTTCATGTACGCTTCCGGTCTTTCCCCGGCCGATTCGGTAAAAGCCGCATCCTGCGTCAAGTCGCTTCTTCCTTACGCCGAAATCGCCGGCTCCACATCCTACTGCGTGAATCTTGACGGCCAGATGCATGAAAACTGCATGATGCTCAGAATCGTGCAGTTTGAGAAAAGCCGTTTCTCCATCAAGTTTCTGCCTCACAAGAACGTGTCCCCCGCCGAGCTGTCCCTGGACATCGTCGGCAACATCTGCGATCAGACCACCAAAGCCATGGTGATCCACGTTTCCGGCGCCTATTGCCAGCTCAGCGATTTCATTGACGAGTTCAACAAGCTGGTTCCCGACATCACCATCACCGGCGGTCCGGCCACCAGCGAAAAGTCGTTTTTCTGGGGCTTTGTCTTCGACGAGTGCAATTACTACATGCAGCATTTTCTGGTGGTCACCTTCTCAGGAAACGATCTGCACACCTTCAGTTTTCCTCTGAACAACGTGGAGCCCATCGGAGACATCTACGAGGTAACCAAGGCTCACGACGGAGTTGTGGAGGAGGTCTCGGGACGTCCGATTCTTGACTTCATCAGCGACACCTTGGGCATCGACGTAACGGCCAACGACGACAACATCAAGCTTCTGGATCGTTTTCCGGTGGTGCTGGTGGATCACAACAACGCCACCCGTCAGCTGGTGTACACCGAAAGCGACCGGTCCATATCCTCTCCTGTCGGCATGTGGCTGAAGACCGGCGATCGCATCCGCAACAGCTACATGAGTTCGAGAATTTCATACAATCATTACTCCACCATGATTGATGAAATCAATCTCTTTCCTACCGAAACCCTGTGGGCCTACAGCTGCTTTTTAAGGCCCCAGCTTTACGCCTCCATGCATCCGCAGATCATAAACTTCTTCGGCCCCCGCAAGCTGTCGCTCACCTACGTGGGCGGTGAGTTCGCCAATGACGACGATCGCAACGAACTCTATACCGGAACCATTTCCTACCTGGGCATGACCGAAAACATGGATGCGCCGGTGGCGCTGCTGGACAAGTCCATGCTCAAGCCCATCCTCAGCGACGACAACGACACCGCCGACATCTACAACTACGTGCTGGTGCACCAGTCGGAGGAGGTGCTGGCCGCCAAGGAAGAGCTGCTGAGACGGATTTCGGAGCAGGAGAAAAAGGCCACCATTTCGCTGTTCGTGGACAAGAACACCGGCATGTACAACGTGGAGAAGTATTCCTACGACAGCGAGAAGTACAGCTACCGCAAGCTTGCCCTGGTGGTCATCGAAAAGAGCGTTCAGCTTTCCAACTATTTCGGGACCGCCGAGTACATCGACTACTACAAGCAGAACGTGGATCTTTTCGTGAACTATCTGAAGGAGCAGAATTACCTCGCCCCCAACCAGGAAACCTCCCTGGTCAACATCTACTGCAACGATCTTTCGTCCTTCATCATCGCCGCCTCGGACCGGATCAGTTCCGACGACTTCATGGAACTGATGCGCCGGCTGTTTCTGCGCTACAACAAGCACTACGGCCATAACGGCACCGTGTGCATGAACAATTTCTTCATCGTCGTGGATCAGAGCGCCGAGCTGCTGGAGAAGGCCAAACTGCTGCTGTCGGAGAAGAAAAACGCCCTCAAGCGCTTTGTGGTGTACGAGGAGAGCCACAAGGACGTGGAAAATTTCGAGGAATCCCTGGCGGCCCTGGCGGTGGTGAACTACGCCATCGAGCCGTTTTTCCAGCCGATTTACGACAACACCAAGGGATGCACCTACAAGTTCGAATCCCTGATGAGGATCAAGGACAGCAACGGCAAGCTCTGGTTCCCGAACCAGTTCCTTCCGGTGGCCAAGGAGTTCAGACTTTATCTGCAGCTTTCCTGCGCCATGATCAACAAGGTCTTCGATCTGTTTGACGGCCGGGAGGAGTCGGTTTCCATCAATCTTTCGGCCATCGACATAAATTCGGAAATGGTCACCAACATGATCTACATGCGGCTGAAAACGCTGAAGAATCCGAATCATTTCATCTTCGAGATCCTGGAGTCCGATGCTTTCGAGGATCTGAATCTGCTGTCGGATTTCATCCGAAATCTCAGAGAGTACAACGTCATGATCGCCATAGACGATTTCGGCGCGGGCTATTCCAACCTTCTGGAAATCGTCAAGCTGAAGCCAGACATCATCAAGATCGACGGCGAAATCATTAAGCATTTGTTACATGACGAGGTCAACCGTAATATAATGGACGTCATTATTTACATGGCTGATCGCTTTTCGGTGGATCTGGTGGCGGAGTATGCGGAATCCAAGGAACTGCAGGATTTCCTCAAGGAAAAAGGCATCCGTTATTCTCAGGGCTACTATTTTTCAAAGCCTCTTCCTTACGATCAGATAGATGCCTACCTGGCATCCGAAAGAAAAGCCAAGGAAAGCGGTTCTTTGGAGAACTCTTCTTCCGGGTCAAATCAGCCGGCATCGTAGACACTGCCGGATTTTTCAATGCTTCAGCTTGTTCTAGCTCCCATGGACGGAGTTCTTGATGCGCCTCTGCGCCAGGTGCTCACCGCCATCAATCCCTTTGATTTCTGCGAAAGCGAGTTTGTCCGGATTACCGACAAAACCGTTTCTTCTCAGACGCTGCTGAAAAAAGTGCCTGAACTGAATACAGGCGGCCGCACCTCCTCCGGCGCTCCCGTCTACGTGCAGTTTCTCGGCAGCGACCCCAAGGCCATAGCCGCCAGCGCCGCTCTTGCCGTTTCCATGGGCGCGCCCGGCATCGATCTTAATTTCGGCTGTCCCGCAAAGCAGGTGAACCGGTCCAACGGCGGCGCCGCGCTGCTGAAGGATCCGGATCTGATGCGCCGGATCTGCGCCGATGTAAGAAATGCGGTTCCTGATCAGGTGCCGGTTCATGCTAAAATGCGCTTGGGATTTGACAGCTGCGACCGGTATCTTGAACTTGCGGAAGCTCTGTACTCCTCCGGCATTTCCATGCTGTGCGTTCACGGCAGGACCAAGGTTGACGAGTACCTGCCGGGCACCGTGCGCTGGGATCTCATCGGCAGGATCAGAGAAGTATGCCCGGTGCCGGTTATCGCAAACGGCGATGTGTTCGATCGCCCGTCGGCTCAGAAGTGCCTGGAGATCACCGGCTGCCAGGCTCTTATGCTGGGCCGGGGCGCGCTTTGTCTGCCGAATCTGGCCGCGGTGATCCGCAACGACGACGAGCCCTATGACTATCTGAAAATGACTCGGGTCGTCCATTCTTTTGTGGAAAGTTTCGAGCGTTTCAATCCCGAAGGAAATCTCTTCGCCAGGTTCAAGCAGTTTCTGAGCTATCTCAGAGAGCATTATTCGCCGCTGAAGGAGCGCGAGGTGTTCAAACGCGTCTGCCGCGCTGCCGACGTCATGGAGGCTCTTGAAATCCTGGATGCCAGCGCCAGGGACTCGGGCTGCGCGTGACGCCTTTCGGCCTGCGCGACTCCTGGAGAGCAATGGCGCGCCGGCGCGTTTGGGGGGTAGGCAGCGCGCATGGGGCTGGCCTGAACTGGGACTTATGGCGCCCTAGGCATGATTGAAACCGGCGCCGCCATGGCATGCGGGTGAAATTTCGCGGGATCGGGCGGCGGCGATAGCCCTGGCCGCCGCCGGTCGATCTGTTTTTTTTTGTATGGTATATACGCGCGATGCGTATCAGAAAATGTCACGGAGTGGCTGTGTTCATGAAATCCGGATCGCGGATGCTTTTTCTTGCCTCCGTTTTGGCTCTTGGCAGCGGCAGTCTGCGCGCTCTTCCCCTTGAATGGGAAATGGTTCTTACCGATCCGCTGCCTGAGGGGCAGACGGAGCGGGATTCCTACGTGTTCAGGCGCGTTGATTCCGATGAAACCGTAACGGTGAAACTAATCCCCGCATCGAAGGACACCCAGCCGTCGCAACTGCTTGAGGAGCTTGCCAGGACGGCCGGCTGCAGTCTTGGGGAGGTCGCCTCCATGGAAAGCGCCGGCGCCGGAATTGATGCCAGATACTGCGGCGGTCCCGAGGCCGTGAACGAGTACCTTCTGGTGGTGAAAACCGGCGCCGAGCATTCGCTGCTGATCACCGGGCATCACTCCACCTACCGATCTGTTGATGAACTTATGAAGAGGTTGACCTATGTTCCGCCAGCAGCGCCGTAATTTTGGAAAGACCTTCGCTGACGCGCCGGATCATGCGTTCACGCCGAAAGCCCGCGGGATCGTGATCCGCAAGTTTCTTCTTATGTCGGCGGTCCTCTGTTTCGGCGGCTGCTTGCAGAATGCCGGCGCCGTGCCGCCGGGATGGAAAATCGATAACGCCAGATCCGCTCCGGTTTACAGAAAATTTGTCAAGCGGTTCAAGGAAGCCGCGCTGTTCAGCCGGACTGCGGACGACGGTTCTCTTTCATACGCTTTCTGGGGCCAGTTTACCCGCAGAACCGGGCAAAACTACGACGAGGATGATATTCTCGGCTATTATCTGGGAGAAATCATTCCCTGCTACCGCAAGGATCTGGTGAAATTGGACGATGACGAGCGTTACGTTATCGAGTGCGACCAGCCGGCGTCGGGGGAAGATGGCGGCGAGATGACAAACCGTCATTATGTCGGCATCTACAAGAATATCGAATATTCAGGGTTTATTATCATTGGCGACGGAGTGACCTACAAGGAACTTTCCGATCTGGGCGCAGATCCGAATACGGCAAGAGAAAAGGATCCCGATGCTGACAGCCGGAAGAAAAAAGCCGTCACTGCGGCTCCTTTTTAGGGGGACAGACTGAATGAGACTGCTTGCTTTTGTTGCGCTGCTGCTGGCATCCGCCGCCGCTCTGGCTCTTCCTGAAGGATGGCAGCGGATCGATGCCCAGGACGGCACCATCACCTTCAGGCATCCGGGAAACAGCAAGGCTGTAACCTTTGCCGACATCACCCGGGCTTCGTCCGGAGCCGCCTTCGATTTCTCCGGCATGTCCGACATGGATCGCTACAGGGTGCTCAGCGGCATTCTGCAGGATCTTGGATACTGCACGGACAGGGCGGTGTACGACACCGCCACCTTCATGCTGTACTGCCGCGGCAGGGCGAAGGACGAGGCCGGAGTAGACATTCCGGTTATCGCCTACGTCAAGATGGAGGACACCCACCTCATGCTGATTTTAGGCATGTACAACGCCACGCGCCAGGATGTTTTCGATCTGATAAGGGAGCCCCGGTAGTCCTTTTCCGAAGGATCCGCTCCGTTCCGAAACGGAGCGTCCGTCAGGCGGTCCCTGCTCGGTTGCTTCAAGCTGGAGCCTTTGCGGTTTACGCTCCGCCTTCTGCGTCATCATCCATGGCCTCCAGGAGAAAACTTACCGGTCTGAATCCGTCGTTGCAGGAGATCATGGCCGAGCGGGGATTTTTCATCCAGCCGTCGTAGATATCCTCGCCGCCATGGGCGAGAGTCATCACAAAGGGCGAAACGCTGCTCCAGGCGCTGTCGCAGAATCCTTCCGGCTTCTGCCATCCTTCGGCGACAAACGTCATGCCCTCCCTCATGAAGCAGGGATGCTCCATGGGATTTTCATAGCGGTCAATCAGATCCTGGTGACAGACGGTTTTCATTACGGTGATCCTGATGCGGCGCTGTTTCATGGGAGTTTCTTTCCTCCATTTCTGTTACCGGACTTCCTGGTCGCGTTCCAGCTCGACGAATGGATGGGAGTCTATCAGTCTCTGTCTGCACGGGCAGGAAACGTCGTGATCGTTGATAATGCCGCAGGCCTGAAGCATGGAATATATGGTCACCGGCCCCACATATTTGAAGCCGCGTTTTTTCAGATCCCGGCTGATCCTGAGGGACAGTCCGTTGCTGGATGGAACGGCGCCGGTGTCGTGTCCGCGGTAGAGCGCGGTTTTGCCGCCGGTGTGGCTCCAGATGTAGTTTGAGAAACTGCCGAACTCGGTCGCCACCTGTTTGCAGCAGATGGCGTTGCCGATGATTGCTCTGATCTTGGGTATTGAGCGGATCATTTTCGGCTCCTGCAGGATCCTTTCGACATCGTTTTCCGTATACCCGGATACCGTTTCAATGTCGAAACCGTCAAAGCATTTTCTGAGCAGTTCACGTTTTTTCAGCACTATGTCCCAGCTCAATCCGCACTGCAGACATTCAAGGCTCAGATGCTCGAATAGGATCCGGTCGTCGCGGACCGGAACTCCCCACTCCTGATCGTGATATTGCCGCTCGAGCGCATTAATGTCGGCCCATGAACAGTAACCCATGCCAATCCCTCTTGTGTTTTTTAGTCAGCGTTGAGGCTAGGATATGACAAGGGACGCGATTTCTCAACCGGCGGCTTCACGTTTTGGGAATTTTCGGACTTTGCCGGTTGGTCTCATGGCAGATGGGCGAATTGCGCTCCGCCTCAGACTGATGCCGGCGCCCGCCGGAAGCGCGGCGGGCAAGACGTCGGAAAGCCTCCGCCTGGAGCCAGCGGATTGTCTGGCGTCAATGGGCGCAGGCGGCGATCAGAAGGCACAGACCTGCGATTCCGACGAATACAAGTTTTGGATCAAGGGCTGAAAGGACTGCCTCGGTCGCGCCGTACTTGGTGCATACCGGTTTGAACATTCGGTTGTTTTTCATGAATTTCCACAGTCTTGCCGTGGCGATGCAGTCGCCGGACGCGCTGTGAGCTCTCAGATCCGCGCTGTCGAGGCCGTGATCCGAAAGGGCGGAGGTCAGGCTGCGACGCCGGTACAGCCTGTCATGCGTCAGCATGGCGCAGTATACCGCGCATGAGGGATGCAGATACCGGCCCATATATTTGGTGTCGTAGGCCGAGTTGTAGAAGACGATGTCGTGGCCTTTGCTGATACGTTTCAGCTCTTGCGCATATACCGACAGCGGCGGCAGGGAGGACACGTCCGAAGGCTTTATCCCATGAATTTTCTGAGCCTGGGGCCATTGTTTTATACGCACCGTTCCGAACCTTTTCTGAAATACCACATTTTCCTGTTCGTCCACCAGAGCAAGCTCCAGCACTTCGTCGCCGCCGCTGAGGCCGGTGGTCTCAACATCGCAAAACAATAAAGGTTTCAAAAGATTTTTCCTCATTCCGGATCGCCTGTCTGCCTCAGAGCCGATCTTGTCAAAGATGCGAATACGGCTGATCTTTGCTGACTGATCTATGTTGCGGTCAGCATAGCGGCAGAGTATATCTGTCTATTTTTATTGCGGTTGCAGGATATTTATGCCGTATTTGATTGTTTTTGTATATTAATACATTATTTTGAGGAAAGTGTTAAGTGAAACATTTTTAAAATGTGTCTTGTGTTTGATTTTATGCTTGAATCGGACATCTGTAATTCTTTTGACGTCGATATCTGACGTGTATGTTTGGGTTCTGAATTCCGAACCGCATGGCCTTTCGGGAATGTTCGGGGCGGGCGTTGTGATGGCGGCAACGGAAAAGCCGCGGTATCCCGCGGCTTCCGATGGAATGGAACGCAGCCGAATGGCTCGGTCTGCGGGTTGCTAGCGGATCCTCATGCCTGGCGCGGCGCCGCTGTCCGGGGAAAGCAGGAAGATGTCCTTGCCGCCGGGACCTGCGGCGCAGACCATGCCCTCGCTTACGCCGAACTTCATTTTGCGCGGGGCGAGATTGGCCACCATAACGGTAAGTCTGCCGATCAGATCCTCCGGCTTGTAGGCGGATCTTATGCCGGCGAACACATGGCGATGCTCAAGACCGATATCAAGCTCCAGCGACAGCAGCTTCTCGGCTCCCTCCACCAGCTCGGCCTTGACGATTCTTGCGACTCTGAGATCCACCTTTGCGAAATCGTCAATGGTGATCTGCGGGGCGATGACCGAATCGTCGTCGGACTTTTTGGATTTGGCGGACTTGTTCTGGTTTTCCCCGCCGGCAGGCTTGGCGCCGGCTTTGACCAGATCCTCTTTGGAGTCGCTGATCATGGCCTGAACCGACTTCATGTCAATGCGACGGAACAGCGGCTTGAACTCGCTGATGACGCATCCTGTCAAAGGTTTGGCGATGCTCTCAAGGGTAAGTTCGGTATTAAGCAGTTTTTCCACCTCGGCGGCGAGGGTCGGAAGAACCGGCTTGAGATAGGTCGCCAGGATCCTGAACATGTTGAGGGAATTGGTGCAGATTTCGTGCAGCTTTTCCTTCTGGGCCGGATCCTTGGCCAGCACCCACGGCGCGTTGGCGTCCACGTAGCGGTTGGCTTCGTCGGCCAGTGCCATGATTTCGCGGATGGCTCTGCCGTAATCGCATTTCTCGTAGCATTCGTCAACGGTTGGAGCAAGGGAGACGAACCGGCTGAACAGACTGTCCTCGGTGAGTTTGTCGGCAAGCTTTCCCTCGAAGCTTCTGGTTATGAACACGGCGGTTCTTGATGCCAGGTTTACCAGCTTGTTGACGATGTCCGAATTCACCCTTGCGACAAAATCCTCCAGGTTCAGATCCAGGTCGTCGGTTCTGCCGTTCATTTTGGCTGCGTAGTAGTATCTCAGGGCCTCCGGAGTGAAGTGCTTGAGATAGGTGGAGGCCTTGATGAAGGTGCCCTTGGATTTGCTCATCTTGGCGCCGTTTACGGTGACGTAGCCGTGAACAAAAAGTCTGGTCGGCATTCTGTGATCGGTGCCGTGGAGCATTGCCGGCCAGAACAGAGAATGGAAATACAGAATGTCCTTGCCGATGAAATGGTACATCTGGCAGGAACTGTTCTTTGCGATGTATTCGTCGAAGTTTATGTCCCCGCGCCTGTCGCAGAGATTTTTGAAGGAGCCGAGATATCCTACCGGAGCGTCGAGCCATACGTAGAAGTACTTGTTGTCGGTGTCCGGAATTCTGAAACCGAAGTACGGGGCGTCTCTTGAAATGTCCCACTGCTTGAGACCGGATTCGAACCATTCCTTCAGTTTGTTGGCCATTTCCTCTGGCACGGCGCCGGAGGAGATCCATTCCTTCAGTGTTCCCTCGAAGGCTGGAAGATCGAAGAAATAGTGTTCGGTGTCCTTCATTTCCGGTTTCGCTCCGGATATGGTGGAGTACGGATCAATCAGCTCGGACGGGCTGTAGGTCGCGCCGCAGACTTCGCAGTTGTCGCCGTACTGATCCGGGCTCTTGCATTTCGGGCAGGCGCCTTTGACAAAGCGATCCGGCAGAAACATGTTCTTTTCAGGATCGTAGAGCTGGGAGATGGTTCTAGTCTTGATGTGGCCTTTCTCCTTCAGCTTTTTGTAGAAGGAGGTGGAGAAGAATTCGTTTTCGGGACTGTGGGTGGTGTAGTAGTTGTCGAAGCTGATTTCAAAATCCGTAAAGTCCCTGAGGTGCTCCTTGTTGACCTCGGCTATCATTTCTTCCGGCGTGATGTTCATCTGGGCGGCCTTCAGCATGACCGGCGTGCCGTGGGTGTCGTCGGCGCAGACGAAGTGGATGTCGTTGCCCTTCATTCTCTGGTATCTCACCCAGATATCGCCCTGAATGTGTTCAAGCATGTGTCCAAGATGGATGGAACCGTTGGCATACGGCAGGGCGCATGTAACAAGTATTTTTTTTGTCATGATCTCTCCGAATTTTTAACCGTGCTATTATACCGCAGTGGGAGGAGATTGCTGAAAAATCTGATTGGCGGACTCTTGATGGAGACGGCGCCGGCGGAGGCTACGTTCCTGTGTTTTTTGATGTTTGGTAAGAAATTGTTACACAACGGTATGCTATAATCGGAGTATTGGGTTACACTGAGTATCTCAGCCACAGGGAGGCCGGTTCCCAGACTGAATGAACCATCCTTGAGCACACTATACTGAAAGAGACCTGATCCAACGCTACTTCCGTAACACCTGCTGATGAAGCATCTGCTACCGTCGGTAAGCCATAAGTGGCAGGCAGCGAGACGAAAGCAGATCCAGACGGTCAGATCCGTTCCCGATGGCAAAGATAGGCCGCTGGGTGGAAGTCCTGCGCAGAAATGAATTCCGGACACTCCAAGACTGCCTGCAACACATGGACAGGAGTCTATCTTTCCTGTGGCAAAAAAAACAACCGCATTCTCTCCACCGTCACCAGGAGTTCTGCATGTTTATGATCTCGCTTCTCATTGCCCTTGCCATAGGGGTGATCTGCGTCCCTATCTACATATTTTTTGTCAGACCATGCTTTCTTGATCTCCAGGAAGATTGGGGCGATCCGGAAAACATCCATTATACCTATGAAGGGGCGAAAAACGTGCATTATTCCCGAGAAGGCAAATGGGAGAAAACATTGGACGAGCGCCGTGAATATGACTATTCCCGCAGACCCCGCAGTTCAAAGACATCGTCCCCCAAAAAGGACTGACCGGTGGTACCTTATCTTTGTTTGTGTAAAAACTCTGAAAACCGCATAAACAGAGTCTATCCGTCAATAAACGTGGCCGAGCTTAGAGGCGATCTTCTGAACAAAGCACGAAAACTGGCGCGGATAAACTTTGACCACCATCCATGGGCCGAAATGAGCAACGAAGAAATGCTTGCCAGTTCCGGGCTGATCCTAAAGGATTCTGAGTCTGGAAAAAGAGGACTGACGCTTGCGAGTATTCTATTGTTTGGCACCGATGAACTGATAGCATCCGTGCTGCCTCAATATAAGACGGAGGCGATAGTTAGAATCATTGATAAAGAACATTTTGATGAAAGGGTGATTGTTGCTACTAATCTCATAGAAAGCTATGAACGTCTGATGGATTTTGGCAAACGATTTCTGACTGACAATTTTGTCCTCGACGGTTCACAGAGAATTAGCGCAGTGACTGGGATACTTAGGGAAATAATCGTAAATCTACTCATACACCGCGACTTCTCCAGTGGTTTTGTTGCCAAAATTGTCATTGAGAAGAACCGACTGTTTACCGAAAACGCAAATCTAACTCATTATCCCGGAAAACTTGATGCCTTCAATTTCACGCCGTTTTCGAAGAATCCCGCAATTGCCAAGGTTTTCCGTAATATCGGCTATGCTGATGAACTTGGTTCTGGAGTTAAAAATACTTATAAATTTACACGGTTGTACTCGGGGGCTGAACCATCATTTTTTGAAAACGACGTTTTTAGAACCGAAGTGCCGCTAAAGGATTTTGCGACAATGCTTAAAATTGCAACCGTGCTTAACGGAGACGGAAAAAGATCTGCGGTTTGCACGGGTGATACAATAAAACCTGCCGTGGGGTCTAATGATACAATAAATGATACAATAAAACCTGCCGTGGGGTCTAATGATACAATAAATGATACAATAAAACCTGCCGTGGGGTCTAATGATACAATAAATGATACAATAAAATCAGACTCAACGGATGTGGCCGCCGCTCATGTCTTGCCTTCCGTGAAACTTTCCGAAATTGAACTTAGGATTTTGGAACTGGTGAGAGAGAATTCAGCGATCACAAGAGACGAGATCTCCGGCAGACTGGCGCTGAGCTCTGCAACCGTGGGCCGTGCTGTCGGAAAACTCAAGTCGTTAGGACTGATAAGAAGGGAGGGATCCCGTAAAACCGGCCACTGGACGGTTCTGTTCTGATGGGAGGGGAGGACAGGACAGGGCTGTGCCGCTGTCGCTTTTTTGACTCAGTATTCGTTGCCGGTTATGCCATAGTACATCGCCGTTTCTTTCAGAAGTTCCAGCATCTGCGGGTTCTTCTCGTTCTGGATGCACAGATCGTTAAGCTCTGTCATAAAATCAGAACTGTGTTCCCGGCTGTAGTCGGAGATCCTCTGATTCCATATCGCCCGTTCGTCCCTTGAGAGCTGATTTTCATAATTTCTGGCTCTGTATCTGAACAGAAGTTCGTTCATGTCGCTTTCCGAAAAGCGGATGTCCTTCAGAATCTCCGGATTTGTTTTTTCGGCTCTGTGTATTTCGTTCATGAGCTGCTGATCGGCTCTTCGGGTTTCCTGGCTTTTGGATAGGTAGCCGTACAGTCCGAATTCTGGATCGGCTTTTTTGGAGTTCTGCGATTCGTAATGCCGGGCGAATTTGTCGATGCAGCCGACCATGTACTGCTTGTTCAGATCGACGGATCTGAGATATTCGATATTGTCCGCCACCGTCTGCATGTCAATGCCGACCCGCTCGTGCCGGTTGTTCTTCTTCAGGGTCGTGTACGGAACAAGTATCGGGCAGGCGCCAAGCTTGATTTTGATGATACCCAGATCCGACATGGCCACGGCCGAGCAGTCAAGTTCGTCCAAGGTAGGGTTGTCCTTCAGATCGCTTGCAGGCTGGCTGAGATTCCAGCAGTAGAGACTGCTCCTGTTTTCGTCCAGCAGCACCGGCATGACCACCCCGGTAAAAAGATGCTCCGGGCCGAAGGCCGAATCGATGGTCACCATGGCTCTGTCGGAAAGACTGCCCGTGGCGGTGTCCACGAGATAGCCCAGAATTTCTTTTTTGGTGCGGTGGTGGAAGATGAAGTTGAACATCTGGGGCTGCCGGCTGATTATCAGTTTCATCACCTCTATGGTGGCCAGCACGTCGGACAGAGCGTCGTGGGCGTGGGCGTGCTCAAGTCCGTTGGCTCTGGTCAGCTCTGCCAGCTTCAGCACATATCTGCCTTCCTTTTCGTCGTATGGCCAGTTTATGCCCTCGGGACACAGCGCGCAGCACAGTCTCACCAGCGGATAAATGTCCCATCTGCTGCTGCCGCACATGCTGTTGTAGGCGTATGGCGGGTAGAAGTTTCTGAAGGCGGTGTGGCGTATGAATTCGTCGTCGAACTTGATGGAGTTGAAGCCCAGCACGCAGTTGTTGGTTCTGGAGAGAAACTGCAGAACCTGCTCGATGAAGGCGTTTTCGCTGAGGCCGTTGCGATCTGCGAACGACGGAGTTATGCCTGTTATGGTGATGGCCTCGATGGACGGAAGATAGTCGCGCTGGGGCTTGCAGTAGATCACCAGCTGCTCGATGACGTTCAGATTCGCATCGGTTCTCACTCCGGCGAACTGGACTATGCGATCCTGTTTCGGATCTCTGCCGAAGGTTTCGAGATCATAAAAGGTGAAGGTTTCTATTGGATCGCTCATGGGGATCAGTCCTCTTTGAAGGAATTGGTCTGCTCGTCGTAGTTGTAGCCGTGTTCGCGGAAATACGCGATGAAGTCGTCGCGATCCAGATCTTCCTTTCTGACGAGTTCGTCAAGATTCGGACACTCGTCTCTGAGCATGGTGTTGGTTCTGCTGAGAGTTATATAAAAATCGCTGCGGCGGTAGTTTTCAAGACTCATAAATGACTTCCGGCACCATCTGTTTCGGCAGCCGTTCCTTTTCTTTGTGTGTATCCCGGCTTTTCGTGAGGCTGTTCAGAAAAGCGTTTTTCCATGGCGGCAATCAGATCAGCAGATTGCTTATGCGATACAGGTTTTCGTCGAATTTGTGCTGCATCTGGGAGAGGCTTTCGGCAATTTCGTGGTGGACGATGTGGTTGTCCTGAATTCCGATGCAGACGCCGCCGATGCCGCGCTTTACCAGATCAACCGCATAGCAACCCATTCTTGAGGCTATGACGCGGTCGAAAGCCGTTGGCGATCCGCCGCGCTGGACATGACCCAGAATCGTGGTTCTGATCTCAAGCCCGGTGTGGGTTTCCAGATCGGAGGCGAGCTCTGTGATGTTCAGAACATTTTCGCAGATGAGAACGATGGCATGGCGCTTTCCCTGCTTCAGGCCGTTGTCAATGTTGCGGTATAGCTCCTCGCGGTTGAATTCCACCTCGGGAACGATCACGTATTCGGCGCCGCAGGCGACGGAGGCGTACAGCGCCAGATCGCCGCAGTTTCTGCCCATGGTTTCAACCAGCGAAATGCGCTTGTGGGAGGAGGCGGTATCCCGGAGCTTGTCCACGTCGTCGATGACGTTTCTCAGGGCGGTGGAAAATCCGATGGAGTAGTCGGTGCCGGGGATGTCGTTGTCGATGGTTCCCGGAACGCAGATGCATGGAAAACCCTCGAAGGAAAGCAGCTTCGCCCCCTTGTAGGAGCCCTCGCCGCCGATGACCACCAGCCCGTCGATCTCATGCTTTCTCAGGATCGCCATGGCGTCCTTGCGCACTTCTGCATCCTTGAACGCCGGGAAGCGGGCGGTGCCGAGGATGGTTCCGGCACGGTTGAGAATATCTGCGACGTCGGTTCTTTTAAGTTCGAAAATTCTTTCCTGGTGGAGGCCAAGATAGCCGTCTCTTATGCCAAGAACCTGAATCCCGTCGTTGTTGGCGGTTCTGACAATGGCACGGATGGCGGCGTTCATGCCAGGGGCGTCCCCGCCGCTGGTTAGAATTCCAATTTTTTTTATCATGACAAATCGATTACCTTGAGATCCGGTTTTCAAACGGAATTCTAATGTTCCTGATTTTCCGAATCCGAGAGAAAAACTCTGTAATTTTTGCGTTCATTGTGCAACAGACAGTCCGATTATACCATATTTGGAGCAAAACTTTTTTGAATGTCAGGATGCGGGGTACGGCCGATTCCGGGTCCGGGACCGAAGGTATGCAGCATACAGCCGGAGGCATGCGGCGAAAAAGGGGGCAACGTCGCGATTGAGGCTCCGATTTCAGGTTACGGCCGAGTGCGCGAACCTCGGGCGCGGCTCTTCGGAATAGCGGCATCATCTGATTTCGGGGTCGGGACTTTCGGCGGTCGCTCGTATATCATGGCGTGAGATTTTCGTTACTGGCAACCGGGCATGGCGCAGCCGGAACACGCCGTTACCGGGTGTCTCAGTCGCGCTCTGGAGCTGAAAAAACGGGATCTGAATGCTTGCTTTCAAATCCCGCTACTTTTCCGATCCGAATGACAGTCTGGTCGCAGCCGGTTCTGGAGTTTATCTGGTGCAGCTTACTATGATTCCTTCTTTGCTTTGAATCATAAACCCGTTTGCGGTAGGCGTTATGTAGTGGGTGCCGCTGGAGCCGACTGCGTCAGGCTTGACTGTGCTTCCGGTGACGTAGTACTGAAAGTGCGGTCCGTTCAACTGGAACTGACCTGTTTCAAGCATGTACAGTTTTCCCATGGAGTTCAGCGAAACACGGTAAGCGTTTCCTGAAAATTCGTACAGCCATTTTATGGCGCCGTTCGGCGCTGAAGCATTGGTGCAGTGATATGCGCCATTGATGTTTACGGTAGCAGGTTGGGGTGGAGGAGGAGT
This sequence comes from Succinivibrionaceae bacterium, assembly GCA_017480795.1. GTDB lineage: Bacteria > Pseudomonadota > Gammaproteobacteria > Enterobacterales > Succinivibrionaceae > UBA2804. The sequence continues at coordinate 37,032 of JAFURY010000096.1, forward strand.
TTGCACCGGCTGCTGCGGCCATGACTGACCCGGTTGAGAAGCGGGCTGCTGAGGCCATGACTGACCAGGTTGAGAAGCGGGCTGCTGAGGCCATGACTGACCAGGTTGAGAAGCGGGCTGCTGAGGCCATGACTGACCAGGTTGAGGGGCTTGTTGCTGGACAACGAATCTCTTGAGGGCCAAACTTTGGTTTGTATTCGAATCAGTCAGCATCAAGGTATCGTTTTCAATCTTGTAAGCATATGTTACGGAGGCTTTATTCTGAGCTTGGGGCTTGGTAAAAATAGAGAGAGTTTTGCCGTCGGCTGTGTAGTGAGCTCCTTTTTTTTCTTGGGATGTCTCTAAGGCTACGTAGCCGTTCGGCATGAACTGCAGAATGGCAAAACCGCTGGCATCTCTTGCCTCCCATCTTCCAACAATTCTCTGATCCTGCGTGTTGTGCATGGTTGCCTGAGGCGTCTGAGCCGTTGGTTGCTGCTGAGGCGCGGCAGCTGTTGGTTCAGAGTTGCCGTCAGGGAAAAATGGAGGATATTCCTCGGCCGCCAGCTGTGAGGTCGCCAGGAGAGCAGCCAGCGGGAGCATTTTAATCAGAGTCATGATTGGATTCCTATGTTTTCTGCGATTTGGTCTGCCGACAGCCGTTATGAAACCGCAGGTTTTCTGAATGATTTGCAGGAGAACAAAACCGCGCCATGTTTAAGTCGCAGACGCCGTAATTAGTGAGACTGACTGCTATGAGTTATGCGGTGTTCCTTCAGACGGGCGATGCAGATCGTGTTCGTGTTGACACAAGTCAGGATCCGGAAGACTAACAATCCGGATCCTGAACTTTGCGCAGAAGGCTGATCTGTACGCGCTTACCTGCCGCACTTCATAATGTAGCCTTCTTTGCTTTGTATCACAAAGCCGTTGGCGGTAGGCGTAATGTATGTTGATCCGGTCGTGCCTATTGCTTCCGGCTTGACGGAGCTGCCGGTAACGTAGTAGTTGAAGTAAGGTCCGTTCATCTGGTACTGTCCCACCTCAATCGTGTAGGTCTTGCCCATTGAGATCACGGAGACAAAGTAAGTGTTGCCGGTAAACTCATATTTGAATTTCACGTCTTTCAGATCCGGAACGGACTCGGCAAAGCAGTAGTACACGCCCTGCAGATTTATTGAGGCGGGCGGCGGAGGCAACTGAGTCGGCTGCTGCGGCCACGACTGTCCAGGCTGAGGAGCAGGCTGCTGCGGCCACGACTGACCCGGCTGAGGGGCTGGCTGCTGCGGCCACGACTGTCCAGGCTGAGGGGCTGGCTGCTGCGGCCACGACTGACCCGGCTGAGGGGCTGGCTGCTGCGGCCACGACTGACCTGGCTGAGGAGCGGGCTGCTGAGCCGTCATCACCTTTTTGAATCTTGCCGATTCATTGTCTTTGGTGGTTATAGTCAAAAAATCGCCGTCAATCTGGTATGCGGAGTCGCTGATGAGCATAGTGTGCTGGGCGTCTTTGAAGGACAGAAGTCTTTGGCCGTTGGTAGCATAATAATTTTGGAAAGTTCCGTTAGGTAGCTCCAGAGTAAACATGCCGTTGGGATAGAATCCAAAAACAGCAAAATCTGTTTCATTTCGCGCTTCCCATTTGCCAATGATTCTCTGGTCGATGGATGCCTGCGGGGCCGTCTGGTTTTGCGTTGCCGGACCAGGCTGATTTGCGGGAGCCGGCTGAGGCGCCACAGGCGTCTGATCAGCACCGCCTTCTGGGAAAAACGGCGGGAATTCTTCCGCCATGGCTGGCAGTGCGACCGCAAGCAATGCGATTACAGGTGTTGTCTTCAATAATTTCATAACGGTTCCTCCGGTTACTGCTTCTGGCAGTTGACAATATTTCCCTCGTCGGTGGTCATGCTAAAGCCGAAGTTGGTCGGCGTCACTGGAATGCTTCCGGTGTGACCTATTGACTCGGAGTTCGTTGAATAGGTGATCTGGTAGTTTATGGTGTTGCCGGCTGTGGTGTAATTGGCTGAACTGCCGAGGATCTGCTGGCCGTCTGAGAAAACCGCAGCCTGGTAGGTGGTCGGCGTGAAGACGAAAACAAGCGCGGAATTGATCTGAGGCATATGGCACACATACGTGCCGTTGAGGGAAAGTCCGGCTCCGGTCTGCGGCATTGGCTGAGGAGCCGGCATTGGCTGAGGCGCCGGCATTGGCTGAGGCATAGGCTGCGGAGCCGGCATTGGCTGAGGCATAGACTGCGGCATCTGGCCCTGATATCTCATCAGAGTGAACTGGGCGCCGTTGATGTTCACAGTAAGCATCTGACCGTTGGTGGAATACTGTATGGCCATCTGGTTGCCTGACATGTCTGCCATTATGATCTGGGAACCATGAACCGCATAGGTGTAGGTGGATACGTTGCCGTTGTAGCCAACGCCGGCAAATCCCTGTTCGTTGAACATCAGCATGAGAGGCTGAGCCGGATCGGTGGACATCCAGGTACCCACAATGCCGGAAGACTGCTGCTGTGGCGCGAAGTCCCGCATCGGAAGGCCGCGTTCGCCAAGGATGCTGACGTTATCAGGAATTTTTTCCATGTTTTTCGCAAGGTCTTTGGCGAGGCTCATTTCGTTTTCGATGGAAAGTCCGGCCGAAGCGTTGCCTGACATAAATAGCGCCATGGCGACGGCTGCGATTTTTTTCATTTTGTTCTCCCGTTGCTGTTGATGGATCTGTTGTAAAGTCTTCGTTTGATTCTTACCTTTTCTGGCATTGTATGGTTCTGACATTGCCGTCAAGCATGTCAAAGCCGTAGTCCCTTGAAACCAGAGATATCGTTCCCTGGGTTCCCTTCGCCTGCGGATTGGTGGAGGCGGCGATGCGGTAGCGGAGATTTCCGCCTTCAATCGTGTAGTCGGCCGCGCTGCTGAGGATCTGCCGACCGCTTTCAAATACCGTGGCCTGGTAGGAGCCGCCGCTGAATGAAAAAACTATTGACACGTCATGCTGCGGAATATTGCATACGTATGTTCCGTCCAGCAGCGGCGGCGCCGACTGCGGAACCGTTCCCACTCCCGGTATGAAACCCGACTGGGAAGGTTTCTGCTCTTTCTGCCTTGCAAGGATGAATTTCTGCGAGTTGATGGTTAATGTCAGCTGATTCGCGCTGACGGAAAACGGCACGATCATCTGATTTCCGTCGTTGTCCGTCATCAGAATATCAGATCCGCGGACGACGTAGGCGTACATGTCGATCTTGAGATTGTAGCCTATGCTGACGTATCCGTTTTCCTTGAACACGACCAGAAGGGGCTGAACCGGGTTGACGGAGGCCCATATTCCAGCAATACCGCTTGCGGACTGCTCCGCCGAAGTTTTTCTGACGGAGGCCGCGTTCGGATTTGCAAGGGAGGCTTGCATAAAGCAGCCGGCAGGCGAGGTGGCGCAAGCGTTCAGGCTCGTTTCATGCCCGCCATGAACCGCGGATCCGGCTGTCGAGGAAACGCCGGCAAACAGGAAAAGTATCGCAAGTGACGCTGCGGCTTTAGGCATGACTGAATCTCCTGTTTTTATGCCGGGCTCGAATAAAGGCGGCGATTCGAACCTTTAGGGCGCAACGGCTGCGCCCGTCTTCCTGGTCGGACATTCGGATTCTAATTGATGCCGGCAATAGTTTATGTGACGGCAATGAGCAATTTTGTCCGAATTGCCGGGGTTTGAATCGGGATCGCAAAGCGTCGCAGGCGTCATGGAAACGCGCGTGTTTCTCCGTGGGGCGAACCATGATCCAGCGAACGATTTTTGGGCCGATACTTGACATGTTTCACCGATTGAACCGCAGGATTCCTGTAAATTGAGTCATATGGATTTTCCTTGCGGAAACTCCGTCCGAACCCGTCCGTCTGGAACTGTTTTGAAAGGATTTGTCTATGTCTTCCTCACGATTTTTCGAAGCCTTGTGTCTGAAACTGATCCTGGCTGCGTCCGCTTTGATTATTGGATGCCAGGCTTTTGCCGAAAGCGCGTCCGAGGATGAGAAAGGGCGGAATCTTCCCGCCTGGACCATCATGGCGTACATTGACGGCGACAACAACCTGGAAAAGCAGCTGATTTTCAATCTTCTGGAAATGGAGCAGGCAAAGCCGGACGGCATCGAAATCATTGTCTTCATGGATCGCAGCGGCGGGCGCTGGAAAGGTCACGGCGGATGGAGCGGCGCAAGAATCTACCGCGTAAGGAAAAACGCGGATCTGCCGCCGGAACAGATCGCCTCCGATGTATGAGCCTAGTGTAAAAAGGAAAATTTCGAAAATTTGATTGTTGTAATAAACGATCCATATTGTCATAGATATTATAATTTGGTATAATAGGAGTAGTATAAGATCAACAAAGGAATTTCTATGATTTGCCGCCACACTAGCCTCACGCAAACATCCCTGCCGGGCATGTGCGACCAGATGATGTTCTCGCAAGCAATGATAAAAGAATACAACGATGAGACCAGCTGGTTCAGAAGGTTCAGAAACGAGGTTACCGCACTTATAGATCCAAC